>NZ_LT859958.1:321803-643607 GCF_900184705.1 Brevefilum fermentans | reverse complement strand
CCTTTAAAATTTTATTTATCGTAATGATTTTACTCCGCGAGGAAGTAAATTTGCAAATGAAATTGCTGAAAAGTGATCGATTAGCCTGGTAACGGTCCGGTACGTTCGTAGAACAGGTCCATAACCGCTTTGGAAAGGCGTTTTGAGTTGTGCCGCCAGGGATGTTCCGGGTCGATTAAATCAGCACAATAGACTGAGGCATGCTTAAGCAGGTCTTCATCCATCTTGACCCAGCTAACACCTTCGCCTAATTCGCCTTCAAAGTTGTTGTTGCAAATCACCAGGTCAAATAAATTGGTGCCAATGTGCTTTTCCACTGCCAACACATGATCGATGCAATCAAAATTATCAGTCTCACCGCGCTCTGTGGCTACGTTACAGATGAAAAATTTCAAAGCATGGCTGACACGTACAGCTTCTGCCAGATCGCGCACCAGGAGGTTGGGCAGCAAACTGGTGAACAGGCTGCCCGGACCGATGATGATTAAATCAGCGCTCAGCACTGCTGAAATTGCCGGCGGAAAAGCCGGCGTGTTGGTCGGGTCCAGCCATAAACGCTTGATCGTGCCCTGGGATTCGCGGATTTGCGTCTCGCCTGAGACATTCCGAAGTTTGCCGTCGGCATCCACAATATCAGCCAGCAAGCGGACATCGGTCAGCGTGGAGGGTAGCACCTGGCCATACACCGCCAGAACCCGACCGGATTCTGCGACCGCAGTTTCAAAACTGCCGGTAATCTCCGTCAGCGCGCTGATGAGCAAATTGCCCAGGGTATGCCCTTCCAAACCCGCCCCCATGGAAAAGCGGTATTGAAACACCTGGGTGAGCAAATCCTCATCGTCGCTCAACGCAGCCAGGCAGTGCCTTATATCTCCCGGCGGGAGGATGCCAACGCTCTGGCGCAGCTTACCAGAGGAACCGCCATCATCCGCCACAGTGACAATGGCTGTGATGTTGCGGGTATAGGCTTTAAGCCCGCGCAGCAACGAGGCGATGCCATGCCCGCCGCCCAGCACCACGATGCGCGGCCCGCGATCACGACGCCGGAAGGAATCTAGCGTATCAATCACCGATTTTCCAGGAGGAACAAAGGGTTTCAACAGGGCCTGGTTAGCCCCCCAAACGCCAATCAACACCAGGATCACGCCGATTCCACCGAAAATGACCACCCGGATAGGGCGGTCTAAAAAGCGCAGTGAAAGCCACGCCAAAATGGGCACCAGCCAGTTATCAGGGACGGTGCGGTAAATATGCAGGAGAATTAATGCCAAACCCAGCCCCAGGAGGGTCGTCCCCAGCAGCACAAGCAGCAGCCAGCGTTTATAACCCAGCCCAATCCGTAGCCATTGCGATTCTCGCCGCAGATAAGCCCAGAAACGGGAAAATATGCCCTGTTTTCGTTCTTGCATAACTTTAAAATCATAGCAGGATTCAAGATATCCGTCAATAAGCAAGTCATGTTTGGTGGGCTTTGACCGCTGACCCCCCATTCTTCGCTTCGGGATCGTTGATGATGAATAGGAGATAAATCCGCGTGACGCCGCCGATCCCACCGGTTATGCTGACAAGTCCTCCAGTAACGGGTTGAAGTTTGATTTCACGGTGTTTTGCAGCACCGACATGCTCCAAAACCTGGAGGCCCTGGTCCGCCTGGGACTGGATGCTGACCCGCGCCTCTCTCTCCCTGGATGACATTCGGAAAAACAGGGCTCCAACGGATGCTGGGCGCAGGATGATGCATATTCAGGCAAAACCTGGACTGATTTTAGACAAAGAAAACAGCCCAATAAGCGAGGCACTTATCGGGCTGTTTGGGCACTGAAGAATTCTACAGCGGTTCAGCGCTAACTGAAGCCAATCCTTACGGCCTGGGCGGCGGATCCCAAATCGGCAGGCTGGATGACGGTCCGGTCAGAGTGGCGTACTTGCCCCACACCCAGCAGGTGCCGGAGCCTTCCGGGTTCTCGATCACCCAGAAATCCAAACTGGCATGCCGTCCAACCACGGTCGCCGTCTTCCCAATTCTGAAGATGGTCACAATATCATAGGGAATGCCTGGGCCCACACGGCAGTTGGTGTCCACCCTTACCCGCAAGGTCACGGCGGCGGGTGTCGGCGCTGGTGGGGCATCTTGTACAGGTAGATTCCACCATGCTCCGGTAAAGGTGGCATGTTCGCCCCACACCCAGCAGGTGCCGGAGCCCACGGGGTTATTGATCACCCAAAAATCAGCCGTGGCATGCCGCGCAAGCACCTCAACGGTCCGGTTGGCCTGTAAGACACTGACAATCTCGTAGGGAATGCCCGGCCCCACGCGGCAGTTGGTCGGGATGCTGACCTTCATCGTCACCGCAGTGGGAGTCACTTCCGGCGCCGGGGTCGGCGCTGGTGGGGCATCTTGTACAGGCAGATTCCACCATGCTCCGGTAAAAGTGGCATGTTCGCCCCACACCCAGCAGGTGCCGGAACCCACGGGGTTATTGATCACCCAAAAATCAGCCGTGGCATGCCGCGCAAGCACCTCAACGGTCCGGTTGGCCTGTAAGACACTGACAATCTCGTAGGGAATGCCCGGCCCCACGCGGCAGTTGGTCGGGATGCTGACCTTCATCGTCACCGCAGTGGGAGTCACTTCCGGCGCCGGGGTCGGCGCTGGTGGGGCATCTTGTACAGGCAGATTCCACCATGCTCCGGTAAAAGTGGCATGTTCGCCCCACACCCAGCAGGTGCCGGAACCCACGGGGTTATTGATCACCCAAAAATCAGCCGTGGCATGCCGCGCAAGCACCTCAACGGTCCGGTTGGCCTGTAAGACACTGACAATCTCGTAGGGAATGCCCGGCCCCACGCGGCAGTTGGTCGGGATGCTGACCCTCATCGTCACTGTAGTGGGGGTCTCCCCTGCAGTGGGGGTTGGCGTCGGGGGAGAATCCCAGATCGGGAGGTCGGCGGTGCTACCTGTGATCGTGACATATTGATCCCAAAGCCAGCAGGTGCCTTCACCGCCCGGGTTTCTGACCACCCAGTAAGTCCCGGATGCGTTCCTGGCGATCACTTCCACCTGTCGACCCACATCTAAGATGCTGACCTGATCAAAGATGATTCCCGGTCCGGTGCGACAATTGGTCGGCACACTGACTTGCGCCAATGGCACCGCTGATGTTGGGGTGCTCGTTAGCATATCTGTTGGGGTACTTGTTGGCGCTTCTGTTGGAGCGCTCGTTGGCGCTTCTGTTGGCTGTAAAGTTGGGATTGTTGTACTGGTGGGAACAGCAACGATACCTGTTGGTGTTGGAACCTCCGGCGCTTTTTGCTCTACCGTTGGCATGGCGTCCAGAGTTGCTGCCACAATCGTTTCAATTTCTTCCAGTGCAAGCTGGGTTGATGCGATACTTGTTTGCAACACGACCTGGGGGTCTTCAGGTTGCACCCTGCCAAAAATATCGCATCCGCTCAAGACAACTGCACCTATCAGCACAAGGATTAGAAAAAACCAGCTTTGGTGTTTCATTGTTTCCACTCACTTTCTTAGCTCATATTCAAATCGATAACGCTACAATTCTCAAGGTCCGTACGGCAATAAATCAGGTGCGAAACCGAGAGGATTTGGTGCAGCGGGTTGCAGGTACTCCACCATCAATTCATCGATCGATCTTGTCTTCATCGCCATTCAAGATACAGACGCTGATAACAGGGGTAATGTTCCAAAATCGGGTTGTGAGCCTTGCTTTCCAATAATGATATTATACCAAATTCCACACCAGCCCTTCAGCCCTTCCTTACATTCCTGTAAATCTGCGATAAAATTAACCCATGTTACCCGATATCCGAGTGCGCCAGCGCGATTACCTGCTGGAAATCTCCCGCGCGTTGACCGAGGAACTTGATCTCGATAAGCTCCTGGGTCGCATCCTTAAATATTCCATCGAAATGCTGGCGGGCCATGCTGGATTTATCGCCCTCAATGACCCGCAGGGTCGTTGGTATTTAGCCGTTGCCGATGGACTGCCGGAAGCGATCCAACGTTACCTTAATTCCTGGCTGGAAAAAATATCACCCACCCCGTCGCTGACCGACAACCAGCTTTCTGAACTCAACCACCTGCTGCAGCAGATCAGCATGGGCACCCTGTCCGCAGTCGGTTTGCCGTTATTTGCCCAGCGCGCAGTGATCGGTTTCATCTATATCTTTCGCAATTACCAGGGTACATTTTCCACCAACGATCGCTCGCTGCTCTCCAGTTTTGCCAATCAAGCTGCCATCGCGGTACGCAATGCACGGCTTTACACCGAAATCAACCGGGAAAAGCAGCACACAGACGCCATACTTGATTCGGCCGCCGATGGGATCCTGATCCTGCGCCCCGACCGCACCATCGAACGCACCAACGCTGCCTTTGCCCGTCTGTACGGCCGTTCACAGGAAGAACTGCAATCTCTGAACCATGAAGATGTGATCCGCTGGACAAAATTACCCAATGGTATTACTCTCGAAAAAGCCGAAGCGGGTGGGTGGCCACTCTCACCACGGGCTCACCTGTACGTGGAAGGCGATCTCGAACGCCCTAACGGTCAACCACCCCTGCCGGTAGGGATCACCTACGCTCCCTTAATCTCCACAGACAGCACATTGATCAGCACCATCGTCACGGTGCGTGATATCACCCGCTTCAGGCAGGCTGATGAACTGAAAAGTGAGTTTATCTCCATCATCAGCCACGAACTTAAAACACCCGTCGCCTTAATCAAAGGCTATGTCAGCACCCTGCGGCGCGACGATGTGCAATGGGATCGCGCGATCATGGAGAGCAGCCTGCAGGTCATCGAAGAAGAAGCGGACCGCCTGACCGATTTGATCGAAAATCTGCTGGAAGCCAACCGCCTGCAGATGAACGGCGTGCAGCTTAAAAAAGCCGATGTGAATTTCTACCAGCTTGTGGATCGTTTAGCCAAGCGCTTCCAGGTACAGTCCGCTGCGCATCAAATCATCATTGACATTCCCAAAGACTTCCCCATCATCATGGCCGACGAAACCCGCATCGAACAGGTGCTCAGTAACCTGATCTCTAATGCGATCAAGTACGCCCCCAGCGGTGAAATCCGCATCAGCGGACAAACCCTGCCCGACCAGGTGGTGATCTGCGTGATCGATGCCGGTCCGGGCATTGCCACCGGTGACCTGCCCCATATCTTTGATCGCTTTTACCGGGCGCAAGATACCAGCCGGAAAACCCAGGGCGCCGGGTTGGGGCTGTACCTGGCACGTGCCACCATCGAGGCTCACGGCGGTCGCATGTGGGCGGATGCAAAAACCGATACCGGTGCACGGGTTTGCTTTTCCCTGCCCCGGGACTGATTGACCCACTCCCGTTCTTACAGGAACAAAGCCAAGCACACATTGATTAACCCGGCACAGTCCGGGAAAGGATTAAACCCGAACGAACACATTGAAAGGAATCACCGACCGTGGCAATGCGAAGAAGGAATTGGCGTAGTTATATCAATGCTTCCGATGAGAAGCCCCATCTCTCATGGGCGCAAATTCGGCGGGTCTTACACTATGGCAAACCCTATACCTGGCGGATGATCGCGAGCTTGCTCTCGATTTTGGCAACCACGGGGGTGGCGTTGCTCTCCCCCCTGATCCTCAGGTATTTGATTGATAGCGCCATCCCCAATAAAGATCTTAAACACCTCTTTTTGTCGGCAATTGGCTTGCTGCTTTTGCCGATCGTCAGCGGGTTATTCCAGGTGATCACCCGGCGCCTGGTGTCACAGATCGGCGAGGGGGTGATCTTCGACCTGCGGGTGTCTTTGTATAAGCATCTTCAGCACATGTCACTGCGCTTTTTCACCCACACCCAGTTAGGAGAGCTGATCAGCCGTTTGAACAACGATGTCATCGGGGCGCAAACCGCCATCAGCCGCACCCTGGTCACCCTCATCACCAGTTTCATCGAGGTGGTCACCACCCTGGTGGTCATGCTGATACTGGAATGGCGCCTGACCTTGCTGGGAATTATCATCATCCCCCTGTTCATTATCACGGCTCGTAAGCTGGGGCGGGTTTTTAGAAACATTGCCCGGCGGCAGATGGAAATGAACGCTCGCATGAACGCCAACATGAACGAGACCCTCAACATCGGCGGGGCGCTGCTGGTCAAGCTCTTCGGTCAGCGCGAGGCTGAGGTCGAACGCTTCAGCAATCGCGCCCACGAAGTCAAAACCCTGGGGATCAAGCGAGCCACCATGGCGATTGTCTTCACCGTCATCGTGCACCTGCTGACTGCCGTGGGCAGCGCCCTGGTCTACGGCGTGGGCGGCTACCTGGTTATCCTTGAAATGTTCACCCTCGGCACCATCGTTGCCTTTGGTGATTACCTCTCGCGCCTGTATAACTCCTTTCAGGGTTTCATCAACGCACCGGTCGAATTTGCCACCTCCATGGTCAGCTTTGAACGGGTTTTCGAGGTGATTGACCTTCCCATCGATATCGAAGAGCGCCCGGATGCCATCCCTCTCGAAGCACCCCGGGGCAAGCTCGAATTTGATCGGGTTAACTTTAAATACGTCGATTCAAATCATGGTCTTCTTAAGGACGTCGACCGACCTTATTCTGTTGAACAAGTGGGCGGCATCCTTTCCGATCAAGCCCCCCAGTCCAGTGATCCATCTCTGCCAGGCACAAGCCAGGCGCGTGAGATGGCACTGAAAGATATTTCCTTTGTCGCCAACCCCGGTGACCTGGTCGCCCTGGTCGGTCCCAGCGGTGCCGGCAAGACCACCCTCACCTACCTGATCCCGCGGCTGTACGATCCCACCGAGGGCGCCATCCGCCTGGATGGGCACGACCTGCGCGATTTGCGCCTTGACGACCTGGCGGATTCCATTGGCATGGTCACCCAGGAAACCTACCTGTTCCACGACACCATCCGGGCTAACCTGCTATATGCCAATCCTGATGCCAGCAGTGAAGACCTGGTCAACGCAGCCCAGGCAGCCAATATCCACCATTTTATTATGGACCTGCCCGAAGGATATAACACCATCGTGGGCGAGCGCGGCTATCGCCTGAGTGGCGGTGAAAAGCAACGCCTGGCGCTGGCGCGTGTGCTGCTGAAAGACCCCCGCATCATGATCCTCGATGAGGCCACCAGCCACCTCGATAGCGAATCCGAGGCGCTGATCCAGGAGGCTCTGGAACGCATGTATGCCAACCGCACCAGCATCGTCATCGCCCACCGCCTGAGTACGATCCTTTCAGCCGACCTGATCCTGGTGATGGACAAAGGCGAGGTGATCGAACGCGGCACCCATCAGGACCTGCTCGCCCTGGGCGGACTTTATGCACAGCTATACGAAACGCAATTTAAGCAAAAGCCGCAGGGTGGGTTGGGGAATGATTAATAAAACAGGGGAATCACACAGAGGCTGTCTTCTCCGTGTGATTACCCCGGTGTTCCACGAATTAATCTTATTTTTGCGGGGCAAAAGCCAGGATCACCTGTCCGTCGGTGTCCAGGAGTTGCAGGTTGCCATTCTCGATCTTGAACCCAACGACCTCCTGCAGTGCATTGATGTAAGCGGTTTCCTGGTCCATGGCACCTTCACAATACATCTCGGTGTTAAAGAGTTGATCAAAGGTCAGTTTTCCTTTGTCCAGCGTGTAATTACCGCCGAATATATTGCACGACGCGTTGCCGCCAATTCCCTCTTCATCGAAGATCAGGGTCGGAGTTGTGCCCTCTAATATGGGCTGTCCATGGATTTCAACCAGTGACCAGGATGTGCCCTTCAGTTCAATGTCTCCTTTATGGGTGCTGCAGGCTGCCAGGGTAAGGGTCAGCGCCAGGGTTAGAACTATCAGCATATTTTTAGTTTTCATTGTGTTTCTCCTTTGATTTTTTTTGTTCATACACTATTGACGCTCATAGTCTCCGTTTTGTTCCCCTTGTCCTTACCCTTTTTGGGTGAACACGCCCTAATTTTGTGAAAACCATCCTTCGCCTGACCCTCACTGGCCGGGTTTTGATAATAGATATAATCATAACAGCGCGCAAACCCCAGTTTCTGATAAAACGCCAGTGCAGGATCATTATCCCCTTCCACCTGCAGGTACCCGTAGGTGGCGCCGTGCTCGAGCCCCCAATCGGTCAGCGCAGACATGATCATACCGGCACACCCCTTCCTCCGCCAATCCTTATCGGTATAAATGCTGAAGAATCCGAGCAAAGCACCCTCAACGACCCCCATCCCACAGGCGACCGGCTGACCGTTGACAAACAAACCCAGCAATCGCATCTCGGGCACAATACATTGCAAAATCGTCCTGTGCGCCTGCAAGTCCTCATCAGATACGCTGATAAAATGCGCCCGCATCTGGAACCAATCCTCATGGGACATTTCCAGGATGGTCACATCCGCGTCAGGTCCACGCCCTTTTTCCAACCGGCGTCCCAGCACGAGCGTCGGGTCAAAAGACGTGTAGCCCGAGGCGGTTAATGCATCGGTGAGCGGTGAGTCGGCAACAGGTTCAGGCACGCGAAACAGGCACGGCAGTCCCAGGCGGGCATAGACCCGCTCGCAGGTTTTGATCTTTTCATCCAACGGCAGCCTGGACGCATACAGCGGGTTGACCGAATTAACGCGCTTGGAATGACCGCCCGTAAAACGCAGCACCCATCCGTCGTACAGCATCTGCAGGGGCGCTGGCCAGGCGTTCAACGCCGCTTCTTCGATTTTAAGAAGTTCAACGTCTTCCATCTCAGGAAACCTTTGATTATTATTTTATCATGCTCTCAAAGGTTAAATAATCAAACGTTTCACCGGCGGGTGATGTTATAATCCACTTGCGACATAGCGAACAAGGAGCCCCCCATGAGTAAACCGATTAGCATCCTTCTCTTCGGCGCCGGTAATCGCGGCGCAGATGCCTATGGGCCTTACGCACTGAGACATCCCGACCAGGTCCAATTTACAGCCGTAGCCGAGCCCGATCCTGGACGCCGGGCGCGCTTTGCTGCTGCTCACCACATCCCGCCTGAGCGCCAGTTTACCGGCTGGGAAGAAGCGCTACAGGTCGGGAAAATTGCCGATGCGGTTCTCAACGCCACCCAGGACGAAGACCACCATAATTCGACCGTCAGTGCCCTGGATGCAGGCTATAACATGCTGCTGGAAAAGCCCATGGCGACCAGCCTGGGTGAGACGGTCCACATCGTCCGCACGGCCCGGGAGACCGGTCGCCTCCTGATGGTGTGCCACGTGCTGCGCTACACCGATTTCTTCCAGAAGGTGAAAGCCATTTTCGATTCCGGCTGTTTGGGGCAGATTGTGCACATCGCCCACAGCGAGAATGTCGCTTACTACCACATGGCGCATAGTTTTGTGCGCGGCAACTGGCGCAACATTATCGACAGCGCCCCCATGATCCTGGCCAAGTGCTGCCATGACCTGGACCTGCTGTACTGGTTCACGGGTGAAAAAGCCACCTGGCTCAGTTCGGCTGGAGACCTGCGCCACTTTAAATCTGAGTGTGCGCCTCATGGTGCGCCCGATCGCTGCACGGACGGTTGCCTCGTTTCAGAAAGCTGCCCATTCTTTGCGCCCCGCATCTATTTAGAAAACTACCCGATAAAAGTTGCCGTAACCGAGGCGAAAAACCCCATTCTGAGGACCATCGGTTTGCTGGCAATTTCCCACCCACGGTTGGCGGATGCGCTGGGCGCGATCATCCCGCCGATACGCACATTGACCCGTTACAGTGGTTGGCCGCGCAACACCATCACCCCCGAACCAACCAGCGATGAGGCAGTTCTGCACGCCCTGCAAACCGGCCCCTATGGGCGCTGTGTATACCACTGTGACAACAACGTTGTCGATCACCAGGTTGTCAACCTGATCTATCCCAGCGGGATCACCGCCACCCTGACCATGCACGGGCACTCCCACGAAGAGGGGCGCACCCTGCGCGTGGATGGCTCCCAAGCCACGCTGCTGGGCAAGTTCACCTATAGCCAAGCCTGGCTGGAAATTCACCCCCACGGGCCCGGTGAGACCCAGCGCTTCTCCTTCCCTACTACCGTCGACAGTGCTTCGGGTCATGGCGGCGGTGATACAGGCATCATGCGCGCCTTTGTACAGGCGCTGCGCGGCCAGAGCCCGCCGTTAACCAGCGCCCATGACGCCCTGGAAAGTCACCTGCTGGGCTTCGCGGCAGAAGCCTCTCGTTTGGGCGAAGTCGCAGTCGATCTGCGCAGTTTTCGTGCAGATACATTGAAAGATGCCTGAAAACCTTTATATTATTAAAAATTAGCGCTCATCAGCCCAACCTCCGTGTCTACCCAACCCAAAGTAGGGGCAGACCTTCGCGCAGCACTCTTCGAGCCGTGTCTGCCCAACCTCCGTGTCTGCCCAACCTTCGTGTCCGCCCCACCTCCGTGCCCGCCCAACCCAAAGTAGGGGCAGACCTTCGCGCAGCACTCTTCGAGCCGTGTCTGCCTAACCTCCGTATCTGCCCAACCCAATGTTGCTCAGGGCAACGACCTCACAAAACGATTATTAAAAACCATTTATTTTTCAAAACTCTCATGAAAACTCTTGACTTTTCTCAAATTTAGAACTATTATAAACTTATAATTCCTCTAATAATTGAATCATTCTAAGGTAACTTTGTCTGAAATGTCATCGAATCTAAAACAAAGACTTAATCGCAGGGGGATTCGCCCCACCATTCAGCGCATTAAAGTCCTGGAATACCTCTTTCATTCCCAAACCCATCCTACAGTAGATGAAATTTTCACGGATCTGAGCCAGGAAATCCCCACAATTTCAAAAGCGACCATTTACAACACCCTGCACCGGTTTATTGACGCTGGAATTGTACGGAAAATTCCCAGTGATACCGATGCTCAACACTACGAAATTGTGATTAAAGACCACGGACACTTTAAATGCCTTGCCTGCGGGAAAATCTTTGATTTCGCCATCGATTATGATCATCTGGAGGTTGATGGATTAGAAGGATTTATTATCGAGAAAAAAGATGTTTGCTATTCAGGGATTTGTCCTGGTTGTCAATTAAATTCACTACAAAATTAAGAAGAGGAACATTATGGAAGAAAAAAAGAAAAAATTAACGACAGCTGCCGGCGCACCTGTTCCAGAAAATGACAATGCAATGACCGCAGGTCCACGCGGACCCATGCTGTTACAGGATGTCTGGTACATGGAAAAGTTGGCACATTTTGACCGTGAAGTGATCCCCGAGAGGCGCATGCACGCAAAGGGCTCCGGCGCCTTCGGCACCTTTACTGTCACCAATGACATCACCCAATACACCCGGGCGGCGATCTTCTCCAAGGTCGGCAAGCAGACCGAGTGTTTTGTGCGCTTCTCTACCGTGGCAGGTGAGCGCGGCGCTGCTGATGCAGAGCGCGATATTCGCGGGTTTGCTATGAAGTTTTACACCGAAGAAGGCAACTGGGACCTGGTGGGAAACAACACGCCGGTCTTTTTCCTGCGTGATCCGCATAAATTCCCGGATTTAAACCGCGCGGTCAAACGCGATCCTGAGACCAACCTGCGCTCAGCTGAAAACAACTGGGACTTTTGGACCAGCTTGCCGGAAGCGCTGCACCAGATCACCATCACCATGAGTGATCGCGGAATCCCCCTTTCCTACCGCCATATGCACGGCTTTGGCAGTCACACCTTCAGCATGATCAACGCCAACAAAGAGCGGGTTTGGGTGAAATTTCACCTCCACACCCAGCAGGGCATCAAGAACCTGACCGATCAAGAGGCTGCAGAGCTGGTCGGTTGTGACCGTGAGAGCCACCAGCGCGATCTGTTTAACAGCATTGCACAGGGCGACTTTCCCCGCTGGACAATGTACATCCAGGTCATGACGGAAGAACAGGCGAAGAAAATGCCTTATAACCCCTTCGACCTGACCAAAGTCTGGTATCAGAGCGAATTTCCCCTGATCGAGGTCGGTGTGTTGGAGTTAAATCGCAATCCTGAGAATTACTACCAGGATGTGGAACAAGCCGCTTTCAACCCGGCAGCGGTCGTCCCCGGTATCGGCTTTTCGCCTGACAAGATGCTGCAGGGCCGGTTGTTTGCCTATGGGGATGCGCAGCGCTATCGCCTGGGTGTCAACCACCACCAGATCCCGGTTAACAGCCCTAAAAATGCCAACGCCCACCCCTCTCACCGCGACGGTCAGATGCGCGTGGACGGCAATGCTGGCGCCACCCTCGGTTATTCCCCCAACAGCTTTGGCGAGTGGAATGCACAGCCCGAATTTAAAGAGCCCCCATTGGAATTGAGCGGCGCTGCTGACAACTGGGACTTTCGTGCTGATGATGACGACTATTACACCCAGCCCGGCAAGCTCTTCCGCCTGATGACCCCCGAACAACAACAGGTGCTGTTTGAGAATACCGCCCGCAACATGGGCGATTGCTCTGAATTCATCAAAATCCGCCACATCAGCAATTGCCTGAAGGCTGACCCCGCCTACGGCAAAGGCGTGGCTGACGCCCTGGGCATTTCACTGGACAAGGTGAAATAAGCACTGTCACTCCCTGGCAGAAACGAACCCGAAAGGCATCTGCTCCCGCAATAACGGGAGCAGATTTTTAATTTATGCATCAGTACATAGGACAAAATAGCCAGGTCAAGATCGTTGATTTTGCTTTGCAGCCGCACTAAAGACGGGGCAAACACATTTCGCAGTTGACCTTCCGGCAACTGGCTGCTCGCACATCACCATACAACGCACGATAACCACTCTGGATACTTATTCAACCTGGTTGGAAGAAACACACCTTTGAAGGGTTGAGTTTAACATCGATTTTTCACAAATTTCTCGTCAAGTGAAGTCAAAAAATCTCCATGATTTGATTATTCCCTCACCCGTTTTGTACCGATTCTGAGCGGGTTGATTTCAATCGCCTTCCTCACCAAAAAAAAGAGGCTGCCCTTCAACGGGACAACCTCCTGTAAACACAAGGTGCCGAGTCACAGAATCGAACTGTGGACACCGCAATTTTCAGTCGCGTGCTCTACCAACTGAGCTAACTCGGCTTGTAACGCTTCCTTGTCTGAGCGTGAAAATGATTTTAACCTTGTCTCCGATGATTGTCAAGCAAAATCAGCAATCCACACCAAATTATTTAATCAATGTGGAAATCGTCTTGAATTGCGGATGGGTCGACGTGCGGATCAACTCAAACAGCGCGATTTCCACACTGCTCACCGTCGCACCGGCATCATGCAGGCGCGCCAGCGCCACTTGTTGGTTCTCCGCCGTGCGCGAAAACACAGCGTCGCTGATGGCGTGCACCTGGTAACCCGCATCCAGCAGATCTAACCCGGTTTGCAATACGCAAACATGCGCTTCAATACCCGTCAACAGCACCTGGTTGCGCCCGCTTTGACGTAAAGCCAGCAGGAAATCAGGTTCTCGCAGGGCGCTGAATACCGCTTTGGAAATCACCTTTACATCGCCCAACACCTCGACCAGTTCTGGCGGCATGGGACCCAGTTTTTCAGGCACCTGTAAGGTGGGTAAAATTGGCACTCCCAGCGCCTGGCAGCCTTTGATTAACCGCAGAGCATTGGGTACAACCAGCTCTCGCCGGAGAACAATCTCTGCCAGCCGCTCTTGGAAATCAACCAGGACCAGCACGGATTCTTCAGTGTTCAACATATGACCTCCATTTTAATTTCGGACTATCGAATTATACCGCGCTCAGGTCACGCGTACGGCTTAACATGTGGAGATGTGACTGGGACGATAATTGATGGTGATTTGAGAAACAGACAAACAGCCTTCCACACCGACCGCGTGCTGTATCAATCCAGCGTGGTGATGGAAGACCTGCCGGATAACCATATCCACCTAATGGTCACCTCCCTGTCCTGTAACACCCAAAAAGAAGGGGCGTACTGGGCCCGTTTTACCCTACGTCAACTGCTTCTGACAGACGCCTGATGGCGTTTTCAATATAATCACTGCTTTCAATCACCACTCGAATTGCGCCCTGTGGACAGGCTTCCACACAATTGCTGCACCCTCGGCAATCATCGCTGATCCGGGCGCGCCCGTTTTCGATGGTGATTGCATTCACAAAGCACACGCCATCTGCGCACACCCCACACCCGACGCAGTCATCGGTGACCTCAACGACAACTCCCGGCATACGTTCGATTTTTTGTTGTAGCTTGGGCGCCAGGTATGGTAAAAAACGGAACAAGCAACAACACGGGCAGCAATTACAGATGGTCATCAACTTGGTATAGGGCCTAACGCCCATCCAGACCGCGTCGATCTTGTCCCGACCGATCAGGTGCACCAGTCCGGCCTCGCGAGTGCGTTCAAGATGCGCCAGTGCGGTTTCTTTATCCACCAGGCGACCCAGTTTCGGGTTTATTCCCAGAACCGCCTCACCCAGGAAGATGCATCCCAGATTGGGATCGTAATCCTGGCAATTGGCTGCCTCACGGCAGATGCAAGAATTCATCAAGAAGATATATTTCGATTCATTAATGAAGTGTTCTACCACTTCAGAAGGGGCAACGATATTTCTCTGAGTATCAATCGCTTCATTGATGATCACCCGGTCCTTGGGCAAATAGAACAAAGCGTCCCCACTGCGATGACCGTTAAACAGGGCGCGTTCCATCACCCGGCCGATCAGGGGCCATTTGGTCATCTCCGCGCCAAAATACCGCAGACCAAAACTCTTCTTCAATAAATTTACAAACCATATCGGTGTGGCCATACGTACTCCTCGATGATCGGTCGCCACTCCTTGCGACCCGGCTTATAGCGTATAACAACCCGTTAATTCTACGCTTTCTTATGGATTAAGCGCACGATGGTCAATTATAACGGATATTTCGCCAATTGCTACTCAAAATGGCCTCAACCGAATCGGCGAGAATGATCATTCCCTGGATCCATTTTTTAATTGAATTCAGATGATTAAAAAGCAAAGTAAAATCAATAGTGTGCGTCGGACGTTGCCAGTTTGCTTCTTGCTGCTTGTATTGATCCTGTCGGGGTGTCATATGCCCACCCACGCGCCGGAACATATCCCAACCCTTCCCATTGTGGAAGTGCCTGGTAGCAACCCCGCAATGCCCGTACCCACGCTGCCTGCCTTCACCCCTACCCCCACAACTCCGCCAGAACGCATCCAGCTCACCGCCACGGTATGGGAAAGTTTGCCCCGCGCGCCCGTTTTGATGTATCACCGCTTTGACCCACGCGCAGGCGCGTTTTCATCGCGCTATGTAACCAGCCTGACCGATTTTGACCAGCACCTGTACGCCCTGCACGAGGCGGGCTTTTCCCTGGTTTCGCTTGATTCCTGGCTGCGGGGTGTGATCCACCTGCAGGAAGGTCGGCGACCTTTGATCATCACCATTGACGATCTGTTTTATGCTGATCAAATCTCACTGGACGATGCGGGTAACCCCGCCCTCTATTCGGGTCTCGGTCGCTTGTGGTCCTTTTCCCAAGAGTATCCAGATTTCAATTTCGCAGCAGCCCTGTTTTTCAACCTGGGCGATAAAGGCTATTTAAACGACTATACAAATGGCGTTTTCAGCATTAAAGAAGGCTGGCGCGAAGCACGCGCCCGGGCGATCGCCTGGTGCATCGAAAACGGCGCTACGCCGATGAACCATTTATATGAACACCCTTTTCTAAACCGGATCTCCCCGTCTGAAATTCAATATCAACTGGAGGAAAACGACCGGGCTCTGCGCCAGGCTCTGACATCCATCAACAGGGAAGACCTGATCCCCGGTTTACCCAATGTCATCGCACTGCCATATGTGGTTTGGCCCGAAACCGATGCAGGCAAACAGGTACTTTATAATTACACCAACCCCGAAGGCGCTCCGGTCGCAGCCATTATCGAGGGCGACTATGATGGTGGCACACGGCTGGCCCAGGCGCCCTTTGCCGATGATTATTCCCGCTGGCATATTCCACGCATCACGGCCTCATCCAGCGCAATTGAAGGCATCATCAGCAGAAAAGATGACATACCAGCCGCAAAAGCCTGCGATTTGGGAGAAGTATGGCTCAACCCGCATCTGCTGCCAGAAGCCATCTCAACCGCAATCCTCGCCCGGGTTATGGAAGGCTCCTGCCCCGATGGTTATTATATTGTGCACCAATGGGTGTTTTTCGTCCAGGAAAATGAGGTGATCCAGTTTTCGCCGTAATTTAATCGAAGTAAAAAGCTCCCGGCTGTTTTTTAAGCAGCCCTCTTCAAGTCAAGGAAGGTTGTCCATGTTCGTTTACCTTAGCAAATTGCTCCCGCTCTTCATCTTCCCCCTGGGTTTAGCCTCGTTGTTCATCATCCTGGCGCTGATCGTCAATAAACGGAAACGTTTACAGCGCGGGTTAATGATCGTCTCGTTGATCATCCTGTGGCTGGCAGGCAATCGCTGGGTCAGCTATGGTCTGGCGCGTTCACTGGAATGGCGCAACCTGCCCTTGCAGAACATCCCCGCTGCAGATGCGATCGTTCTGCTGGGCGGCGGAACTGAACCAGGTGATCCACCGCGATCCATGGTTGAGGTGAATTCCGCCGGCGACCGGGTGCTGTATGCAGCCTATCTCTACCAGCAGGGCGCTGCGCCGGTAATCCTGGTGAGCGGCGGAAATCTGGGGTACGTTTCAGCCAGGAATTCCACTCCAGCCGAGGATATGACCGAGTTGCTGATCTTGATGGGCGTACCGGAAAGCGCCATCTGGCAGCAACCCGATTCTCAGAACACCTACGAGGATGCTCTGTACTCCTCCAAAATCCTGGCTGAAAACAAGATCACCGAGGTCATCCTTGTCACCTCGGCACAACACATGCCGCGCTCAAAAGCGCTTTTTGAAAAACAGGGGATCACAGTCATCCCGGCTCCAGCGGACTTTACCGTCACCGAGCACAATTGGCATGCTACGTTTAAACCCAACCTGGGCGAATTCGTAATTTACATTTTTCCCAGCGCCAGCGCGCTGAGCCTGACAACCAACGTGATTAAAGAATACCTGGGAATGCTCATTTACAGCCTGCGCGGCTGGATCTAACCTCATTCCATCTGGTAAGCGATGCTGACAGTCCCGGGTCCGGTATGCGCCCCAATGACCGGGCTGACGAAGGTGGTGACGGTCTCAATCGGATTAAAACGTTCAACCGCCTGGACCAACAGCGCCTGGGCTTCTTCTTCTGCCGCGGCATGAAAAGCCGCGATGCGTACGCCCTCGCTGCCCGCGATATCCCGTTCCACCAGGTCCAGCATCCGGGCTAACGCCTTTTTTCGCGAGCGCACGGATTCCACCAGCTCAATTTTTCCATCCTTGAGTTCCATGATCGGTTTGAGATCCAGCGCAGAACCCAGCAAACGTTTGGCTGTATTGATGCGACCGCCCATATGGAGGTATTTGAGGTCGTCAACCATGAAATAGACCCCGATTTTGGAATACACTGCCTCTGCCAGCGCCTGGCATTCCTCCAGACTGGCGCCCGCTTGCGCAGCTCGGGCCACCTTCATCACCATAAATCCCAGTGGCATCGCCACCAGATGGGAATCAACGACCGTTATCGGGGCACCAGGAAAAGCATCGCGAGCCTGCAGAGCAGAATCGACTGTGCCTGAAATCCCGCTCGAAATCAGCATCGCCAGGACGGCGTAGTCCTCGTCCAACAGGCGTGAAAACAGGCTGGTAAACTCACCCACCGACGGCTGGCTGGTAGTGGGGAGGACGTTTGCCTCAGCCAGGCGCGCGTAAAATTCCTCCGAGCGAATATCAACCCCATCCCGGTACACATCCTCGCCCCACAGCAGGGTCAGGGGAATGACGTGAATACCCAATTCATCAACCAAATATTCTGGCAAATAAGCGGTACTATCCGTGATAATTGCAACCTTTTTCATCAATACTCCTTTATAAATTAAAATCAAAAAATAATATCACCAAACGATGAATGTGTCAATTATAACTGAATTTCCATCGGGAGTAAGAATTGTGGGGGTCATGCTTTCAGCCTCCATGCAGGTGCAGTTCACAGAAAGGGTTTCCCTTTTCTGATTTCTCCAACCCTGGCAAGCGTTCAAGCGTGATTCATGGGAACAGCGTCTGCATAGCCTCAGGAGCATACCTGGCTGTGACCTCAGAAGAAATCCCATTGATGCGGCAAATTTCTTCGTAGAGTTCAGCACTGGGACGGCGCACCCGCGCCTGGGTCTTCTGATTCAGTTCCCACAGGCCAAACCGCTGAGACCAGCCACGTTCCCATTCGAAATTATCCACCAGCGTCCAGTAAAAATATCCCTCTACCGGGTAATTGTCGTTGATCACCCGCCACAAGGCATGCAAGTGCTCCACAAGATAACGCGGGCGCAGCACATCTTCGCGATCCTCAACCCCATTTTCAGTGATAATCATCGGCACCCCGAATTGATTTCCCCACTTCACGCACTCAACCAGACCTTGCGGATCGTGCGCGATGAACCCGGTTTCACTCAGCAGGGAATCTGGGCGGAAAAAGCGGCGTGCAAAAAACTGATCGGGCGCAAATGGATTAAACCGTACATACTCGCCGGTGTAATAGTTCAAACCCAAAAAATCCTGTGTTCCGGAAACCCGGTCTAATTTTTGCTTTTTGCCCAGAGCCTTGAACGTGCCCGTATGCAGTGCCTGAACAAACACATTGTTGAACAGGTGGTGGTGAAGTTTTGCCATCCAGCGATCCCAGGGCCATTGGCTGGCAGGTTTGAAACCCCGGTAATTGATCGCAGTTCCAACCCGCGCCTCGGGTTGCAGTTCGTGAATCACATGGTAGGCTCGAGCATGCGCCAGGACCATATGTCGCAGCACATCCAGCGCGATTTTTACATCCTGCTTTCCGGGCGGGAAAACGCCATCGATATAAGCGTTGAAGGCAAACACATTGGGCTCGTTAATGGTCACCCACAAATGGCAGTAGGGCTTGAGTGCGGCGACCGTTTTTTCGACAAATTTTGTAAACAGCTCGATGATTTCCTCGTTCTCCCATCCGCCCATCTCTGCCACCCATAAAGGTTCGCTAAAGTGATGCAAGGTCACCATAGGCGTCATCTTACGGTCTTGCAAGCCGATCAACATCTCACGGTAACGGTCCAGCGCGTTTTCATCCCAGCGATCCGGCGCCGGTTGAATGCGACTCCATTCGATCGACAACCGGTGCGCGTTCTGTGCGCTCGCCTGGGCACGATCAAAGTCTTCACGCCAGCGTCCGCCCCACCAATCACAAGCCAAACCAGATCGGTCACGATTTAGAATCCGGCTTTCTTCCTGCTCCCAGGCAAACCAGGTATTGTTCGTGTTATGTCCTTCAACCTGGTGCGCTGCCGTAGCGGTGCCCCACATAAAGCCCTTTGTGAAATAATAAGTGCCCTTTACCATAATGCTTCACCTCACCAAAAGATCACCATGAAATTTTATGCTTTTCCTGTTCCTGTTGTTATAGGGCTATTTTACCCTTGAGCTGGGAAATTCCGTCGATCAAATCTCATGAGATTTTCAATATCTTCGATCAGGAATTAAGAAAAGTGTAATTGTCTACAAAATAGTGGGGGGTCCTAAAATTGTCGAAGGGGGGGGCAAAATAATTCGTGCCTGAAAGAATGGCATATTCACCAATGGGGGGCATATATGGGGGGATGGGGTGGTTAGAGGGGGTAAAGAACTGTCCCTGGGGGGTCATATAAGCTGAGGGAAGGTTGGGTTCTGGAGCTTCATAAAAAGTCAATCTACGGTCTACATCTACTTTAGCTAAAATTAATCTCTGGTTTACAGTCCCAAGATTCATCAAGCGAATAATTTCATCGAAGGCGTTGTTATGATTGTCGTTATAAGGGCAAGCTATCACACCTGTAGATAAGCTGTGGATAGAAGTGAAGAACTGTCCAAGACTTGTGGATAGATTGTTGATAATTTGCCCTGTGTCCTGGACGGTCACGATTCTAAAATACATACTGGGGAAAAACATGGGCATGGTTACGGATGCCAGGTTTTTCCAAGTCCCATCATAGTATTTGCCATACATACGAGGCTGATTAAAGTTACGATTCTCGTCTAATCTGATTGTAAAATATGCTGAAGCGTCCAGGCCGTCGGCTTCAAGGACTATCCAATAACGAGTGGAAGCAGATAAAGGAACTGGGTTTACAAATTCAAACTTAATCCAATCAAAGTGAATTGGGATAGAGGCACCAGGGACGGCTTGCGATGTCCCTACTATAGTTGCTGTGGGTGAAACTCCATCTGAAGTGGTGATCTTTACTTTGAGATTTGCTGCAGGGTTTCCGACTTTACGGAGCATGAAATAAACATATTTAACGGATTCATTGGCTAAGGTCATAAATTGGTGACCAACAGAAGTGATTGAAGATGTTCCAAAGTTAAAGGCTCCAGGCCCTGGACCATGATTGGCATAATAACCTGACAAGTCCTGGTAGAATCGCCATGATAAGGTGCTAAACCACCCACGACACAAGAGGGTCACCTGGGTTAGTCCATGTTTAGAGTAAGGCATAAAGGCAGTTTTGGGCTTGGCTGACTGTTCAAGGAAGGTATTCCTAAGGGCCAGGGCAAAGTCATCATCTATACCTATACGGTAAAGGACGCGTTCTTTAATCCCATATTCGGACTGAGAGATACCATTGTTAGCAAAAGGGGTTTCAAGCAGGGGTGAGGAAGCGGTATTGTCGGGTGATATGTAAGAATAAATGACTTTAACCTTATTAAAAAGCTCATCTAAAGAGAGTTTGAACTGGGTTCCCTGGTGATTGATGTGGATCTCAGCAACAAAGCCCCACCAAACCGGATTAGAAAAACAATTCGAAACAATTAAAGGGGCACGCAGTAAAGAGAGTAAGGAAAAGACCTGATCGGAAGGGATGGAAGCTGAAATAGAGGCTTCATCGGGTCCGCCCTGGGCTTTCCAGGAGAGTTTGACGACCTGAAAGGTGAAGGGCAGGGGGGGGATGGGGTCGAAGGAGCGAGATTGAAAGACTGTGTTAAGCTGGATCATGGTTGGTACCTATTGATGCGCTGCTTGGAGATTGCTTCGCAGGCTCGCAATGACATAAGCGAATGGAGATTGCTTCGCAGGCTCGCAATGACAAAGAACTTAGAACTTAGAAGGTAGGTCATAGTAAAGCATAACGGGGGTAGTAGGATACATTGAGCAGGGAATAATGGGAAGGTGGCATGAGATTGTTATCATCTGAAACTGCAAAAAAGAGGCGGTTAATTTGCTGCGGGTAAAGCACCAGGGGGGGGCCTATGCGTGAGTGGGTTACGGATTCACCAGTTAAAGCGGTGTCGCGAAAGCCATGCCGTGAAAAGGCAGAATCGTCAATGAAGAGGGCATCAGTTTTTACGGGGTGGAAGGCGTAAAAAATAGCACCAGGGTTAAAGGGGAAGAGGGTTAGATAATCGGTGGTTATGGTAGTTGCAGCGCCTGATTCACGCAAGGCCTGAATGTAAAGGACCAGGGGTTGGGGGGCGGCTTCTTTGAGCAAGGGACCTGGGGGTAGGTTGAGGGATGGGAGCAAAACATAACCAAAGCCAGGGGGCGAATGTACGGCTTCGGTAGTGTGAATGACTGAGGTGCCTTGAATTACCTGGAGCCTGAAGAACAGATCATTGTAAGCATGGGGGGCAAAAAAGCGAAGCAAGGGGCGGTAATTGAGGGCAGTAAGCTGGGCCAGGTCGTTAGAAGTGAGGGTAACTGAAAAGGCGGTAGACCAAACAGAAGGGGCAAAAGTAAGTGAAAGATAACCACCTTTGATCGCACTTGCATCCATGGTGAGGCCAGCAGCGGATGCGATGGTGCCAAAGTAGAAGAAAAAGGGATTAAAGCCGTTAAAAGTGGGGTGGTAGGTTAAACCGATAAATAAATTGGTTAAGTTTACAGAAGCGGTTACGGGTTTGAGTTCAACACGGATTGGAGCTGGAAGGGATGTTATAAAGTCGGAAGGATCGACCCATACGGTAGAATCAACAGTATTATAAGTGTGATTGTAAAGATGATAATCCCACATAGTGCCACCGGCAGCATATAAACCTTTGACACGAAGGGGGGTTTTGACACCCTGGAAATAATTAGGGCGGGTGTAGTGAATGGTGATTAATTTAGAACCTTGAGACTGGCGAAGATAAGAACCTGGATTAGCTGCAAGGACTGGATCTAACATAAAGGCAAAAAAATAATGGCCCCCATTATCGCGCTGGAAGCGCAGGGCCAGGGGGGCATTTACAACACCATCACGGGTAAGGGCGCCATAGTGAAAATAAGCAATAAGATCTGCAATAAAGGATTCAATTTGGGCTGAAGTGCCTTTAAGTTCAATTTCGATGTGTTCGGATACGAAGGGATCTGCGCTGAAATTGAAATAGCAGGTGGCTTTAAAAGCGGGGGCTGATACAGAAGCCCCATGAATTACGGTAAAAACATTACGATTTCCGGCGCTACCGATTGCGATTTGGTGCATTAGAAGCCGCCTTTTTCGACCCAGTCCCAGGCGGAATGAGGGGCGGATTTAGATAACTGTTTAAGTCTCAGGTCAACAAAGTTGAGCATGGCACGAAACTCAGAAGCTGCGTTTTGCGCATGGGTGGCCAGGTGGGGCAAGATGCGGGGCTCAGGGGTGTCTTCTTCAAAGCGACCTACGGAGCGGAAGATTAAGGCATGGGCTACGGCACCTTTGACCAAAACATATAGATCTTCATCAGCAACATTGGTTGTAGTAGCTGAATCAAGATCTTTTAGAGTGAGTTCTTCGCCATAAACCCTGCCCAGGTCGAGGAGCGCTGCACGCAGGGCTTCATCAAGAATGGTAGTTGACCAAATAAGGTTGGAAGTGTCCATTAAATTGATTTCGACTTGATCACGGATGGAAGAAAGAGTAGGGGGCATGGTAAATGACCTTTCTTGCTAAAAAAAGCCGCAGAAGCCCTGCAAGGGGCGTTGCGGCGGCCGTGGGGGGCTCACCTACAGGTGGCCCCCCATGGCCAGGGCTTATTTTTTAATGTTCATACGGCTCAGGCCATCTTCGAGGGCGGTGCCCAGGATATAAGAGACAAGAACCAGAACGACTGCGAGGATCTGCTCTTCGGATAAAGGAAAATTGGGTAAATAATGGTTTACAAAAACCATGGCTAAACCGACCAGGGCTGCCCAAAATTTACGGGACCCGAAAAGGAACTTGAACTTATCCATGACTATAACCTGAGGGTGAAATAAGCGATCGCACCCATATTATTGTAAACAGAAGTAGCGGCTGCAGTAACTTCAATACAGAGGTGATACACCTCATTGGCTGCAGGAAAAACAGGGGTGGTGACAAAGCAGGTTAAATGATGATCATCGGCTGCATAACATTTGGCGGCAGTGTCATGATTGGAATCAAGGGTGGTTGGAACAAGGGACGCTGTAAAGCCACCCGTAGGATTAAGTTTTTGTTTAACCAACTTTACAGTAAAGGCGGTACATGCAGCGGTAGTGATTGAATAGTTATAGTCAATTTTTACCAGTTTCGAACCCTGGGTTAATGTTGAAGAACCCAAAAGAGGAACAGGTATAAAAAGTTTAAAGGATGCAGCAGCAGCGGTGCGAGTATCATAAACAATATTGGAATCAAAAGTAGGCGTCCAGGTGCCTGCAGATTTAATGTAGGCAAGGGGAGAAATTGGAATTGAGATATCGGTTAAGTGAGTGTATCCCATGGGAAGATCCTTTCAAAATTGGAATTAGAGATTGCTTCGCAAGCTCGCAATACCCTGGCGGGCACGAGTGACAAAGCTGCTGAATGGGTGCCTGGGCAGCGCTCCACCTGGGCAGCATGGCGAGTGCTGCCCAGGGGTTGGAGTGAAAGGAGAGAAGCGATGGCGGCGCATGGCGAGGGACCGGAGATTGCTTCGCAAGCTCGCAATGACAGATTAAACATTGTTTTTGTGTAAAGGCCTGAAATCATTACTCCTCTCCGCTGCGCTTCGCCCCCTCCGCTTACGCTTCGGGGGTTTCGCTGCGCTTCGGGAGTAGGAGATTCTAAAAAACCTGGTAAAGCGAAGCGATTAAACATTGCTCTTATGCAGGGGGCGGAAATCATTAACCCATACGGCCAGGAAGTGACGGACCTTGAGGCGGTGTTCATCATTCATAAACACGGCTGGAGAAAGTTCATCGCCTGCGGTGTAGATTTCGGGCATGATGCCAAAGCGTTCACCGACAAAGATTGCGGGAGCGACTGCGGGGTCGCACACGGCTGCCCAGTCGTCGGCGTCGGTCCATTCGGGGACGGTGATTGGGACGGCGGAACCCTTGAGGATGTTGTCGTAGGTATAGTTTTCTTCGCGAACAAACTCACCTTTGAGCATTTGCCAGGCGGTGTTCTGGAGCGCCCTGGGCACAAGGCAGAATTTGGGATTAATGGCCATTTTAGGACCTGTACCATAAAGCCCGGCCTCGTTTTTGATGAGCATGGGTTGATTGTAGACTGCCTGGCAGGCAGCGTCCCAGGCGGTAATACTTAAGGCGGTGGTGAGCAAGTTTTTATGGCCACCTTTGGTGGTAACTGCGGTGTTATTGAAAAGCTTGCCTGAATCGGCCATGGTGGGGCCGGTGCCTGATGCTTGGGTGAAGATTTCGGCAACTAGTTTTGAGATTTTACGCAGACCTGCGCTGCCCAATTCCCTGGCATAAGCTTTGAGCTTACGGGTTTGGTCGCGGTCAATCAATTCCAGGGTGAGGGGGATATAACCACCATATTTGACGAAGGAAGCGGTCTCAGGTGAATCGCCGACCAGGAGTTCGGTATATTCGGCACCCTCGGCAACAACAGGAAGGTCGCCCACGGTACCAATAAGAGTGCCGGTGATATCGTTGAGACTGGTGAAGTGTTCCTGGGTGGTGATATGCTGCCACCAATCATAACCTGCCCTGCCTAAAAGCTGCCATTGCTGAGCAACAATTTTATTAAGGGCATTTTTGACCAGGCCAGTAAAATCGGCGGTAGTGGCCAAGTGCACATGATCAGGATGGAAGCCCCCATGCATTTCACGATCACCGGTCAACATCAAATACAGTTCACGGATACCAGAGAGTGGGGGCACGGATACGGCTTGGAGCTTTTCGGAGCGTTCGATACCAAAGAGGTCATCTACGGCTGCCTGGAGCTTATCGGCTTCATCGAACATGTGAGAAATACGGGGGGGTCCCTGGACGGTTTGGGCTGCCTGGAGTTCAGACAACATGGTACGGTGGGATTCGATGGAAGCTTCGAGCTCTTCAGTTGTGAAGATTTTGCCCTGGAAGGTAGAGCGGATTTGATCGGTTACGGGTTTGGGCAGGTGTGAGGCTGCTAAACTTGTTTCGAGCAAGTTTGAGCAAATTTTGAGCATGGCCTGGTTTACCTGCTGTTCTTGTTCAGAAGGTAAAGCAGGGGAGATATTCGGTTGTGGGGTAGGATCTTGCGATTGATTCATAGTGATTTCCTTTTTTCGTTGTAAAATTCCCTCTTCATTCCATGCCTGGAGTGCAGCACGGAAGGCACCACCACGGGCAGGATTATAAACCAGGTCAAGCGAAAGCACTTTTGTAATTTCGGTTACTTGCTTGCCATTGGCTTTGAAGAGTACATCGGCAGAGAAGCCAATTTTAGGGGGTTTTTCAGATTTGAGAACTTCTTTGCCCAGGGTAGACAAAAGCTGGCCACCCTGGCCCAGGGGGTGAAGGGTGGCGGTGATGCCCTGAGCTTCAGGATCCCAGGCGGGGTCGACCACATGACCGGCCAGGTCTTTAAGGGAGTGTGGGATCCAGGAGTGGTCGATAAAGCAGGGAAGGTTATCCCAGAGGGCAAGGGATGCCTGAAGAACTTCAGGCGGGAAGGTCCACCCGTTGCCGATACCTGAAGTAATGCAGGTGATATGGAATTTGCCATTGGGCAGGGGATGGGCTTCGGCAGAGAGAAGGGCTTGGTGTTGGGTAAAATATGGTGGTTGTTCGTTCATAAACTTATCCTTTTTTTGATAAGCGGCTGTAGAGGGAGATTGCTTCGCAAGCTCGCAATGACAAATTTGCTGTGCATGGAGATTGTTTAGCTGGTAGGTGACCGTTCATGGCTGGTTATTGATGTTAAGAGGTTTTAATTTTCGGCTCGCCGGTGATCGGATCTACAATTTTTGAGGAAGGGGTAGTTGATACGGGGCTGGGCACCCGGGTATCTTTCCCGGTGCCCTGGGCCAGGATTTCGTCAATATCGCCTGATTCACCGGCGAAGCGGTAAGTAATTCTGAGTAATTCGCGCCTGGAAATTAAGCCCATGTCGTAAAGGCGTTCAAAAGCGTTGAGAATGTTTACAGTTGAGATAGAATGAGAAACATTATCACGGGCTGAAATATCGGCACCGACAATTTGCAGTTCTGGGGTGGGTGATACGGCATAATCGACCTGGGCACGGCGGCTAATTACAACAGAGAGTAAATCGTATAAAAGCCAAGAAAAGAACTGCTGGCGCTGTTCGAAGCGGCGGAAGGTAGGGCCACCGGCGGCTTCGGCGGTGGTGCGGGTGGCTGATTCGGGCTCGGCTAGAAAGTGCATGGGAAGGCCAACAGCTGCGGCAATATATTTTTTGAGTGCCAGGCCATCGGCGGAAGCGTCCAGGGCTTCGAGCTTAGGAGAAATAACGGACCAGGTTTCGGAAGCGTCGGTAACAAGGACGGAACCTGGGGTGGGGGGGGTGGCTGCGAGGGTGACCTGGCGGGCTTTGCGGGCTTCTTCGGACACGAAGGAACCGGTGACCACATATAAAAAGGCGTTACGGAAGCGATTGAGGCGTACGCGATCTTCTAACCAGGCTGAATAACGCTTAAGCCAGGGGAGGATTGGGGATAGATCGGGCTCGCCCCACTGGGCCCCGGCGGGGCGGTTGATGGCATAATGAAGCACGACTTGAGGGAAGGACCCATCGGGAAGGGTAAAATCATTATTAGGGATGTAGGCGGGGTAGGTGTGAGATTCAAGTTCAGCATCTGCTTTGGTGATAAAAAGCACGGGCTGTTCAATATCGTTTGGGCTGGAAACAATTTGATCAATGTTTGCTGCGGGCAGGGAGCGAACAAAAGTCATGCCTGTTTTGTCGGTATTGAGCAAAATAAATAAGTTCCCAGTGCGGGTGAGTTCATCACAGAGTTCAACTACGCGTGAGCTCATGCGGTTGAGGGGGTGCTGCCAAAAGGCATCAATAAAATTTTTAGTTTTGGGATCGGAGCATTTGATATCGAAGCCCGAACCGACCACATATTGGGAAGTAAGCTCTACAATTCGCCTGGCCAGGGGTGAATCTCGCCAGGCTTCGAAGCATTGCTGGAAAACATCATAACGGTTATACTCGAGGCGGTCGCGGTCGGTTTCGTCAAAGCGGCGGGACCCAATAAAGAAAGTATTGTCATTTTCGACCACTTCAAAAGCTTCCCTGGTGGAATTAGTGGCTGAATTAGAGAAAAGTAACTTGAAGAATTGAGAGAAGCGATTTGGCATGAGTATTAACCCTTAAATTTAGAGAAATTACCTTTGTGGATAAGCCAAGAGGGCATAAGCGACTGCCCTGGGGCCTGGGCGGGGGACGGGGGACGGGGGTCTTCAGCTTTTAGCTGGGTGCGGTGAACAGGATTTTTATTATTGCCCTGCCCTGGCTGCTGAAATTTGCCACCAGTGCAGGGTAGATCGTCCAGGGGGCAGGTTACGGGTTTGAGATTAGAAGCCCCATGGATAAATTCGAGTAACTGGGAAGTTGTGCCATTAAATCGGTTGTAGTCCATGTAATAGAGGGCGGGGGCGCCGATGGACGGGCCGCGCTGGGTGGTTTGATGGATAAGCCAGGTATTAACACCGATGGGGAGCAAGGGGGGTGGATCTTTTTCTGGGGTATAGAGTGGGAAGGGCAGGGAAACTTTATACTGAGCAAGCCACCAGAGGACGGGGGGCAGGGCTGCAACATTGAGGAAGCGATTCACCCAGAGGGCACGGGAATAAATAAAGGGGGTGCGATCGGTGCGGCGGTAGATGATATTGAGGGCATTAATGGTGGTTTGGGTGATTTTAGATAAAGTTAGGCCGTGGTCGAGCTCCAGGTCGAGGACCAGGGGGGTAATATCGAGGTTGGCATTGCCCAGGATGCGAAAGAAATTATCCATTTGGCGGGCTGCGTCTTCACCAGGGTAAAGAACATGGTAGGGGAAAATTACGCGATTGATGCGCTGGGCTTCAGAGAAATAGAAATTAAACCAGGGATCTTGATAACCCCAAGAGATACCGACACGGATACCAATAAATGATACAAAGGGGTCATGGGCTGCGATGGTATCGAAGTTTACGCGTTTTTTACCATCGGCTGAAGTGTTATAACGGGAAATATCAATGCCGAAAGGGAGCTGTGAATCATCCGAATCCTCGTCTCCAGGGAGTGCAAACACAGCCTGGTCGACGATCAGGGCAGCATCCTGAACAGGGTTTATTGCAGTGGCGGTCAAAGTCATTTTTTAAAATCCTTTCATCTCGTCAAGGGGATCCGTTGCGGGGACGATCGCCGCCGTACCGGGGGCAGACCAGGCTTGCCGGTCCAGGACGCCCAGCAGTGCAGCCGAGACGACCAGGTCGTCATGCACCAGTTCGCCCGAAGCCAGGTCGCGGGTGCCATCAGGGACACCCCAACAGATGCGTTTGTCGGGTCCGGTCTGGATCTCATACTGGCAGTGCGCTAACTGGTTGAAAAACAGCGCCTGCAATTCATTCAATGCATCGGGACCTTCTGCAGCGGGTGTGTGATCCTGCAGGCGACCGCTGTCGATCAATGCCAGGAACGCCCAGCCAAGGTCGGATTTGGTCTTACTGCTGAAGGTGAAGGGAATCACCCGCCCTCCCAGCACCTGGATGAGGAAGGAGGTCAGCCCCGCGCCCACGCCGGTTGCATCGCACACCAGGTAGCGGATCGACCAGTCGGCAGCTAGGCGCGTGATCTCACTGAACAGGCTGCTGTGCTTCACCCCCACCCACAACCGCCGGTGAACGATCCGGTAGGTCGGCAGGGGACAATCCGGGTTGACCATCGTCGTCAGATCCACCTGCGCAATCGTCAGTGCGGTGGCATCGCGAGCGCTCCTGACCCGCAAAATCTCGCCCAATCCGCCCCCTTCATCCTCGCCAGCCAGGTCCAGCGTCATGACGTACAACTGCCCGGGGCGGGCGGTCAAATGCGGTGGGTGCCCTCCTCGCAGCAAAGCCATCCGTTCGGGTGAGAACAGCCCGCCCTCGGCGTCGAGATCCTCGGAGAAATACTGGGTGCGCACCATGGGGTGATTGCGCCCCAACCGCCCCACCTGCTCGGCGACGAACCGGCCATAGGCGGGCACCTCGCGGGCGATAGTGGCGCAATCCAGCCGCCAGACGCGTTGGATGCCGTCCTGCCGCTGGACTTCCCGCGCCACGGCTTCCTCTCGCGCCAGCAGGGTATTCGCCGTCCAGGCGGTGCCCCACAAGACCCGCGTGGCATGCGTGGAGGCTGCCATCGGCGCGATTTCCTTATCGAATTTATCGGTGTGGATATCCTGGGCTTCATCGATCGAGAGCAGCAGATCAGCCGTCGCGCCGACGATATTAGACGTGGGCGATCCCGATAGAAACGTCAGTCGCGCCCCCTCCACCTGGTAAACATGCCCGTGATGCTTTTTCCAGCGGTCTTTGATGAGGAGGTTGGCGTTCAACACCGTCTCCAGCCGCGACATGGCATTGACAGCCTGCGGCTTCCACGTCGGGGAGACCTGCACCATCCCGCAACGCTGACACGAAAACAGCGTCAGCAGATAGGCTTGTAACTGCGCCTGGAGCTCGTTCTTACCCGACTGGCGCGGCAGGATCACCACGAAGGTCAGTCCCAGGTTCTCGATCACCGAGCGCACCACAGCCCGCGCCACATCGACCTGGTAGCTGCGCAACTGCAGTCCGCTGGTATAACTTGCAAAGTGAACCACGTCTCGAGCCAAAATCTGCAACCGGGGATCCAATTCAGCCAAGCTAACCTCCTAAAAAAGCCTTGATCAACGCCACCAGCGACATCAAGCCCGAGCTGCCCGATGCCAGCCCGGAAAAGAGTTTGAACTGCGTCACGCCCTCGGTGGCTGCCCGCAGGCGCATCTCATGGTCGCGCATGCCCTCCTCCAGCAGCGTCAGACGTTGGTGGAACAAATCGGTCTGGTACACCACCTTTGCCTCCAGCGATTGAATCTGCGCCGAGAGCAAGTCGGTGGCGTGCTTCATTTGCTCGGTCAACAAGGCATACAGCCTGTCATCCATGCGACCCCCGCTCTCCGGCGGTGGCGCCGCGCAGCTCTTCCAGGACGGCAGCCATGCTGCGGGTCAGCGCATCGCCCAAATCATCCGTCCCACCCGCCTGCAATTCCCGCTCTGCCTGGATCACCCGCGCCAGGCGGGTGACGCTCAATCCCAAAACCCGCAGCGCCTCCGCCAGGGCTTTGCTGTCATCAGCCTCCTGGCTGACGCGTTCAAAAAAGCGCCGCATCACCGTGCGCAGCATGCCGATCTCACCGCGCAGGGAATCGCCCAGGGCGCGGTCCAGGTCAGCCAGTTCGGCGCGGGTAAAGTGGCCGCTGTAAAAGTCAGACGGGTCGCCAGCTTGTGCTTTTCTCGTCATCAGGTAAAAAAACCTCCAGGTCTAAAAGATCTTCCGGTTGGAAGAGAACGGTCCGGGCGCCTCGCAAAGCGCTATAAAGGGGAAGGGTCAGGGCTTAGATCACCCGGGCCGTTCAAAAATAGAACATTTGTTCTGTTATGGTGATATGATAGCAGGAATCAGGGGGGATTTCAATCCGTCAAAAGCGGCGAGTTTTAGGGGAATTCTTGCCGCTTGCGGCAAAAAACGGCGAAACACTCGCCGTCGGGGGATGGTTTACGCAGGAATTTATGCTTGCGTTATTAATTTGGAACTGGGATTTTTCAAAGCGAAACGCTGGTCATCATGGGTATAGCTTTGTTGTCATTGCGAGGGAGTGTGGCAACCAAATCTATCTCTTTGGCAGCCACCCTCCCTGAGGGCTTGGATGGGTCTACTCTGCTGGGCAGGCGGTATTTCATCAACCACTACCCCCTGTTGAGATTGCTTCGCTTCGCTCGCAATGACCGTACCCGCTATACTGCGATTCCAATAACAAAACTCGGGGTTACGCCGGTTCCTCCGCGCTGGAATCGTCACCGTTATCCTCAATATCGGCTTCATCTTCCTCGCCAAACGCCATGGTCTCTTCTAACGTTGGAATCGGGATGTCTTCATCATCCTCCCACGCCATGGAATCGACAATCAATTCCTGGACGTCCTCATCGTCTGCATCAGCCACGCTGCCCCCGGCGTCCAGCTCACCGGGCAGTGTCGCCATCTCCTGGATATAAGCCGTGTAAAAACAGACCATTTTTGCGCAATTTTCAAACGACAGGCGCTCGTTGACGGCGTGCACACTCTGCACACTGGCTCGGTCAAGGACAACCGGTGAAAACCGGAATGCGTTATCGGTCACCGAAGCATAATGGCGAGAATCGGTGCCGCCAATCACCAGGAAGGGCGCCGTCAGCGCACCCGGGAAGACCTCCCGCGCCAGCCGTGATAACCGCAGAAAATACGGCGATTCAACATCAGCTACCGGGGATGGGTCCCATCCCGAAGAGCCGGCGAGGACTTCGCCAGCATAGGGCAGTACGCTCACCCGCTTATCGTTGATGCGCTCCAGCACCATTTTGTATACACTCGCCAGGTCATCTCCGGGCAGCAGGCGAAAGTTAACCACAGCCTCAGCCTTTGACGGCAAAACATTATCCTTGACGCCGGCATGGATAATGGTCGGCGCGGTGGTAGTGCGGATGCTGGCATTCATCAGGTTCGACCGCGACAGCTCCTTTTTCAGGCGCCCGCCAAACAGCCAGGTGTTGGCAAAAGCCATGCGCTGGAAAAAGGGCAGCACAGACCCGATATAGCTCATCAAAAATTCAACCACCTCCAGGCGCGCCGGCATCGGTTGCGCTTCCAGCCTGGCGATGGCTTGCGAAAGAATGCCGATCGCGGTCGGTGTAGCAGGCATCGAAGAATGTCCGCCGTCCTGGGTCACGCTCAGGCGCAGGCTCAGGTATCCCTTTTCCGAGATGCCGATCATCGCCAGCAGCGCGTCAACCCCCGGCAAAAGCCCTTCATAAACCGAACCGCCTTCATCCAGCAAACAACCCAGCGTCACCCCGCGTTCTTCAAGCAGGGCGGCAATCGCAACCGCGCCGTTCTTGCCGCTGACTTCCTCATCATGCCCAAAGCCCAGGTAAACGGTGCGTTCCGGTTCAAAGCCCTGCTTCAGCAGGTATTCCACGGCTTCCAAAATGCCGATCACACCGCTTTTAATGTCCAGCGTGCCCCGTCCCCACACATAGCCGTCAGCCAGCTCGCCACTGAAGGGCGGGTGCTCCCAGGCGGGATCGTCCTCATCAGCCGGAACCACATCCAAGTGCGAAATCAGCATAATCGGCTGCAGATCGGGTTTGCTCCCCTTCCAGGTGTACAGCAAGCTGAGGTTATTGACCGTCTCCAATTTAAGGTGTGTGTGAACCAGCGGGTAAAGCGTCTTAAACAGGCGATGAAGCCCATAGAAGGCATTTTCATCAATTTTTTTCGGGTCATCATAGGAAATCGTGCGGTACTGCACCGCCAAACCCAGGCGTTCAGCGATCGATTTGCCGTCAAAATAAGGAAAATCGCGCGGCTTAACCTTCTTTTGCGGAGGGGAATACAGCGCCGTCTTTAAAATAACAAAGCCAACCAGGAAAAACAACACCACGACTAGCCCAATCGCCGCAGAGATTAACAGGGTTATCAAGTTCATCGTGTGCTCCTTTCAGTTTATATGGTGATAATCGAGGATAATCGATCCAGGTGATACCAACAGGCGTTCAGCACGCTGATCAAATCCTAAGAAAAGATTGGTTTTCAGGCATGTCAGGCGCTTGATGATGGTCATTATATCATCAGGATGGATTTTTCAATGAATAAATTTTTGCAGATTTTCTAAAGCCGCCTGGCTTTCAAGCGCCCGTCCGGGAATGAACACGATCACCTGCTCATCGTCCTGGAAGACCAGGATGAAATCGTTCCCGCTGTTGAAGGTCCGGGTTAAATTTTCCCAGGGAAGATTAACGCTTTGGTCGCCGATTGTCATCATCAAGTACGATTCAAAAAAGTTCAACCGGCGTGTTAAACGCAGGTGCGATTCGCTCTCATAAGCCTTATTGAGTTGCCTGGGAACCAGAAAACCAACGTACAGCAGGTAAGTCAGGCCAGCCGCCAGTAGAAAGGGCGCCAGGCCCCGTAAGGTCTCAGCGGCAAGCCCGGGAAAGATCAGCGCTACCCCGGAGGCAAGCATAATGAAGGCGACCATCGCAGCCAGGGCAACAAACCCGGGCGACTTTCGCGAAATGATGCGCGCCGCCCGTACATAATCCCGTTTTTCAGGCGTGTATTCAATGCTGAAAATTGATTCCATTAGTTACTCCAATCTCAGCCCAATTCTACCATTTTGCGCCCTTTCTGTCAGTTAGCAGACCGATTGGATTTGAAATTAGCCCGGTTTATGAGATAATCAAACCACACCCATCACCAGGAAGCACGCCATGACCTCAATCCAGGCTTACCCACCCACCAAACGCCCCGAACTGCATCTGATCTACGCATCCGATCAACTGCCCATTCCCGACGAGGCGGCGTTACAGCGCTGTCTGGACGCTGAGGGCGCCTGCAACCTCACCTGGGTTCAACAAGACCCCAGCAAGAGCATCGGTCGGGCAAGCCTGGATGGTCACGAGCTTTTGATCGCAGGTCTGCCAATCCCCCTGCCCCCTGAAGTGATCGATCACACCGTGATGGTTTCGCCCTGGCAGGCGCAGACCAAAGCCGCCATGCGCCAGCATCGCGCCCATATCAGCCTGGTTTATCACCGGGGGCATCACGACCCCATCGAGGCGATGATCGCCATCTATCGCCTGGCATGCGCCTTTGCCAATGAAGACCTCCTAGGCATCGTCAACACCAATGCCTGGACCGCCCATCCCCCGGCAGACTTCTTGAAGCCCGCCAGCATCGCCAGCTTCCGCGAGTCAATCCCCTACAACCTGTGGTTCGGCTATGTGCGTTTCTTCACCGATGACCCGGGTTACTGGCTGGTGACCAAAGGTCACCACATCTTCGATGTCCCCGACCTGGCTTATTACGTCCAACCCGCCGAAAGTTCGGATGACATCATCCGCTTATTCATCAACGTGTTTCATTATCTATACGAAGAGGATGTGTTTGTCACCGCAGGGGATACCCTCGAGGTTGGCACATCGGGACAGCAATTGAAGTTCGCAGAGGTCACCGAATGGGAGGAGGTGCTGATGGGACCCTCCGGAACCCTGGTTATCGAGAAAAACGAAGCTTAGTTTGCCTCCCAGGAAAAATCCAGCACGAACCGGTACTGCAAGTCACCTTCAACTGCTTCCGGGATAAATTGCCGCAGCCAGGCGACGGCATCCTCGCCCGAAATGCCGAAGACGGTCTTCGCCAGGCAGGCTGCCAGGATGCCCGTCCTCCCAACGCCCGCATGGCAGTGAATCGCGATCGTCCGCCCCGCTTCAGCCGCAGCCAGGGTCGCTTTAAGCGCCAATTTCAAAACCTCGGGTTGGAAGACGTTAAAATCTGGCGCTGGCGCGTGGATCACATCATATCCAAGCTGCCGATAATGCCCCAGCAGGTCCTGCCCCAACAGGCGTTGCAATTCCTCCGTCTCATTGAGCACCACGACAGTGTCCACCCCGTGCCGCTCATAAGCCGGTAAAACCCGCCCCCGCGGGTCAAACAAAGGGCTGAAGGGCAGCGGACTGCGGTACACAGTCCCTGCCAGTCCATAGGGAAGTCGGGTTAAACCGGAAAACAGCAATGATCGCATCAAACCTTCTTTCCAATCGCCAAAAAGCAGCAATCCGGTTTAAAAACCGGAAATATGTCAGTCATTATACGTTAAGAATCACTGGCAATAAATAATCCATGTGGTATAATTCCGCTGGATTTAATCCAAGTGTACCTTTGGGCACTGGAAGATCGCCTACCAGTCGGATCTTCCCCTGTCCAACTTAGACCAAATAATGATTAGGAGATGACTGATGAGAGTTAGAGTTGATGAAGATCTGTGCTTAGGCTGTGGTATTTGCGAAGGTCTGGCTCCCGAAGTTTTCAGCTTAGCCAATGAGCCCTTCGCCGAGGTCCTGCTTGACCCGATCCCGGAAGAGTATGAAGAGGTTGTGCGGGAAGCCGTGGAAGAATGCCCGGAAGAAGCCATCATTATCATTGAAGAGTAGTTACACAACGAACCAACGCTCAAACCGGAGGCTGTTTGAAAAAAGCAGCCTCTTTGGTTTTAATGTGGTGAATGGTGAGTGGTGAATGGTGAATAGTGAATGGTGAGTGGTGACCCAGCCTGAATCGTGTTTTCAGAGAAAATTAGGGAACAGGAAGCAGGAATCAGGAAGCAGGATTTGGACATGAGTGAATGGTTGTCCTGTGGTTAATTTCCATTCTAAGCTCTAAGCACTAAGTTCCAAGCTCTAAACTCCAAGCTCTAAGTTCTAAGTTCTATCGGCTACTCAGCTTTCATCGCACAGCGAGTGAGATCATATCTCTGGCCGGAATAACCCCAAAGCCACGGCGCGAGCGACCAACTGCTGGATATTTTGCGCATCCAGCCGCACCTTCATGCTGGCCACATAACCGCGCACCGTACGTGGACGCAAGCCCAACTTCAGCGCGATCTCAGCCGTGGTCAGACCGTCACCCAGCAACACCAGCACCTGGTATTCGCGACGGCTGAGTTTGGGTAGATCTTCCGTCTGCAGCGATGCACTGTTCGTCACGACCACCACTGCACCCTGCTGCCGGGCATAGAGCGGACCCGGCTCGCCAGGCAGGTAAGCCTCCCAATCGCCACGATTGATCGCGTGGACAATGCGTTCAGCCGGCGCGTCCACCTCCAAAACACCGAAGGCGTCCGGTGTTTTAAAGATCAAAACTCTTGTCATATCAACATCCTTCCGAGCAGCATGCACAACAGCTCAATGGTAATTAGAACATATGTTCTAATTTTAATCAATTAACGGATCATTTGTCAAGGGGTTAAAGCTTAAGAAATCGCAGCCTCTTTGCTGACCTGGTATTTCTTCAACCGGCGGAAAGCCAGCACAGCCAGCAAGCCGATCACCGCGCCGAATGTCCAGGGCGCCCTCGGGCCGATCCGATCGCTGACCAGGCCGCCCAACACCGGGCTGATCCCTGCTGCCACATTCCAGGTCAGGCCGTACAGGCTCATATAGCGCCCGCGCTTATCGACCGGCGCCAGGTTTGCGGCATATGCGCTGGAGCGCGGCACCACCACCAGTTCCCCCACGGTCATAATCACCATGGCCAGCCAGAATCCCAAAAAGCGGTTCGAAAGCACAATGGTCAACGGCGCAAAAACATAAAAGACGGTGCCCCAGGTCATCACCTGCACATCGGGATATTTCTTCATCATCCGCGTCACCAGCACCTGGAAGAAGACCACCATCAGGGCATTGGTTGTTGGCAGCCAGCCATACACTTGTTCGCTGATGCCATATTGCGTCTTTAAATAGACCGAGAAGAGCACCCAAATCATCGATGCGGTCATGTGCAGCAGGGTGAACGCGCCCACCAGTCCCATAAACGGCCGGTCCTGTAGAGCCGTCCAGTAGCCGCGCAGTTGACCCAGCAAGTTAGATTTTTCCGTCGCAACCCCTTCAGGCAGCGTTTCGCGGGCGAAGAACAGCAGCGCCAGCCCGTAAGCGATCAATCCCGCGCCTGCGCCATACATCCCAAATCGATACGAGCGGGCAAGAACAAACCCGCCCAGCGCCGGCCCTGCCGCCACACCAACATTGTGCGCCATGCGGAGCAGGGCATAGGCATCGGCGCGTTTTTCCATGGGAATCATGTCTGCCAGCATGGCATCTGTGCCCACATTGTATAAGGGTCCAAACATCCCACTGGACCCCAGGATGAGTGCAAACGCGGCGTAGGTATTGGCGCGACTGAGCAGAAAATACCCCATGCCTGCACCAAACAAACCGACCACCATCGCCCACTTGCGCCCCACCCGGTCGATCACCGGCCCCGCCAGGATTGCTGAAACCATCCCCGTACCGGCGTTGATCGTCATCAGGCTGGCTACCGTTGCCAGGGGCAGCGACAGGGTTTCACTGGCATAGATCATCAAAAACGGCCAGATCATCGTTGTCCCGATGGTGGAAAACATCATCCCAAAAAACATCAACCAGAATTGCCGGGGGGTATCAGCGAAATCGCTGCGTAGACGAGTCAACATGCGGGTTATTATAACTGCATTTGGCAGCAGGCATTAAAACTCGTTATTGACAAGATAGAAAAAAGAAAATGACGATAATTGATTCGTTCCAAGTTCTAAGCTCTAAACTCTAAACCCTTCATTCTAAGGTCTAAGTTCTAAGCTCTACGTTCTAAGTTCTAAGCTCTACGTTCTAAGTTCTAAGTCCTACGCTCTAAGCTCTACGTTCTAAGTTCTACCAGCTACGCAGTCCTTAACGCACAGCAAGTGGGATCAGCAGGTCAAAACGGCCCATAATTGAAAGCCACCGCCAGCGCCAGAAAGATCACCGTCAGTGGAAAAACAATCGCCCACAGCCGCAGCACCCACTTGAGCCATTTATTATAGGGTATCACCGTCAGGCTGAGCACAATCAGCAGCAGGGCATTGGTCGGGTAAACCATGTTCGAGAAGCCGTCTCCAAAGGCATACGCGGTCACTGCAATCTGCCGGTTGACACCCACCAGGTCAGCCAGCGGCATGATCAACGGGATCACCATCAGCGCCTTGGCTGAACCCGAGCTGACAAACAGCTCCAGCACCAACGTCACCGCGTAGATCAACAACGCTGAAACCAGGGGGCTCGTGCCTGAAAAACGCCCGGAGGCAACATACAACATGGTGTCCAGAATACCGCCAGAAGAGATGATCAGCTTGATACTGGCAGCCATCATCAACAGTGGGATGGCGGGCGCGATGCCCAGAAATCCCTCCCAGGCTGCCTTCCAGCCGCCCTTGCCAATCCCGGCGATCAAGCCTGCCCCCACGCCGCCCACCAGGAATAACAACCCCGAAAGCGGCATCGCGAGGGCGTTCAGCCCTTCGATCCACGAGAATAACATCACCAGCACCAGAACCAGCCCAAAGCAAGCCGCCATGAAAATTGCTGCCCGCTTCAAGCGCGGATCATCCCGGTCCGCCACCAGGTCTTGATCTGCAGTGAGCCGCGGTTTTTCCTCGCGGTCCTCGAGGAATACCGGCGACCGGCGGGGATCCGCAGCCACCTTTTTTGCATGTCGGGTCAGAAATAGCGCCAAAAGCGCATATACAGCGAAAAACAAAACCACGCGCGGCGCCCAACCCGAGAACAAGGGCAGCCCAGCCAGTTGCTGCGCAATCCCGATCGTAAAGAAGTTAAACACCGCCATCGAAAAGCCCACATTTGTTGCCAGAGCCGACATTCCCAGCCCGGTGAGCGAATCCCAGCCCAGGGAATACGCCAGCACGATCATAATCGGCACCAGGGGCACCACCTCCTCCAGCAAGCCAAAAAACCCGCCCAGAGCCATGAAGAAAAAAGTCAGCACAAGCAGCAGGGTGTATTTTTTCTCGCCAAAGCGCCGCACGATCGCCGCCAAGGCGAAACTGAGAATGCCGCTACGCTCCATCACGGCGAAGGCTACACCCACCAGCAGGATGAAGACGATCACGCCCGCAATGGTGACCCCATCGGCAGAGAAGAACACCTCAACCGGGGCGGTGAACCAGCGCCAGACGGGTAGCCCAGGGTGGTCGGTGTAACTGAAGGAGTCCGGGGCAATCACCATGCCGCGGCCGGGTTCTTCAACCCTTACATACTGCCCCGAGGGGATCACCCAGGTGAGGATCCCGGAAAGCATCATGAGAGCAAAGATAATCAACAGCGCCTGAAAAAAGGCTTTGGTACTGATTTGTACACCGGATTTCGATTCAGCCATGGGATTAATTCTCCTTGTTGCGGAATAAGCTTGGAGTATGTATAGAATTATAACGATAAATTGAAAAATGAATTGTTGGGAATGGTCTCCTGTAGAGGACGAGGAATTGGTTATGAAATTTAAAGAAGGATTGAGTCTTTCTGAATTAAGCCTTAAATTTTCAAGGACACAGAGCGCAATTCGATCTCGTTTAGTAAAACTTGGGACATATTTTCCTGTTTAAAGTGTATTCTGAATCTCATCAAAAAATAACTTATGTATTCGTTATTAATAATAACACTCTATGTAATTCTTATTTGATTTTTTCAGGGTTTATATTTGCAAAGCACTTATTGTGCCCGTCCCCGGTCACCCGTCTTCCGTCCGTCTATTTGCTTTTCTTTATCCTTTGCATCACCGCCCTCGCCATCCCCCTCAGTTCAGGCACCTTTGTCACCCACATCAACCCCACATAAACCATCACCCCCATCCCCAGCGCGCCAAACAGCTCCACAACGAGCGACCCTCCACCGACCATGGCGCGCCAACCCAGCACAGCCGCAGCCATCAAAGCCGTTCCCGCCGCGCTGACGCCCACGCCGCGCCATACATAACCCCCCTCCAACCCGTCCAGCTTCCTGCGGATCAAAACCACCAGGGCAATCGACTCCAACCCGGTCGCTACCGAGTTGGCCAACGCCAACCCGCCATGCGGCATCCATCCGATTTGCGCAAACCAGGCCGAAAATCCCAGGCTGAGACCGATATTCAAACCCATGGCGATGACCCCCACGGTGACCGGGGTGCGCGTATCATGCAGGGCATAAAAAGCCCGTGAGAGAATCTCCACCAGCGCATGCCCGACCAGCCCAACGGCGTACCACAACAACGCCCACGCCACCATCTCCGTCGAGCGGGCGGAGAACTCACCCCGCTGATACAAAAGCTGCACCAGCGGATAGCGCAGCAGGATCAAACCGACCGACGCCGGCAGCGAGAGCAGGATGATCGCCCGCAGCGTGGAAGCCAGCGAGCGGCGCATCTCGTCGATACTTCCCAGCGCCACCTGGGCAGAAAAGGTCGGCAACGAGGCGATTGCCGCGGATTGCGCCACAGCCATTTGCGGCATCAGCATCAGGCTGAAAGCCAAAACAACTGCCGAAACGCTCCCCTCCGGCTGTCCCAATGCGATGATCGTGTTGACGATAAAGTTCATCTGAACAATAGCCACCCCCAGCAAGCGCGGCCCCATCAACCGGAACACCTCCAACACGGCGCGGTTCTTTAAACCTAAATAGGCATGGAATGCCCGCCCCGGCAGCCGCCACAAAGCAGGGATTTTGATCAGCAGATGCAGCAGGGCGCCCAATACCACGCCGATCGCCAGGCGCTGAATGCCCCAGGCTTCTGGCAGGAACAGCGTTCCAGCAATCATCCCCAGGGAATACAATGCCGGCGCCAGCGAGGGGATCAGGAAGTTCTGGTGGGCGTTCAGGATGCTCATTACCAGCCCGCTGATGCCAAACAGGATCACCGAGGGCAGCATAATACGGAAGAGCTGCACGGTCAGCGCCTCTTGCACCGGGTCCGACTCTGGCACCAGCAAAAACAGCCCGTCGGACATCATCTGCGGCGCGAAGATCCACGCCAAAACACTGATAATGACCAGAATCAGGAACACCAGGTTGATGACACCCGATGCCAGCCGCCAGGCGCCTTCCCGGTCTTCTTTAGCCAGGAAGCCCGTGAACATGGGGATAAAAGCCGAGCCCAAAGCCCCCCCAGCCACCAGATTGAACAGCAATTCCACAATGCGGTTGGCTGCATTGAAGGAATCGAATTCCAACGAGGTGCCAAAGGCGCGCGTGATCACCATTCCCCGCACCAATCCGACCAGGTTGCATATCACAAAAGCTGCCATCACCGTGCCGGTAGCTCGGGCGATTTGCTGGTTGGCGCTCGATGAGGTTCTGGTCGGTGCGTTCATACTGCCGCCTGTTCCTGTCCAGCGCCCAGCGTCTGGTTCCAGCGCCGGCTAAGCTCTTCTGTTGAAAGGTCGATCAATTTCTCCCCGGTCGCCAGCGCCTCTGCTTCCATCATCCCGAACCGATCTCTAAAGCGATTCAGAGCTTCCCGCAGGGCAGATTCTGCGTCAATGCCAAAGCGATGCGCCAGGCTGGTCAGCCCCAGCAAAAGTTCACCAAATATCGTCTGTTTTGCCTTTGCTTGCGACGCTTCTAACGCTTCCAGCCCCTCCCGGATGGTGTCCAACTCACCCAGGGAAGACAAGCCCTGGAAGCCCACCCGGCTGACTCTTTCAATGATGTGCTCAGCCTGTAAGAGTGCCGGAAGCGCGGTCGGAACACCATCGAGGATGCCGCTTTTCTCGCCAACCTCATGCGCCTGGCGTTCCTCGGCTTTGATTTCTTCCCAACTGCGGATCACGCCCTGCACTCCGTCTACAGCCCTACCCGAAAATACGTGAGGATGCCGCCGGATCAACTTGTTCGCGATGCCTTCAATTACATGATGGATATTGAAATGACCTTGTTCCTCAGCAATCTGAGCATGAAGCAAGATTTGCAGCAACAAATCGCCCAACTCCTCCTCCAGGTCGACCATATCCTCTCGGTCCAGCGCGTCCAGAGTTTCGTAAGCCTCCTCCAGCAAAAAGGGTCGCAGGGTCAGGTGCGTTTGCTCACGGTCCCAGGGACAGCCATCGGGCGCCCGCAATCGAGCAATCACCTCCTGGAAAGCCTCAAAGGAAGCCTGCGGTGAGAGCGGCGGAACGTATAACGAGCTGAGCAGCCGGATATGCGGGCTTTTGTCAATTTCATGCAGGGGAAGTTCTTCCACGATCTCAGCATCGGTTCCCGCGCCGTGTACAAGAAACACCGGGTGCTCATCCGGGTAAGCTGTCATCAAGGTCAGCTTGACCGCAGCAGCTACATCTCGGTCATAGATTTGCGCGATCAAAGCCGGCGATGAGGGCGGAAAACCCGGCGTCTGGCGCATGGCGATCTCAAGTGCGTCTGCCAGGCTTGTGTTGGGAAAAGGATCCACCCCCAGGGCACGCCAGGTCGGCTCTAAAAAGCTCAAGCCGTCAATCACCTGCACGGGGATGCCAACCTGATTTGCCCGCCGGGCGATTTCAGGGCAAGTTGCCTCAGCCACGAACGGGTGCCCGGGCACGCCGTAAGTCACCCTCGTGTTCATCCCCAGGTGAAGAATTTTCTCAACAATTGCTTCATAAACGGATTCAAAATCATCGTAGCGCTCGTAAAACGGGTCAAAGCTCTCGATGACCAGATGTGCCGGCAGGTGAGAGACGCTGGGATGATGTGCCGTACGCAGATACAGGATGTCAATTCCCTCCAGCCAAGACCAGGTTCTGCGCGTCAGGGAAGCCGGGTCGCCCGGACCCAATCCCAGCAAGGTAATGCCTGTTCGAAACCCTTTGCCCTCATTATTTGTCATTTTTCTTCTCAATTCAGTTTTTTAACCCATAGAGACGTTTTGTTAAAACGTCTCTATGCACAGTATCAGTCTTATTTTGTGTGTGTTTGGTCGAATCAGGCTGAACTGCAGGCTTTTCCCCAACAGCCAGGCTCTGAAACCAAATCAACACGGCATCCAGTCCACAGGCTGGAGCGATTAACGCTTGGTGTAGGTGGGTGCCTTGCGAGCTCGTTTGAGGCCGGGTTTCTTGCGTTCCTTTACGCGTGGATCACGCGTCAGGTAGCCGCTTTGGCGTAAGGGCGAGCGCAATTCCTCGTCCATTTTTACCAGAGCGCGGGCTAAACCTAATTTGACAGCGTCTCGCTGACCGGTCACGCCGCCGCCCTGCACCAGGACGCTAACATCGTATTTATTTTTTGCATAGTTCGCAACCGCGAACGCATTGACGATTTCCAATGCGTCGCCCATGCGGGTAAAAAACGCCTCGATTTCCTTACCGTTGACGGTAAACACGCCGGAGCCAGCCATCACGCGTACACGCGCAGAACTCTGTTTTCGCCGACCAACACCTTCGTAATAGCGATTATCCATACAGTCGATCTCTCCTCTTAATCAATCAATTCGGGTTGTTGTGCATAGTGCGGATGCTTCGGCCCTGCATAAACATGCAGGTTCTTATACTGCCTGCGACCCAATTTATTCTTGGGAATCATCCCCCAAACGGCCTTCTCGATCACCCTTTCGGGAAACTTTTCGAACTGGCGTTTCAGGTTGATTTCTTTAATACCTCCGGGATAACCCGAGTGGTGATAATACACCTTACTCTCCAGGCGGGTGGGGAAAACCTCCACCTTTTCAGCGTTGATCACCACCACATTGGCGCCCATCAGAACACCGGGCGTGTAATCCGGGCGATGTTTTCCCAACAATAACTGGGCTATCCTTGTCGCCAGGCGGCCCAGGTTTTGCCCTTCGGCATCCACCAACAACCACTCTCGCTCAACTTGACCTTTAGGTACATATGTTTTATTCACAATCAAACTCTCCATCATTCAAAGATGCCATCCTCAGGGAATACCTGACAGATGAAATCCACATTTTTCCTTGCTAATATCCAACGGCTTCCAGCACCAGGCCCGCGGACGGAGCCAGCCCTGTCAGCGCCAACTCGCCACGGGTTAAGCCTTCAGCAACCACACGGGTCGGCGCCTGGTTCTGTCCAACAGTCACCAGGACAAACACGATCCGTCGCACCATGTGGAACAAAAAGGCATTGGCAGTAATGTCGAAATAAAATTCGTCACCGTCACCCGACCAGGTCGCTTGAAACACTTCGCGAATGGTCACGCCATCCTCGGTCATTGGACTGCCAAAAGCCCTGAAATCATGCGAACCGACCAGGTCTGCCGCAGCGGCGTTCATCCGATCAACCTGCACCCCGGGCCAAACCCGCCAGGCAAAGTCTGCTCTCAAGGGATCTCGCACGGGTTGACAGTAGATCCGGTAGCGGTAATGGCGCCATTTGGCATCAAAACGGGGATGGAAATCCGCTGGCGCCTCGCTGGCGAATTGAACCGCCATATCCTTGGGCAGGTAATGGTTCAGGGCGTTGCGCAGGTCTTCAGGCGAATGCTTCCAGTCTAAGTGGAAGCTGACCACCTGTCCCCTGGCGTGCACACCCGCATCCGTTCTTCCGGCAGCCAAAATCGTGCTGCCCTGCCAACCGAGCTTTTCCAACGCAGTTTCCAGTTCAGCCTGAACCGTCCGCGCTGCAGCCTGCCGCTGAAACCCGGCAAATGCTGTTCCGTTATAAGCAAGAATAATTTTGTAAAGTGCTGTACCCATCCGGTGTCATATATTTCCGGGTGGATTAATCTTCAACCAGTTCTATGACCGCCATCTCAGCGCCATCGCTCAGGCGAGGTCCCAGTTTTAATATCCGGGTATACCCGCCATTCCGGCTGACATAGCGCGGTCCAATATCATCAAATAATTTCTGAACAATCGGGCGGCTTCCGTTTCCTAATTCCGCTGACGCTTTACGCCGGGCATTAATACCGACGATTTCATCTGCATTTTGAGCGTTGCGCGCCAGGGTAATTAATTTTTCCGCGTGCGGCTGAATCGATTTTGCCTTGGGCAGCGTGGTTTTGATGCGCCCGTGCTCAAAAAGCTGCCTGATCATCGTTCGTCGCATCGCCGTGCGATGTCCACTGCTGCGATTAAGCCGAAAGCCTTTGACTTTATGTCGCATAATTCTAATTCTCCGTTATTTCTTCCTTTTCTTCTTTGAGGAAGCCTTTCTCAATCATCTTTTCTTTCAATTCAACCAGACTCTTTTCGCCAAAGTTCCTGATGGAAAGGATCGCATCCTCGCCCTTGTTTAGCAATTCCAGTACGTCCCCAACATGGGTAATCCCGGTGCGCTTGAGTGAGTTAAACACCCGTACCGTCAGGTCAAGGCTTTCAATAGGTATCTCAGCAATTTCGCTGTTGATCTTTAGAGTGGATTCGCGCCTTTCCGGAGGAGTGGTTACCAGCAATTCTTCGCTGATGCCTGCAATGTACCGCAGGTGATCAATCAAAATGCGCGATGATTGACTCAGGGCTTCTTCAGGCGCAATGCTCCCATCGGTCCAAATCTCAAGCTCAACGCTATCGTAATCCGTGCTCCGCCCAACTCGGGCTGAGCCCACCGTCCAGTTCACTTTGCTTACCGGTGAAAAAATCGCGTCCAACACCAACTCGCCGATGGGCAGGTTCCCGCTGCGTTCATTGCCCAGTGAGTATCCCCGTCCACGTTCTACGGTAATATCGATGTCGAACCTCGCCTGATTGCTGTCAACAGTGAACAGGTAAAGATCAGGGTTGATAATTTCAACCTCAGGAGGACAGATGATATCCGCTGAAGTGACCGTACCCTCGCCGTCGACTTCCAGGCGGAGATGAGATACGTCTGATCCGTACATTTTCATGCGCAACTGTTTGAACTGTAATATCAACTGGATTACATCTTCGCGCACACCTTCAATATCGCTGAATTCATGCATAACATCGGTGATGCGGATGGATGTAACCGCAACGCCCTCCAGCGATGACAGGAGGACTCGACGCAAAGCGTTGCCGATCGTCGCTCCAAAGCCACGTTCTAACGGACTGATTAAGAATTTGCCATAATTACGCGCTTCAGCGATCCGTTCAACTTTTGGTTTTACCATACTCATTATTCCAGTCACCTCGTTCCCCTTATCCGTGCATCCTATGCACTACCATTTCCAGCGCTACCGTGAGTAATACTCAACAATCAGCTGTTCATTCAAATTGCCGTCAATTTCAGCCCGTTCCGGCAGACGGATGACCCGACCAGAAAGATTCTCCAGATTCGCCTCAATCCAAGCAGGCGCGTTGCGAACCGGATCTGACTGACGCAAAACTTTAAAAAATTCAGTTTGTTTAGAAGCTTCCCGAACAGCAAACCTGTCGCCTGGTTTAAGGTTCGTAGATGGGATGTCGTTTCGGCGGTCATTAAGTATAAAATGACCGTGACTGATCATTTGACGCGCATGGCTGCGGCTCTCGGCAAAACCTGCACGAAAGACGATGTTGTCAAAACGGGTCTCTAAAATTTGAAGCAAGTTCAATCCCGTCAAACCAGGGCGGCGGCGTGCTTCATTGAAATTGCGTCTGAATTGTCGTTCAAGCACACCATAAATGCGCTTTCCCTTTTGCTTGGCGCGTAATTGTCTTGAGTAGTCCGATTGACGACCTGCATGCCCACTCATGCGGCCATGTTCCCCTGGGGGATAGGTTCGTCGTTCCATTGCACACTGGGGCGAAAAGCAACGCGCTCCTTTTAAGAATAATTTCTCGCCTTCTCGCCGGCACAATTTGCATGCCGGTCCTGTATATCTTGCCATTGATTCCTCTCTTTTTAATAAATCTTGCTTAGACGCGGCGTCTCTTGGGCGGACGGCAGCCGTTGTGGGGAACCGGTGTCACATCTTCAATCGATCGGACCGTGATTCCCAGGCTCTGCACGGCACGGATGGCAGCCTCTCGGCCCGGCCCTGGGCCCTTGACAATCAGGTCAACTTCCTGGATGCCAAAACCCTGTGCCGTTTTAATCACCTGTTCCGTTGCCATGCGTGCTGCAAAGGGCGTGCTTTTTCGTGAACCTTTAAAGCCCGCCGACCCAGCACTGCCCCAACACACCGTATTTCCAATTTGATCGGTTACCGTGATGATCGTGTTGTTAAAAGTTGCATGCACATGCACTTGTGCCGACGACATCTGGCGCTTAATTTTGCGTGCCCCTGTGACTCGCCGCGATCGTTGTGGTTTTTTTGCCATTTTACCTCACTCACTCAATCTTGATGGCCAACGCAAAGCCTGTCTTGCCGCGGGGGAAAAGAAGGAAGGAAAACCCCAAACAGACCAGCATAACAGCCGATTCAAACTCATCTTACTTCTTGCCAACACCTCTGCGACGGCCGCGTCCAGCAACCGTTTTCTTAGGACCCTTGCGGGTGCGGGCATTGGTCTTCGTGCGCTGCCCATGAACGGGCAAGCCGCGCCGGTGACGGTGGCCGCGGTAAGAGCCGATGTCCATCAAACGCTTGATATTCATCTGCACCTGGCGGCGCAAATCACCCTCGACCGTGTAATTTCCAGCGATATATTCACGCAGCTTGAAAACATCAGCTTCCGACAGGTCCTTAACACGAATGTCAGGATTAACACCGGTTGCTTCGAGAATTTCATTTGCCCGGGTTGGTCCAATTCCATAAATGTACCTTAGACCAATTTCAATGCGTTTTTCGCGGGGGAGGTCAACGCCTTCAATACGTGCCATTGTCTATTTCCTTATCCTTGTCGTTGTTTATGTTTCGGGTTTTCACAAATCACATACAAACGACCACTGCGCTTAACAATTTTGCATTTTGCACAGCGCTTCTTGATTGATGCTGATACTTTCATGTTCATACTCCTTCTAACTTGCTGCAAACTGCCAATTATACTTTCTATCGAGTCGTTCGTCTAGTTTTCATTCAAAAGCGTCAAAATCATCGGTCCATCTGCAGTGACCGCAACTGTATGTTCAAAATGCGCAGTTAGCGATCCATCCGCTGAGGCAACCGTCCATTGGTCGGCTTTGACCACCGTATCCGGTGTTCCAACCAGCACCATGGGTTCAAGCGCAATCGTCATACCTTCACGCAGACGAATTCCCCAGCCTGGTTTTCCATAATTGGGCACCTGGGGTCCTTCGTGCATTTTTCTTCCCACACCGTGCCCGGTATACATCCGGGTTACATGGTAACCCTGGTTTTCAACATAGGTTTGCACCGCAAAACCAATGTCGCCAATGGTGTTATTCGTCACCAGATTTGCGATAGCCAGCTTGAGCGCATGTTCAGTTGCCTTGATTAACCTCTGTGCGTCCGGGCTGATTTCACCCACTCCAACGGTAACGGCCATGTCGCCGACAAATCCCTGGTAAACCGTGCCGCAATCGATGCTGACAATATCGCCTTCTTCAAGCTTCCGATCGCCCGGAATGCCATGCACCAGTTCTTCATTCACACTGGTGCAAATGCTGGCGGGATAGGGGTAGGGTCCGGGATAATTCTTGAACGGCGAATAAACACCGTATTGCCGATGAACCGCCTCGAAGGCGGCATTCAATTCTGCCGTGGTCACCCCGGGTTCAATCAGGCTGACCGCAGCCTGAAGCGCTTCCGCATTAATGCGCCCTGCCTCGCGCATGATCTCGATTTCCTGCGGGGTTTTAATATTAATGGATTGCTCCCAGGAAATCATCTCAAGCCTCCTTAACAGCTTTCATCAGGTTTTCGGTCACACAATCAATCGCCTGAGTGCCGTCGATTTCAACCAGTAAGCCTTTTTTAAGGAAATAATCAATTAATGGGGCGGTCTGCTCGCGATAGACCTCGATCCTATGGCGAACCGTCTCCGGCTTGTCATCATCACGCTGGTAAAGCTCAGAGCCATCCACGTCATCGATCCATTTTACAGCGGGCGGGTTATAAAGCGCGTGGTAAACTCGACCAGAAGTGCTCATCCAGCGTCCGCTCAAGCGCTCAACCAGAACGTCGTCCGGTACCGCAATCAATGGGGCGACCTTTACACCCACGCCAAACTGAGAAAGAAGGTCTTGCAGCGACTCTGCCTGAGCAGGCGTGCGCGGAAAACCATCCAGTACGGCGCCCTGTTCACAATCCGGTTGCGCCAACCGCTCTTCCACCATCTTAATCGTCACATCATCCGGCACGAGCTCGCCTTTACTCATAAAACTTTGTGCCAGCTGACCTAATACAGTCTCATTTTTTAAATGTTCCCGAAACAGGTCACCGGTTGAGATGTGAACCAGGCCCAGCGCCTGGGCAAGTCTCTTTGCCTGGGTGCCTTTGCCGGCACCTGGCGGACCCAAAAGGACGATGAATAACGGCGTTTTCACAAGAACATTCCAGCCTAACTGATTAAACGGTCATCGTAGCCGTGCGACTTCAGGTCAGATTCAATTATCGAGAATGTATCTCTCACCACGCCGACCACAATCAACAAGCCTGAGGATGACACCAGGAAAATCTGCGTCGTTTGTAAATCCGGCGGCAACAATAAGCCCAGAGCAAAGGGCAGTGCCGCCACCACGCCGAGGAACAATGCTCCCGGCAGGGTGATCCTGCGTTGCACCCTGGTCAGATAACGCTGGGTTGGAGCACCACGCGCCACTCCCGGGATCTGTGCACCTTGCTTTTTCAGGTTTTCACCATAATTCTGTTGCGCAAATAAAATGTCAGTGTAGAAAAAGGTGAACAATACCACCATGATAAAGAACAAAATCGGGTAGATCACCCCTTGACCCCCGAGGACTTTTTGGATGCCCAGGGCAAGATTATGCACCCATTTTGTTTTAGAATTGACGAAAAAGCTGGCCAAAATCGTCGGAAAGGTCATGAGCGATTGCGCAAAGATAATCGGGATCATGCCGGCCATGTTGACCATTAAAGGTACCGTGCTCTTTACCGGCATGGACATCCTGCTGCCCACCCGGCGCCCGGGGAACATCACCGGTACGTGTCGGCGACCTTCCTGCACATAGACGATCGCATAAATCGTCACCACCAGCAACGTCACCACGATGAAGATCAACCACCACCACGTTGGGTCTGTAACTAACGTGACCAGGTTCCTCGGTAAACTCGAGACGATGCCCGAAAAAATGATCAGTGAAAGACCCTGACCTCGGATACCGAACTCAGAGATCAATTCACCCAGCCAAACGCCAAACATGGTGCCTGCGATCATCGAAAGCAGCGTTGCCAGTGTGGGAATCAGCACATCGCCTGAAAAGCCAAACCGGACAGCAACACTCTGACCGAGGATCGCATTAAAAATATTGATCTGACCAATGGCAGAAAGGACGGCCATGGGGATGGTCAGGATCATGGTCCATTTTTCCATCCAGGCACGCCCCTCGCGCGGATCATCTTGCATTTTTTTCTCAAGCGCTGGGATGATCGGGATTAACAATTGGAGAATAATTTGAGCGGTAATGTACGGGTACACGCCCATTGCCAAAACCGAAAAGTTCGATACAGCACCGCCGGAAAGCATGTCCAGCAGGTTGATCAAACCGCCCGCTGCTCCGCTGGTTCGCGTGAGCTGCGACACCAGCTCCCTGTCAATGCCAGGCACCGGCACGTTTGAGGCAAACCGGTAGATCGCCAGTAATGCCAGCGAAATGAGAAGTTTTCGCCGAATATCCTTTGATTTCCAAAGATAGCGCCAAGCTGACCGTTTCATAATCAGGTCTCCTTTAACAATCTGAGGCTAATAGTTACGCCTGGATCAAAATTACACTGCCGCCCGCGCTTTCGATTTTTTCCTTGGCGCTGGCAGATATTTTGTGAGCCTTAACAGTCAGGGCGACAGAAACTTCACCGCGCCCCAAAATCTTTACAGGGGTTCTTAGATCGTTAATAATGCCCGATTCCAGCAAGATCTCGGGTGTGATCTCCGTGTCGGCTGGAAAATCGCTCAGTTTTTCCAGGTTCACTTCGGCATAGCGCACACGATTGATCGAGCGAAAACCCACACCGCGCATAAAGGGCAACTTCCTGTAGTAAGGAAGGTTACCGCCCTGATGATACAGGCGGACACCGCCACTGGTGCGCGAGTTTTGGCCTTTCCGGCCGCGGCCGCTATTATTTCCATAGCCGGAACCCGTTCCACGGCCCTTCCGTTTGCGATCTTTGTGCGCGCCCTCATTTGGTTTTAAATCATGTAATTTCATAATAACAGTTCCTTACGCTTCTTGAACAACGACCAGGTGCGACACCTTGTCAAGCATGCCTCGTAAGACAACACTGTCCACGTGGGTCACAGTTTGATTGAGCCTCTTCAGACCCAAAACCCGCAAAGTTGCCTTTTGCCGTTTTGAATAGCCAATCGGGCTTTTTACCAGGGTGATTTCCAGTTGGGTTTGTTTTTTTCTAGCCATAATTAATCTCGCTCCCAAAAGGGTCTTGTTCGTTCTATGGGTAAACCGCGGTAAGCAGCCTGCTCCTTGGGGGATTTCAGTTGGTCCAACGCGTTGAAAGTGGCACGCACCACATTCAAAATATTACTGCTCCCGAGCGACTTGGTTAAAATATCGTGCACCCCCAGTGCTTCCAAAACAGCACGCACGCCACCACCAGCAATCACACCGGTACCAGGAGCGGCGGGTTTCAAAAGAACGCGTGCACCGCTTTGCTTGCCAATCACCTGGTGAGAAATCGATGTTCCGCTCAGGTTGATCCGGCGCATATCCTTACGGGCACGGTCGTTAGCCTTGCGAATGGCTTCGGGAACGGCATTGGCTTTTCCAATGCCCAAACCGACGCTGCCTGCATTATCTCCGATCACCATCACCACTCGGAAAGAAAACCGACGTCCACCTTTGACAACTTTTGCCACGCGTGTAATATCAATCACGCGCTCATCATACATACTTTCGGTTTGGTAGTCCGACATATACGCCTCTTTCTTAGAACTCCAGGCCGCCTTCGCGGGCAGCTTCGGCCAAAGCCTTCACACGGCCGATGTATTGATATCCACCACGATCAAAAACAACCTGCTTAATGCCAATTTTCTGCGCGCGAGCAGCAATCGCCTGACCTACTTTTTTCGCCTGCTCGATGTTTGTCAGACCGATCATTTCTGGGCGCAACTCCTGGTCGATGCTCGATGCACTGGCCAGGGTGTGACCGCGAAAATCGTCAATCACCTGCACATAGATCTCTTTCGAGCTGCGAAACACATTCATTCTCGGTCGCTCAGGGCTGCCGAAAATTTTCTTCCGTACGCGAAAGTGACGGCGTAATCGAGCTTCATTTCGTGTTTTTCTTGCCATAATATCTCACCTTCATCTTTATGAGGTCTTACCAGCCTTACCGGCTTTACGGCGAACTCGTTCATCCTGATAGCGAATACCTTTGCCTTTATAGGGCTCGGTGGGTCGCACTCTGCGGATATTCGCAGCAACCTGGCCGACAACTTGCTTGTCATAGCCGGAAACTTTAATCTGACGCGCCCGGGTATCCACCTCGAAGCTGATGCCCTCAGGTGGCTTCACAACCACAGAATGAGAATAACCCACATTCAAAACCAGGTTATCACCATCCATTTCAGCCCGATAGCCGACACCTTCGATCAGAAGAATGCGCTCAAAGCCCTGGCTGACCCCAACCACCATGTTGTTGAGCACTGCACGGCTGGTACCGTGCAAAGAGCGGTGGGTGGGTTGATCACTGGGACGTTCGACAACAATGATCCCATCTTCTTTTTTAATCACAATGTCCGGCGAAAAAGTCCATTCCAGTTCGCCCTTCGGGCCTTTGACTTTCACATAAGAGCCATCAATTTTAACTTCAACGCCTGCCGGAACCTCAATTGGTAATCGTCCTATTCGAGACACAGCTCGTACCTCCTCTAGCGCCAGGCGCTACCATACTTTACACAAAACCTCGCCGCCAACGCCCATTTTGCGCGCCCGGCGGTCTGTCATCACACCCTTCGGTGTGGATAAAATCGCGATACCGATCCCCGAAAGCACCCAGGGGATATCCGTCGACCGGGTGTAAACACGACGTCCAGGTCGGCTGACGCGCTCAAGACCGGAAATCAACGGGCGTCGATTGCGTCGTTCGTCGATATATTTCAACTGGATCCTCAACACTTTCTGGTGAGGCTTGTTTCCTTCAACCACCTGGAAACCTTCAATAAAGCCCTCTTCCAATAAAATCTGGGCGATTTCCACCTTGATCTTTGAACTGGGCATACTCACCATTGTCCCGTTGTTGATTGCAACATTACGGATCCGGGTCAGCATATCTGCAATTGGATCTGAAAAACTCATCGATACTTCCTCCGCCGATCTACCACGATGATTTGGTCACACCAGGAATTTTTCCCTGCAGGGCTAATTCCCGAAAACAAATACGGCATAAACCAAACTTACGAATATAACCTCTGGGTCGTCCACAGCGCCTGCAACGGTTCACGACCTGGTTAGAATATTTTCGCCGCGTCTCGCGATACATCATACATTTTTTAGCCATACTATCCTTTCCTGAACGGCATCCCTATTTTGGTTAATAACGCTCGAGCCTGATCATCAGTCTCTGCCGTGGTCACAATACTGACTTCCATGCCACGCAATATCCCTACGTCGTCATAGTTGATCTCGGGGAAGATCAGTTGTTCGTCGAGCCCCAGGGTGTAGTTCCCACGCCCATCAAAAGCGTCAGCAGAGATCCCACGAAAGTCACGTACTCGGGGAAGAGCGATATTGACCAGGCGATCCAAAAAAGCCCACATTCGGTCACCACGCAGGGTCACCTTTGCGCCGATTGTTCGACCTTCACGCAACTTGAAGTTCGCAATTGATTTCTTCGCCTTGGTGACAACCGGTTGTTGACCTGAAATGGTCGTCAGATCCCGCACAACTTCGTCCAGGGCTTTGGGGTTATCCAGGGCATCGCCAACGCCAACATTGATCACGATTTTTTTAATCGTGGGGACTTCCATGATATTACCGATGGACAACTCCTCTTGCAGTGCTGGAGCGATTTCTTCCTTATATATTTCTTTTAGTCTATTCATGACTTACTCCAAAGACCTTCTTATTTATCAATCGGTGTACCGGTGCGGGCTGAAATACGGATCACTTTTCCATCTTTTCGCTGAATGCGAACACGGGTGCCCTTACCGTCCTTAGGATCAACCAGCATCACATTGGAAATATGGATCGGTGCTTCAAACTCAACTTTGGCAGCAGGGATGGTCCTACCCCGTGATTGGGTTTGCGCTTGATGCTTGATCCGCAGGTTAACACCGTGGACAACCACACGCCCTTTTTCCGGGATCACCCGGATCACCTCACCGGTCTTCCCTTTATCTTTGCCGCTGATTACGATCACGCGGTCGCCTTTTCGTATCTTTACTTTCATTCTTACACTCCTGTCAACATGGCTAAAGCACTTCCGGTGCCAGCGAGACAATTTTCATAAATCCTTTTTCTCGAAGCTCACGTGATACCGGGCCAAAGATACGAGTTCCGCGCGGGTTAACACCGTCAGCATCGAGGATGACCACGGCATTATCGTCGAAACGAATGCTGGAGCCATCGCTCCGCCGCCATTCCTTCGATGCACGAACAATCACAGCCTTGACAATTTCGCTTTTTTTAACCGTTGAATGCGGTGCAGCGGATTTAATTGTTCCAATAACAATATCTCCGACATACCCGTAACGCTGGCGCGAACCACCGATGATATGAATCACCAAAATCTCCTTCGCACCAGTGTTATCGGCAACTTTTAATCGCGTTTCCTTTTGAATCATGGGTCAAACTCCCAATTCTTCCACAGTATCGTCTTCAGAACGTTCCTCAACCTGCAAAATCTTCTCGACAACCCAGCGTTTGGTGCGGGAAATCGGTTTGCTTTCCACAATTCTGACACGGTCGCCAAGGTTGGCGCCTAACTCGTCATGCGCCTTATAGGATTTTGCAGTGCGAACAACTTTGTGATACAGGGGGTGCCGATAAACGCGTACGACCTCAACAACAGCGGTCTTTTGCATCTTGTCACTGATCACAGTCCCGGTCAATCGACGTCGCTTGTTCATGCTTCACTCTCCTCGGCCATCTCAGCCAACTGTTTTTCTCTTAAGATGGTTTCCATCCGGGCAATATCCCGGCGAACGAACCGAATTCGACTGGTGTCGGTCAACTGGCCGGTAATCGTTTGAAACCTGAGATTCAGTAATTCGTGACGGGCATCCATCAACGCTTCCTCAATTTGAGGGATCTTCATTTTTCGAATTTCTGCTGCTTTCATAATTACGCCTCTCCTGGCACGTCACGTGAGACGATTTTAGCCCTCACTGCCAGCTTATATTTCGCCCGGGTCAGGGCTCGCTGAGCTGTGCTGGGATCCGTTCCACCAATTTCAAACATGATCCGGCCGGGTTTCACGACAGCCACCCAATGGTCGACAGGGGCTTTTCCCTTGCCCATCCGCGTCTCAGCAGCACGCTTGGTGTAGGGTTTGTCAGGAAAAATTCGGATCCAAACCTTGCCACGCCGCTTCATCGCATGCACGATCGCCCGACGGGCAGCTTCAATCTGCCGAGCACTGATATAACCCGGTTCCAAAGCTTGCAGTCCAAAATCTCCGAAGGACACATCAGAGCCGCGATATGCCTTGCCCTTCATTCGGCCGCGCATTTGTTTGCGGTACTTAACTCGTTTTGGCATTAACATAATGACTACCTCGCTATTTGCCGGACAAATAACCGGCTACGATTTTACTCGCTGACATAAACGCCTTCAGTGGTTTCAGTCTCTTCTTCCGCTTCGGGCATAATTTCACCTTTATAAATCCAAACCTTGATTCCCAACTGACCATAGGTTGTCAACGCTTCCGTCTGGGCATAATCAATATCAGCACGTAATGTCTGCAAAGGTACACGCCCCTCACGCAACCAGACGCTACGAGACATTTCTGCGCCTCCTAATCGACCGGATACCATCACCTTCACGCCTTCAGCGCCAGCTTGCATACCCTGCTGAATCGCCCGTTGCATGGCTCTGCGATAGCTGATCCGTTTTACCAGCTGATCGGCAATATTTTCTGCTACCAGGCGGGCATCCAGGTTGGGAGATTTGATCTCTTTGACTTCCAGGTCAATCTTCTTGCCCGTCAGTTCTTCCAAATTGGAGCGAAGTTTATTAACATTTTCACCTCTGCGACCGATCAGAATCCCCGGTTTAGCGGTGTGAATAAAGAGCTTGATCTTTCCGGGGAAGCGTTCGATTTCAATCGCAGAAACACTGGCGCGGTCATTGCTCTCTCGAATTGTCTTCCGAATCGCAAGATCCTCATGCAATTGATCCTGGTACTCCTTACCATCTGCAAACCAGCGGGCTAACCAAGGCTTGTTTATTTTCAGCCGAAATCCAATCGGATGTATTTTACGACCCATATTTACTCCTGGCTCCTGTTACTGACACAATCTTCAAACATGCTGTCACTCAACCTCTCTCAGAACAACCGTGATATGCGAGCGCCGCCGCAATATCGGTTTAAACCGACCGCGGGCGCCAAACCGACGCCATTTGCGCGTCGGCGCTTCATCCGCATAGATCTGATAAATATAAAGATCATTGCGTGATACGCCAAAATTTTCTTCTGCATTGGCAATCGCCGACCAGAGTAATTTCTGAACGGGCACTGCAGCCTTTTTGGGCGTAAAGGTTAAGATGTCCAATGCTTCCAACACAGGTTGTCCGCGTACGAGATCAATCACAAGCCGCGCCTTTTGAGCCGATGTGTTTAGATTGCTCAATTTCGCTCGAATATCTGTAGGCATAACGTCTTATCCTTACCTTCTCTTACCGCCGCGACGATCAGATTTACTGGCGACAACATGGCCCCGGTAGAATCGCGTCAGCGCAAATTCACCCAGACGATGACCGACCATATTTTCTGTGATGTAAATCGGCACATGGCGGCGTCCGTCATGAACAGCGATGGTATGCCCCACCATTTGGGGGAAAATCGTGCTGGCACGACTCCAGGTCCGAAGGACCTTTTTCTCGCCTTTTTCGTTCATGTCTTCAATTCTTTTCAACAATTTCGGGTCTACAAACGGCCCTTTTTTCAGCGATCGCGACATAGTTTCGTCCTCTTCTTCGCTACAATAATCGGTTACTTACGACGCCGCTTCGCTTTGGAGCGATGGCGAACAATATATTTATTGGTACGTTTATTTTTTCGGGTTTTCTTGCCCAGGGTGGGTTGACCCCAGGGGGTCTTTGGCCCGGGCATACCAATCGGCGAACGGCCTTCACCACCTCCATGAGGATGGTCACGCGGGGACATGGCAGAACCCCGTACAGCGGGACGCCAACCCATCAGGCGCCTTCGCCCGGCCTTACCCAGCTTGATATTCCCGTGCTCGATATTGCCAACCTGCCCAATCGTCGCCCGGCAATTTTGCAGCACCAGCCTGACCTCACCCGAGGGGAGGCGCACCTGCGCATAACGGCCTTCCTTAGCCAGCAATTGTGCTGATGCCCCCGCCGAGCGAACCATCTGGCCGCCCTTGCCGGGTTGCAACTCAATATTATGAATGGTTGTGCCCGTGGGGATGCTCGAGAGGGGCATACTGTTCCCAGGGCGGATATCCGTCACTTCACTGGAAACAATCGTGTCACCCACCTTCAAGCCAACCGGCGCAATAATATAGCGTTTTTCGCCATCAACGTAGTGCAGCAAGGCTAATCGCGCCGAACGGTTAGGATCGTATTCGATCGCTGCCACCTTGGCTGGAATATCAAGCTTGTCCCGTTTAAAATCCACCAAACGGATGAAGCGCTTGTGCCCACCACCGCGATGACGAACCGTGACGCGGCCGTACATGTTGCGCCCCGAGTGTTTTTTCAATGGAACAATTAACGAGCGTTCCGGCTTGGTCTTAGTAATCTCTTCAAAGGTGTAGCCCGTCTTATGTCGGGTACCAGGTGATGTCGGTTTATAAATTTTTACTGCCATTACTCAACCCCTTCAAAAATCGGGATGCGCTCGCCTTCTGCCAGGGTCACAATCGCTTTTTTATAAGCGCTGGAGCGGGTCCGCATTTGACGATTGCGCAAATTACGTGATTGTTTAGCGGGTACCAACATTGTGTTGACACGATCCACTTTCACATCGAAAATCGTTTCAATCGCTTCCCGAATCGCAGTTTTAGTCGCACGTTTGTCAACTTCAAACACGTACTGGTTGTGATATGAAGACAGATAGTTCGATTTCTCAGTGACAATCGGTCGGCGAATGATTTCAAATACAGTTTTCTTCATGATACATTCCTACCTATCCGAGATAACCTGTGATAACATCCAGCGCGGCCAGCGGGACCACAACCTGTTTCGATCCCAGCAGGTCACGGATGTTCAGATAATTAGCCATCAGCAGTTTGACATTCGTCAGGTTTGCGCTTGCGCGTTTAACATCCAGGTACTCCGGATCGTTTGACGGGATCAGCAGCAAAACCATCTCATCGCCAGCGATGGCGCGCAGCGCTTCCGCCATAGTTTTAGTTTTTATTTCCTCAAGCTTCAACTCATCCACCAGGATGATCTCACTCTCGGAGGCTTTGACGGACAAGGCAGACCGCAGAGCAGCCCTGCGCATCTTCTTTGGCATCGCCTTCTCATAGGAGCGCGGTTTGGGCGTGAAGATTCCCCCGCCGCCTACCCATTGTGCCGCATTGGTCGAACCCTGCCGAGCACGTCCGGTACCTTTCTGGCGCCAGGGCTTCTTTCCGCCACCCGCGACCTCGCTACGACCCTTAGTCGCATGCGTGCCCAGGCGTTTGTTGGCCATTTGCCTGACATATGCCTGATGCATGAGATCAACTTTAATTGGGGCTTCAAAAATCGCCGGCGGCAACTCTGCTGTGCCGACTTTCTTTCCCTTCATGTTGACAACATCAACTTCCATGATTACTCAACTCCATAACTGGTTATCGCCCAGGCGGGCGTCTAATGTTTCCGGGCAGTCTTGATCAGAACCATTCCGCCCTTCGGGCCAGGCACAGAACCATCAACTGCGATCAGGTTGCGTTCTGGGTCAACCAACACCACGCGCACATTCGATGAGGTCACCCGTTCATTGCCCATGCGCCCGGGATTCTTCTTACCTTTAAAGATACGTCCTGGCGTACTGCCGGCACCCATCGACCCGGGTGCCCGATGACGGTCCGATTGACCGTGGGTTTTCAGCCCACCGCCAAAGCCGTGGCGCTTGACTACACCCGCAAATCCACGTCCTTTGCTGGTTCCAACGACATCAACTCGCTCTCCGGCTTCAAAAACATCAACACCCAACCGGTCGCCCTCGGCGACGTTGGGTGATTTTGTTCTAAATTCTCGTAATATCCGCAATGGTGGTAAGGTGTTACGCTCGAGGTGCCCTAACTGTCCCCGTGTTAATCGCTTGGGTTTAACCTCTTCAAAACCGAGTTGGACAGAGGAATAACCGTCCTTATCCTTGGTTTTGATCTGGGTTACATAACAAGGCCCAGCTTCGATAACAGTTACGGGTTGTGCAATCCCGTTGTCGTCGAAAATCTGGGTCATTCCGACTTTGCGTCCAATTAGCCCTTTAAACATATGCCTTATTCTCCTGTAAAATTTACTTGACGAGACTGTTAGCCTGGGCAAGGCTGCATCATCTCCGAACGCAGCACAGTCAACGTTTCTCCCGCGACCACCCATTTTTTCAGGACTACGGCGAGAAAGGCTCTTATGCTGCCTCAATGGTCTGGCTTTTAAGCCAAAACCTGATTATTCTACCACCGCCTGGCAAATATGCCAAGCACTTTTTGTTATTGATTCCCTGCAAAAGGAAGTGACTTTGCTGATGAATTTTTTCGTACGATCAGCTGAGCACCCAAACCCGTTTGCAGGCAACCCTTTAATCTAAGCTAAATTTTGATTTCAATATCGACGCCGGCCGGTAAATTCAGGCGCATCAGCATGTCAATCGTTTTTGAATCGGGGTCCAACACATCAATCAAGCGATTGTGCGTGCGAATCTCAAAATGCTCCTGAGAATCCTTATCGACAAAAGGCGAGCGGGTCACGGTGAAACGTTCGATCTTGGTCGGTAAAGGTACCGGTCCCACGACCTGCGCTCCACTGCGCTCCGCGGTGTCTACGATTCGTTTTGCAGATTGATCGATTACTCGATGATCATATGCCTTCAGGCGTATTCGAATCTTTTGTTTAGCCATATTACTTGCTACTCCTAAATCAATATCATTACAGATCGTTATAATCCAACAACTTTTTTCATCACCGCCTCTGAAACCGGCGCATAGCGTTCAAATTCCATGGTGAACACGCCGCGCCCCCGGGTTGCAGAGCGTAACTCGGTGGCATATCCAAACATTTCTGCCAGTGGCACCTCAGCATGAATCGCCTGAGCATTCCCCTGGCGTAAATCCATGCCGAGAACATTGCCATGCCTTAAATTGATGTGACCCAGCACATCACCAGTATGCGCTTCAGGCACGACAACCTCAACCTTCATGATCGGTTCAAGCAAAATGGGCTTGCCCTGGTTCACACCCTGCCGAAAAGCGAAAATTCCCGCCATGCGAAAAGCGAGTTCGCTTGAATCAACCTCGTGAAAAGAGCCATCGAGCAAAGTGACCTTTAAGTCCGTCATCGGGTAACCTGCAAGGACGCCGCTTTCTGCGGCTTCGAGAATGCCTTTTTCAACTGCCGGGATGAATTCCCTGGGGATCGCACCTCCACTAACTCGATCCTCAAACACAACGCCCGCCCCGCTTTCGAGTGGATCGAGCCGCAGCACAACATGGGCAAACTGACCGTGCCCACCCGTTTGTTTGATAAACCGATATTCAACTTCAGGTACCGACCGCGTAATGGTCTCGTTATAAGCCACCCGCGGGTTGCCAACATTGGCCTGGACCTTAAACTCCCGCAGCATACGATCGACCAGAATTTCAAGATGGAGCTCGCCCATCCCAGAAATAATCATCTGCCCGGTTTCCGCATCCTGCCGGATACTAAAAGTGGGGTCTTCTTCGGCTAACTTCTGAAGCGCAATGCCCATCCGATCTTGATCTGCTGCCGTCTTGGGTTCAATCGCCACAGAAATCACCGGGTGTGGAAAAGAAATCGCTTCAAGGAGAACCTGTTTTGAAGGATCGCACAGCGTATCACCCGTGAAGCTTTGTTTTAAACCCAAAATCGCGCCGATATCACCTGCTTTTAGTTCATCCATATCCTCACGGTGATCAGCATACATGCGCAACAAGCGTGCCACACGTTCCTTTTTACCCTGGGTTGCGTTCAAATAAGTGTCATTCTTTTTCATCTTGCCCGAATAAACGCGGACATAAGCCAATCGTCCGACGTAATTGTCCGTGACGATTTTAAACACCAGAGCCGTCATGGGAGCGGCATCATCGGGTGGACAGGTGATCATATCGCCTGTTTTTGCGTGGATTCCGGTCACATCAGGAACATCCAGGGGGGATGGTAGGTAATCGACAACGGCATCCAGCAGGGGTTGCACACCCTTGTTGCGCAATGACGAACCGCAAAACACCGGTGTGACCTTGTTTTGCAGCACACCTTTGCGCAGCGCCATTTTCAATTCCGCCAGGGTGAGCGTCTCGCCTTCGAGGTATTTCATCATCACCTCGTCATCCAATTCAGCAATTTGCTCCACCAAAATCGCACGTTGCTCCTCAGCGATGGTCAGCAGTTCTGCAGGAATTTCTTCCTCACGCGGCTTGCTGCCCAGTTCACCTTCGAAGTAAATAGCCCGTTCCGTCAACAAGTCGACCACACCACAAAAGGATTCCTCAGCGCCGATGGGCACTTGCATGGCGAGGGGGTTAGCGCCCAGTTGCGCTTTGATGGATTCGAGGGTACGAGAATAAGACGCGCCGACCCGATCCATCTTGTTGGCAAAACAAATGCGGGGTACAGCGTAGCGATTGGCCTGTCGCCAGACGGTCTCGCTCTGCGGTTCAACACCCTGAACCGCATCAAAGACGACGATACCGCCATCCAAAACGCGTAATGAGCGTTGGACTTCAGCCGTAAAGTCAATATGACCCGGCGTGTCGATAATATTAATCTTGTGGTCTTTCCAGAATGTGGTCACCGCCGCAGACATGATTGTGATGCCGCGTTCACGTTCCTGCTCCATCCAATCGGTGACCGTAGTGCCTTCATCGATATTGCCCAGGCGATAAGTGCGCCCGGTATAGAAAAGAATCCGCTCAGTCGTTGTGGTTTTACCCGCGTCGATATGCGCAATAATCCCAATATTGCGATAACGTTCAAGCGGAAACTCTTGCGCGGTCATTTCTGATAACCTAACCCGGTCGGCTTAGCTGGCAAATCCTAAACCCGGAAATGGGAGAATGCGCGGTTAGCTTCAGCCATGCGGTGCATCTCTTCACGGCGGCGGAATGCAGCGCCGGTATTAGTTGACGCATCCATCAACTCATTGGCTAACTTTTCGCCAAAGGATTTCCCCGGTCGCAAACGAGAAGCGGTGATGATCCAGCGCATAGCCAGGGTTTTTCGCCGGATGGGATCAACTTCCAACGGCACCTGGTAAGTAGCGCCACCCACACGGCGTGGACGCACTTCCATCAAGGGGGAAACGTTCTTCAGTGCAGCATCAAAGATCTCAACGGGATCCTTGCCAGTGCGTGTTTCAATGATTGCAAGCGCATCGTACATCAAATTGGCAGCCGTGCTCTTTTTACCCTTGAGCATGATCCGATTGATCATCTCCTGAATATCAGTACTGCCGTACTTAATATCCGGTGAAACCTCTCGCTTTTCTGGTTTATATCTACGCGCCATACTAACTCCTTACTTAAAAATAATTAAAATAGGGCAAAACATCTTACAATCCCTGATGAGACCGATTTAAATGCTTCGCCCTACGTTAAATCGTGTTCGACCCTGGCTACTTGGGCTTTTTTGCACCATATTTTGAGCGACCCTGCGCACGGTCCTCAACGCCAGTCGAATCCAACGTACCTCGGACGACATGGTAGCGTACACCGGATAAATCCTTAACGCGGCCACCTCGCACAAGCACCACCGAGTGCTCCTGCAATTGGTGACCTTCGCCAGGGATGTAGGCAGTGACTTCCATGTGGTTTGTCAGACGTACACGGGCGATCTTCCGCAGAGCCGAGTTCGGTTTCTTAGGGGGCATGGTCCGTACAATTGTGCAGACCCCGCGTTTTTGCGGTGCACCCTTTAGCTGTCGAATACGTCTTTGTTTTTGTGAATTATACGTATATTGCAGCGCAGGCGCCTTGCTCTTATTCTGCTTTGTTTTTCGGCCTTTTCGTATCAATTGGTTGATCGTTGGCACATTTGCCTCCAAATCTACAGCTAAAAATGACTATCTCCAATAATGGAGGCCATCATCATCGTTCAAGATGGCCTCACTGCTATCAAATTTTTCCTCCATAAAGCTGGTCAAGATTATTGGCCCAGCACGAAGGTAACAAACGATAATCCTACCATGCGCACCGGTGAGCGTCAAGGTTTTTTCAATTTCAGGGGGCAAGCTCACCGGGCGAATTTTGCCAATCCTGTTTGCAATACCAGATGGTTTAGAAACCCTGGCTTCACCCTAGATCCTGACCAAGGCTGATCAAACCGGTGCGTGGATTGAAGCTCTTGCTTTTTTCCTCATCCTTGCCAAAAGTGATCAACTCGCCGTTTTCCAGAACAGCTTCAACTGCTAGACCCAAACTCTGCAATTCCTTAACCAGGACCTTAAAAGCAGCCGGGATGCCGGGATCTTTTATTTTTTCACCTTTAACGATGGCTTCATAGGTACTGTTGCGGCCCTCAACATCGTCAGATTTTACGGTTAGCATCTCTTGCAAGGTATAAGCCGCACCATAGGCTTCCAGGGCCCAGACTTCCATCTCTCCAAAACGCTGACCGCCAAACTGGGCTTTCCCGCCCAAGGGCTGCTGGGTAACCAGGCTATATGGGCCCGTCGCACGGGCATGCACTTTATCTTCTACAAGATGATGCAGTTTCATTACCGTCATCAGACCAACCGTAACCGGGTGATCGTAATATTCACCCGTCTTGCCATCGCGCAATTTCTGTTTTCCAAGAGTAGGTTTAGGCTTATCGAAATCCTGCATCACCTGGCGGGCTTTGCTTCGCACCTCTTCACTCTTAAGCTGTTGACTGACCTTCACACCGAAAGACTGCATCCACAACCTCAGGCAGGCATCAATCGCCCGAGAATCTTGACCGTGTCGCTCATGAGCGGGGATAACATCGTCCTCAAAAGCGGTAATTTTATCCGGATCATAGCCCTCGTCACGCAACCATTCGCGCATTGTGGAACGGCGGGCGTAATTGGGATCGGATGGGAATTCATGAACCTTATATCCACGATCGCCCAACCAATCTTCAAGGTACAGCAAGCGCACCTCATCATCGTCTTTGATGATCTCGGGGTCATACCCCTCAAAACCCTTTATCCAGTCCCAGGCTTTCTGTGCAGCGACCTCCCAGGCTCGATCGATTATCCACGCGCGGGCAAGCTCAGCCTCAATTTCATATTCAGTTGCACCATCAAATACCGGGGTTACAGCTCTGAAACCAAGTCGTTCAGCAGCCCACCCAAGGTGAGTCTCCAGTATTTGACCGAGGTTCATACGACCAGGTACGCTCAACGGGTTCAGGATCACATCGATCGTCCGTCCATTATCAAGGAACGGCATGTCTTCAACCGGAACAATCATTGAAATCACACCTTTGTTCCCATGACGACCCGCCATTTTATCACCCTCAGTCACTTTGCGACGTTGAGCAACACTGACTCGCACCATGGTCTCCACACCTGCTTTCAGGTCTGGATTTTCTTCGCGGGTAAAGACCTTAACATCAACCACAATGCCATGCTCGCCATGTGGCATTTTCAAGGAAGTGTCCTTCACTTCTCGCGATTTTTCACCAAAGATGGCCTTCAACAACCGCTCTTCAGGTGACAATTCCTTTTCGCCTTTTGGTGTGATCTTGCCCACTAAAATATCTGAGGGGCCAACCTCTGCCCCAATGCGGATAATGCCGTGCTCGTCAAGATTGCGGACAGCTTCTTCGCCAACGTTAGGGATATCCCTGGTGATCTCCTCTGGGCCAACCTTAGTGTCTCGTGCTTCAACCTCATGCTTTTCGATGTGAACCGAAGTGTATCGATCCTCCTGCACGAGTCGCTCTGAGAGTAAGATCGCATCTTCGAAGTTGCCACCCTCCCAGGAGACAAAGGCTACCAGCACATTCTGACCTAATGCCAGGTTGCCGTTAACAGAAGAAGAAGAATCGCCAATGATTTCTCCTTTATGAATCCGCTGGCCTTTAATCACCGCTGGATGTTGATCAATACAGGTTGATTGGTTAGAGCGTCTGTATTTCTGTAAATTGTAGGTGCGGATGTTGCCATCGCTCTCACGTACCTGGATCATTCTTCCCGTTACAGAGACAACCTCGCCATCCTCGTCAGCCACTACCAGTTGGCCGGAGTCAATCGCTGCATAGGCTTCCATGCCAGTGGAAATAATTGGGATTTCAGGTCGAATCAGTGGTACGGCTTGTGCCTGCATGTTTGAGCCCATCAACGCCCGGTTTGCATCATCATGCTCCAGGAAAGGAATCAAAGCGGCGCTCACACCCACAATCTGTTGTGGTGAAACATCAATATAATCAATTTTTTCTGGATTGGATAATTGAAAACCTAATTGGTGCCGACAAGAGACTCTCCTGGTAAATTCACGAAATTCGTTAAGCGGCGCATTAGCCTGGGCAATCGTGAATTTGCTCTCAGCATCTGCAGACAAATAATGATATAGATCTGACACGAAAGGCGTCACCAAAATCTCGTTCAGGTCAAGTTTAGCTAGTTTTTTTGCCAGCTCTTTGGTTATGCGCTCACCCTTTTCAGCGATCAGCTCTCCTGTTTTCGGGTCCTTGATATCCTCCCTTACTTGGCGATCGACCAGATTATCCGTAGGTTTTAATGCCTTAATCACCTTACGGTACGGCGTTTCAATAAAGCCATACTCATTAACCGTGGCATAGGTTGCCATCCGACCGATCAAACCAATGTTCGGTCCTTCAGGTGTTTCGATAGGACAAATGCGACCGTAATGCGTGTGATGAACGTCGCGCACATCAAAACCCGCTCGCTCACGCCTCAGACCGCCCGGTCCCAGGGCGGAAAGCGTGCGCTTATGACGTAACTCTGCCAGGGGGTTGGTTTCTTCCATAAATTGCGAAAGCTGGCTTGAACCAAAGAACTCTCTCAAGGAGGCGACTAACGGGCGAATATTCACCAAGCTGGATGGAGAAACCTGCTCCTGACCGCTGGTGGACATGCGTTCTTTGATTATGCGTTCCATCTTGTTCAGACCGCCTCGCAATTTATTCTGGACCAGTTCGCCGACCGTCTTCAACCGGCGGTTACCCAGATGGTCCATATCATCGCGTTGCTCTTTCTTGTTGTTGATCAGGATCATTCTTTTTACGATCTGCACAATATCCCATTTTGTGATCGTGCGATGATCGATAGGAATATCCAGCCCCAACTTTTGGTTCAATTTATAACGGCCGACGCGCTCAAGATCATAGCGACGTTTATCGAACAGCTGATCTTCTAAAAATACCTTTGCATTCTCCAGCGTAGGTGGATCGCCAGGGCGCAAACGTTTGAAAAATTCAATTAATGCAGCCTCGGCAATGGTTTTTCCGTCAGCGAAATATTCTTCCCAGGAAGGCTCCTGGTTAATTGACGAAGCAATAAACAAGCGCTCAGTATCTTTATCTACGTCTTTGAAAAGCTCAATTAATTCCTCATCCGTGCCATATTTAATCGGGTTGTTGTCGTCGCCCATGCCGTCATCAACCGCGGCTAAAGCACGCAGGAAAACCGTGATTGGTGTCGTCCGTTTTCGGTTAAATTTGATAATAATGTAATCGTTCTTGCGGGTTTCCATCTCAATCCAGGCTCCCCGGTCGGGGATCATCTTGGCTGTCGACATGTGTCGATTTGTCATCCGATCAACCTCGCTCCCAAAGTACACCCCGGGAGAACGAATCAATTGGTTGACCACAACCCGCTCTGTGCCATTAATGATAAAGGTCCCCTTGGGAGTCATCTCTGGAAAATCGCCCAGGTATAAATCCTGTGTGATCGGTTCTCCAATCTCCTTTCCCACGAGCAATACCGTGACATTCAGCGGCGAAGCATAAGTCAGATCACGCTCCAGGCATTCCTCAATTGTCGTTTTAGGATCTTCGTACCAAAACTTCAAACCCCATTCTTTTGTGACCTCATCATTGCTGGGGAAAAATAATTGCATCTCTTTGTTGTAGGACTCGATGGGGGAAATTTCAGCAAATAAATCATAAAACCCGTTTTCCTTAAGCCGCTTGAAGGAATCAATCTGCACCTGGATTAAGGGAGGTAGGTCCAAACCTACTGGAATATTTTGGTATGATTTGATGGGCAATTCTGCCATTTAGGGCTCCTGATAAGCTATGATGACTGGGGTGTTCCTGATAACTTTTGGTCTTTCCACGTTTTTAAATAGACACTGGCGCGCAATTCGCGAATGGTTATTCTAGCCAATCGATAATGTAAAGTCAAGCTAAAAAATCAATTTGGTCAAAATAAGGTCTGAGTCCCATTAACACTTAATTTCCCTGGTGGATGTTAATCATCCTTCAAAAATCATGTTTTGTAAAGGGGGCCAAAAAAACCTGCAGCCTCTGCTGTGCGAACATTAATAGACACAGCAGTGATAATACTGAGCACGAAGCAATGATTGTTTAATCGATTAGCACATTAAATACGGGCTCAGTTGGCAGATATGACTGGTAAGCGTTGAAAAACCTGGTTATAATAAACTGAACCATTTCAATTTTCCACGCAGGAAAGGGGCAAAAGTAGTCATGATACCCATCCGAGACGAAATCAAAGCCCGCAGGGTACCGGTGGTGAATACCCTGTTAATTATCGTCAACGTCATTGTTTTTTGCTTGCAATGGCTGTTAGCCAGCGAGCAGAGCGAGGCTATTTTATACCAATTTGCATTTGTCCCCTACAATTTCTTGATGGCACCCATCAAATTCAGCAATCTGCGCAATATTTTCACTGCCATGTTCATGCATGCGGGGCTCTTGCACCTGGGCGGAAATATGCTTTACCTGTGGATCTTCGGCGATAATGTTGAAGACGCATGGGGGCACCTGGGCTACCTGATGTTTTACCTGGTTGGCGGCGTGACAGCCACACTCGTGCACACCATCACAAACCCTCTGTCCGTTGTCCCCACGGTTGGCGCCAGCGGAGCTATCGCTGCGGTTCTGGGCGCTTACCTCGTGCTTTATCCGCACAGCCGTGTACTCACCTTCATCCCCCTGGGGTATTTCATGACGCTCAGGGCTGTCCCAGCCATAATTGTGCTTGGAATGTGGTTCATTCTGCAATTTTTCAGCGGTGTGCTCTCCCTGGGTGGGCCAGATGTCGGGGGAGTAGCTTTTTGGGCTCACATTGGCGGGTTTGTCACCGGGGTGCTGCTGGCGATATTGTTCAAAAAACGCCGCCATCAAACCCCACAGCAGCAACGCTGGTAGCAACTCTCCTCTCATCAAAAGGGGTGGGAAATCAATATGCTTTAATATCATCTAATTAAAAATTAGATATCGATCAAATGATATTATTTTTCTTTGCAATTCGATGTGATCTTGCCTTTCTAAATATTCTAAGATGGCATTCCTTCACCAGGGTTTTTTCTAGAGCTTTTACAATTTAATACGTCTTGACAGGCGCTTTTAAATGTGTGTTATAATTTTTCCAGCTTTTCAACCATCAACATTTTTGTGTTAAAGGAGGCGCTTATTAGACTTTTATCTCATTTGTTGTCTTAATGTTAAGCTCGTTTTATTTTGGATTAACAAGGAGCCTTATTTATGGAAACCGTAATAGGTTCCATCTGCGACATGATGGATACCTTGGGCTACAGCCACATTTATCTTCCTAACGTTATTCAACCGATTCGTCTTACGGATGTGATGGTGGGACGTGCATACCCGACCATCATCTGCGATGTGTATGGTGAACAAGAGAAACCCCTGGGATTACTGACTGAGGCGATTGACAATATCAGCGAAGACGAGGTTTACATCGTAACAGGCGGAGACCGCCGCTGTAGCTACTTCGGCGAAATCATGACTGCAACCATCAAACGCCGGGGAGCGGTGGGTGCTGTAATTGATGGCTACATTCGCGATACGCGCCAGGTTTTAGAGCAGGATTTTCCTGTGTTTTGTATGGGGCGAGATGCCCAGGGGTCTTTGTATCGCAACCAGGTCATTCGCTATGGCGTTCCGGTTGAAATTGGAAATATCCTGATTCGGCCCGGTGATCTAATTTTTGGTGATATTGACGGCGTTGTCGTGATCCCTAAAGAAATCGAAGAGAAAGCAATCACTGTCACATTGGAGAAAGTACGCGGAGAAAAAGACACCCGTGAGGCGATTGAACGTGGTATGTCTGCAGTCGAAGCCGAGAAAAAATACGGTTCATTCTAAGTGAATCACGAAAGAGGTTGAAATGAATGTAATTGAAAGGCTTGGAAAAGCAGGCCTCGTCCCTGTTGTCGTCATCGACAAAGTTGAAGACGCGGTTCCAGCTGCCCGGGCGCTGTTGGCTGGTGGATTGGACATCATGGAGATCACCATGCGCACAGCAGCGGGAATCGAAGCAATCAGAAGCGTGCGCACGTCTGTGCCTGAAATGCTGGTTGGCGCAGGCACAATTTTGTCATTAGAAAAATGCATTGAAGCAGCCGAGGCCGGCGCACAGTTCATTGTTTCTCCCGGCTTTGACGCTGAAATAGTGAGCTGGTGTGTGGAACATGATGTTGCGGTAACGCCCGGTTGCGTCACACCGACAGAAATCCAACAGGCGCTGGCACTGGGAGTGTACACCGTTAAATTCTTCCCATCCAATGTTTACGGCGCTGTTGCTGCAATGAATGCATTAAACGGCCCCTTTAAGTCTGTCGGCGTTAAGTTCATTCCCACAGGTGGCGTTAATAATGACAATCTCTCAGAATATGCGAGTCAACCATTCATCCACGCCATTGGCGGTGGTTGGTTGTGTAAAACGGCTGATATTGTCAATCACAATTTTGGCGCGATCACAGAGGTCGTTAAACGAGCCATCGACATCCTGCTGGGATTCGAAATGGCACATGTTGGCATTAATGTGGACACTGCTGATGAATCCCTGCAGGTGTGCAAGCAATTTGAGTCTGCTTTCGGTTTTGCCACCAAGGAAGGCAATAGCTCGAACTTTGCCAGCCCTGGTATTGAAGTAATGAAATCAAAATTCCTCGGCGAGATGGGTCATATTGCCATTAAGACCAACAACATCTCAAGAGCCGTTCACTATCTGGCAAAGCGCGGCTTTGAAGTTGACATGGAAACCGCCAAATACAAGGGCGACTCGATGGTTGCTGTGTATTTAAACGATGAGTTTGGCGGTTTCGCTATCCACCTTCTGCAAAAGTAAGGAGAATAAAAATGAAATTCCTAACCTTTGGCGAGATCATGCTGCGGTTGAAACCGCCATACCACGAGCGCTTGTTTCAAGGGTTAATGCTCGAGGCGACCTTCGGCGGCGGAGAAGCCAATGTTGCAGTATCGCTGGCAAATTACGGGATGGATGTGAGCTACCTCACGGTGCTTCCTAAAAACGCGATCGGCGACGCTTGCGTCCAGACCATCAGGAAATTCGGCGTTGATACCAGCAGGATTCAACGTGGCGCGGGGCGGATGGGGATTTATTTCCTGGAGCCTGGCGCAAACCAGCTCCCCAGCAAGGTTGTGTACGACCGTGAATTTTCTGCGATTGCCCTCGCTAAACCCGGCGATATCGATTGGGACCAGGCATTTTCAGGAATCGACTGGTTCCACATCACCGGTATCACGCCAGCAATTTCAGAATCAGCCATGCTGCTTTCCCTTCAGTCGGTAAAAGCCGCCAAGGAAAAAGGCATCACGGTGTCCTGTGACCTCAATTTTCGGAAAAATTTGTGGAAATATGGCAAAAATGCACCTGAGGTGATGACCGAATTGGTCAAGTACGTGGATGTTGCCGTTGCTAACGAGGAGGACTGCCAGAAATCACTGGGAATTAAAGTTGATGCTGATGTCGAGAGCGGCAAATTAGACGTTTCAAAATACGAAGCACTCACCAACCAGGTTCTGGCACAATATCCTGACATGAAGTTAATCGCAATAACACTGCGCGAAAGCCAGAGTGCGGATATCAACGGTTGGGCAGGCTGTTTGAATGACCGGGAGCAGTTCTACCTCAGTACGCGTTATGAGATTCGCGATATTGTCGATCGGGTTGGGGGTGGAGACGCGTTTTGCTCGGGTTTAATCTACGGGTTGAACGCGTTCACGGGAAAACAGGACGCACTCGAGTTTGCTGCGGCAGCCAGCTGCCTGAAACATTCCATCATTGGCGATTTTAATCTTGTCAGCATTGCCGATGTGCTCAATTTGATGGGCGGGGATGCTTCTGGAAGGGTTCAAAGATAACCCATTCTTTGACCTTTTGAATAATGACCTGAAAAAGGGGCTGAGTGACAATGCAGCCCCTTTTTTTTAGCCAATTGGGTTTGAACAGTGTAAAACGGTGGTCATCACCAAACATCTCGCCCGGCTTTACTCGTACCTGAAGCGCCACACACCGATCACAAAGAACACCAGGGCGAAACCCAACAGAACCGCACTTTCAAACAACACGCCTGATAATTCCTGCCCCCGCACGGCGATGTTCAAAAATCCGGTCATCGCCCAATAGGTCGGCAGTGCCTTGGCAGCCATGCGCATCAGCGGCGGGAACAGCTCAATCGGATACCAGCAGCCGCCCAACAACGCCATCACCATGCCAATCAGGATCGATAAACCGTTGGCTTGTCCCTCGGTTTTCACAAAAGTACCCAGCATCGTTCCCAGGGCGGCGGCAGCCAGTGCAGATGTAAGCATCACCAGGAGCAACGCCAGGGGGGCGTGCAGCCAGTTGATCTTCATCACCAACGCCCCAAAGCCGATCAAAATCGCCATTTGCAGCAGTGCAGTTAACACCTGTCCCAGCACCGTCCCGCTGATATACAGCGCTTTGCTGGTCGGCGTGACCAGGATGCGGCGCAAGGTCCCACCCGTGCGCTCCAGGGCGAACATGGCTGAAAGACCGATCAGCGGGATAAACACCCAGGTGACCATCTGCCCGGCGGTGGAATTGGCGCGCGGGTCGTAGTTGATCGGGTCTTCAGTTTCCCCCTCCAGAGCTGTAACAAGCTCAGGCGCCGATCCCAGCAAATTTTGCGCAGCGGCATAGGATTCATCAAAAAACATCTGTCGCGCCTCGCGGCTGGCAAAGGGTTTTAAGGATTCCGCCAGCTCAACGCTTTTATTGGCAATATCCATCACGCTGCTGATGCGCCCCGCTGCAGTCTGCACGGCCTGCTGTTGCACCAGGGCATTCAGGTTATTGCGTTGCTGTTTGAGCTCCAGCTCTGCCTGTCCCTGCTGCAGCGCTTCGACGGCAAAGTTTTCCGGGATGATCAACACAGAGGCAGCCTGGCGTGACTCAAAGCTATCCAGCGCTTTCCTCAGGTCGGTCATCAGGGGTTTGACCGAGCTGGACTTCTCCAATTCTGCGATCAAAGCGGCTGACAGCGTGGAATTCGCCTGGTCGACGGTCATCAGGTTCAGGCGGCTATCAGCAGGGACACCGGTACCGCCGCTGAGGATGAAGATAAACAATACCGGCAAAATCAAGAAAAACATCCATTCAACAGGGCTGGTGAAGCGAATGAGGGAATCTTTGCGTATGATGGACCAGATCTTGTTCAATGCTACCTCACTTTCGCGCCAGTCCGCGTTTGCCAATCCAGATCGAAGCAAAGGTGAACAGGACACCACCCATGATCAGCAGCGCAATCAGATGCGTGCTGATGTCTTTCAACTGACCGCCAATACCTAGGATAAAAAAGCCATCGTTGCCCCAAGCATTGGGTGTGATCTTGTTCAGCAGCTGCAACCAGTGCGGCAGCATGCTCAGATCAATAATACTGCCGCCCAACAACCCAAATAGCAACATCACCGCAGAACCGGTGATCGCAATTTGACCGGGTGTCTTCAGGATCGCTGCGAACAACAATCCCCAGCCAGTAGCGCCAAAAGCAGCCGCCAGGATCAGCAGGATCACGCCCAGCGTGTCGCCCCACTGTAAACTGAACAGCAGCGAAGTGCCCCCTATCAGGATGGTAAGCTGGGCAACTGCGGTGAGGAAAACCCCAGCAAATTTCCCCCCCAGCACACTGGCTGAGGAGGTTGGCGCCACCAACATGCGCGGCAGGGTGCCAGCCTGATTCTCTACAAGCAGTGAGCGCGCACCGTAGGTGACGGCGAACATCAGGAACATCATCGCCATGCCAGGCGCCATATAAGCCAGGATATTAAATTCCAGCGCTTCACCTTCGGCAAGATCCGCCTTGATTCGAATTGAAGAGCGGGTTCCAGATGCCTGCCCTATTTCATAACCGATCTGCGAGCCGATATCCGCCGCCTGCTGGTAGGAGATCAGTCCATTGTCCAGCAACTGGGTGACAATCACCTCACCTGAAACCCGCCCGATCTCCACCTGGTTGACGAATTGGTCCACCACGGAGCGCAGGAAGCCAGCGCTGTTAGGCATGGTGGGGTTGGCATAAAATTCTATCGGCGCCACAGAGCCGCCCTGTGTCCGAGGTGAAAGGAGGCTTTCACTGAAACCAGCCGGGATATAGATCACTGCCGCACTCTGGTCGGAATCGACCAGCGCCTGCGCTGCGCCCAGGTCCGTGGATAACCTGGGTGCAACCAGCGCTTCCAATTCAGGTGAGGTGAACACATCCACCAGTGTTTGCCCTAAAACGCCCTCATCCAGGTTAACGATCTCTACCGGGATATCGCTGAAGGTCGATCCAGCCCCTCCCGAGAAGCCGCCGGCGATCGCTCCCATGCCAATGGTCAACAGGAACGGCGCTAACAGCATCATGATCAGGGCAGCGGGGTCACGGAAGATCAGGCGCAGATCTTTAAATGCAATTAAAAATATCTTTCGTAAGCCCATGGTCTCACTCCCTTAACGCCCGTCCAGTCAAATGCAAAAAGACAGCCTCCAGGTTGGGTTCTCGCATGTCCACGGAATAAATCTTAATTCCCATCTCATTCGCCCGTGAGACAACAGGCGCCAGCGCTTCTTCTGCAGAAGCCGTGACAATCGCCACTTCGTGGTCCGTGGGGTTGACCTGCAGTACCTCCGGCAGCGTTTTAAGTCCCTCAGCCAGGTGAAAGGGGTCCTCGTTTTCGCCCAAATGGAGAATCAGCGTATCCATCTCGCCCACCTGGGCGGTGAGTTCACCCTGGGTGCCCAGGGCGATCAGCTTGCCGTGATCAATGATGCCAACCCGATCTGAAAGTTCCTGGGCTTCTTCCATGTAATGCGTCGTGTATAGGATCGTCATCCCTGCACGGTTGAGCTCTTTTACCGAATCGAGGATGGCGCGCCGAGATTGTGGATCGATCCCCACCGTGGGCTCATCCATAAACAGCAAGCGCGGTTCGTGCAACAAACCAACGCCAATGTTAACCCGCCGCTTCATTCCTCCAGAATAGGTTTTGATGCGTTGCTTGGCACGCTCTTTCAAGCCAGTCAGCTCCAACACCTGGTCAATACGCCTGGAAAGGTCACGTCCGGACAAGCCATACATCTTCCCCCAGAAATTCAGGTTTTCCAACGCTGTCAGGTCTTCGTACAGGGCGATTTCCTGGGGCACAACACCGATGACTCGTTTGACCGCCAGCGGCTCTTTGGTCACCGAATGACCGCAGATGATGGCTTCCCCGGCTGTAGGCGAGAACAGGGTCGAAAGAATCGAAATCGTCGTGGTTTTTCCGGCGCTGTTGGGGCCCAACAGGCTGAAGATTTCACCCTCCTGTATGGTAAAGCTGATCCCATCCACGGCGGTCAAGTCACCGTACTTTTTAAGGAGATTGATAACTTCGACGATCGGTGGCATAAAATCTCCTAATATGAATTAATTGATCACGGATGGATATTTCAAAAACATTATAGCACGAATATTATTAATTTATTGCTATGTAGTGTGAGAAATGCAGCTCATTTCTGGTTTTGAATAAACATAATATATTTTATTATTTACGATCTTTACAAATATTTGCTCAACTCGTAGAGACACGGCGTGCCGTGCCTATAAAAAGAGGCATGGTTAACAAAATCATGATAAAATCAATTATTATCTATTGTTCTCACCCTGTAAAAGGAGTTCACAAATGTATAAAAAGATGCTGACGGTTCTGAGTTTAGCAATGATATTGACCTTAAGTGGTTGTGTGCAGTTGACTCAAAAGATTTGGCACAACCAGGATAATTCGGGCAAATATGTCATTGAAATGATCCTTTCAGAAGATATGCTCTCTATCATCGGCTTTGGAGGGACGGCAGAAGAAATACGCGAAGAATTATTACAGGAATTTGCTGTCACACCGGAAGAGCTGAAATCCGACTTTCCAAACCTTAAGGATGTTTCTGTCAACAGCTATTATGACGCAGAAGATCGGGCTTTCCACGTCGTCATGGAAATCGATTTGTTTGACATGACCAAAGGATTCCAGTTCGATGAAAACACTGATATGGATTCCTTGACCTTTACCATAACCGATAACAATGATGGCACATTTCGGTTCTCACAAACCATGGATTACGGTTCAGCGGTAGGCAACCAAATTGATCAGGAATATCTCCGTATGTTCGAGCCCTACTTGGCTCAAGCCAAACACAGGCTGGAGCTGCACGTAGAACAATTTATAGAAGCCGACCCCATAGCGATCTATGATCGATCCAACAAGGTCATCGTTTGGGAAATCCCCTTGACAGATTTGATGAAATTGACCGAGCCGATTGAATTTTGGGCAGTTTACAGAACCAAATCCCGCAGCCTTCTACCCGGTCTGGACCTGGGTGAGGGTTTCAAATGGGTTCCTTACGCCGTTGGCGGTTTGTGCTGCCTGACCCTGATCGCCGTCATTTTCATCGTGATTGTCATCGTCGTGTTGGCAAAAAAGAAAAAAGCAAAACAGGTCCAACCCACCATCATTGAGCCAGGATCGAACTTTGATTAGAAATCGTCATCCCCGATCATCGGATTGACGGGCGACCCTTTTATGAGGTAAGATTTATACAGCATATCAATTAAACGGGGAGCCTGAGACTTCAGGCTGAGAGGAGGACGCAGGTCCTCGACCCGCAAGACCTGATCCGGATAATGCCGGCGGAGGGATGATGCATCAACACCAAAAACACCCTCTCCGGGAAGAAAGGGTGTTTTTATGACTCACAACCCAATCCGAGTTTTCCTGTTTGTTAACGGCGAACTGCCCGAGCCTGATAAGATCCGCACTGCCCTGCAGAATACCGACTATCTGATCGCTGTTGATGGGGGATTAAGACACCTGGTAAACCTGGGATTAACCCCGCATATGGTGATTGGCGACCTCGATTCTGCCGACCCGGATGCCGTTCAGCGTTTGCGTCTCATCGGGGTTGAAATCCGGACCTTCCCAACCGACAAAGATGAAACCGATCTGCACCTTGCCCTGGACGCAGCCTTGGAACTGGCGCCGGACATGATCCGTGTAGTCGCAGCCCTGGGTGGACGCCTGGATCAAACCCTGGCTAATATCTTCCTCCTCACCCGTCCCGACCTGGCTGAGGTCGATATACGCCTGATTGACGGCCACAGCGAGGTCTTTCTCATCCGGAAATCGGCAAATTTCAGTGGAGAAGTTGGTCAACGGGTCTCGCTGCTGCCGCTGAATGGACCGGTCACCGGCATTCATACCGAAGGCCTGCGCTATTCCCTGAATAACGGCACGCTGTTCCCGGACAACACCCTCGGAATCAGCAACGAAATGAACGCACCCACAGCCCGTATTTCGATTCAATCAGGATTGCTACTGTGTATTCACGAGACCCGATCCGTTTTTACAAAGTGAGGTAAATCCATGCAGAAAAAAATGTTCGCCCTGCTCGTTTTGATCGTCACCTTGCTCTCCGCTGCCTGTACGCCCTTTGCCCGCCCGGCTGAAACGCGATCCATAACTGTCGTAACCCACGATTCCTTCGCCATCAGCGAAGAACTTATCGCTGATTTTGAATCCGAACATGGTGTGAAGGTCGTCTTTGTGCGCGGCGGCGACGCCGGCACCACGCTCAACCAGGCCATTCTGACCAAAGAAAACCCGGTTGCCGATGTCTTCTTTGGTCTCGACAACACCTTCCTGACCCGCGCCCTGGAAGAGGAGCTCTTCATCGCCTATGATTCACCGATGTTGGCTCAGGTCCCGGCTGCGTTTAAACTCGACCCGGGCAACTTCGCCCTGCCCATCGATTATGGTGATGTGTGCATCAATTACGACAAAGCCTATTTTGCCGACCACAGCCTGACCATCCCGACCTCACTGGAGGCGTTAACAGAGCCCCAATATGCCGGTCTGCTGGTGGTACAAAACCCGGCCACCTCATCGCCCGGTCTCTCTTTCCTGATGGCAACCATCGCCCACTTCGGCGAAGACGGCTACCTGGATTACTGGGCTGCGCTCAAGCACAATGACGTGGTCGTCGTCAGCGATTGGGAAACGGCTTATTATACCAATTTCAGCGGCTCGAGCGGGCGTGGACCGCAGCCCATGGTCGTGTCCTATGGCTCCAGCCCGGCAGCAGAGGTGATCTTCGCGGAAACCGAGCTCGCCCAAGCCCCCACAGGCTCAATCATCGGGCCAGACACCTGCTTCAGGCAAATCGAATTCGTCGGCATCCTCAAAAATGCAGCCAATCCTGACCTGGCAAAACTCTTTGTGGACTTCATGCTCAGCGTCCCCTTCCAGGAAGATATCCCGATGCAAATGTTCGTCTTCCCGGTTAATCCGCAAGCCAGCCTGCCGCAAGCCTTCCTGGAACATGTCGACATCCCCGATCAACCCGCCAGCCTGCCGCCCGAGCTGATCGACGCCAAACGGGAAGCCTGGATTAACGCCTGGCTGGAGACCGTCCTGGATTGACTGTCTCACACCGCCGCCTCCACAGATGGACCAGGCACCCTGTTTTCAGGGGGCTGCTGTTCTGGTTTCTGCCAGCGCTTTTTCTGGGTTATTTCTTTTACCAGCCCTTATTCGCCCTGTTCAACCTGGTCCTCAAAGGCAGCGCCTCATCGGGCTGGGGCTTCGACCCGGGCGTGCTCAACCTCACCCGCATCTGGCGACCGCTTTCCTTTACCATCCGCCAGGCGGCGCTGTCCACACTGTTGACCCTCTTCCTCGGGCTGCCAGGCGCTTGGGCATTCACACATTTCATCTTTCCTGGCAAAAAATTCCTTGAAACCCTGACGACACTGCCCTTTATCCTGCCCACCGTGGTCGTGGCAGCCGGGTTCAACGCGCTTTTAGGTCCCCGGGGCTGGATCAACCTGGGGTTGATGTCCCTGTTCAACCTTGCGGCGCCCCCGATCCAGTTTCTCAACACCTTTGGTGCGATCCTCGTTGCACACGTGTTTTACAATACCACCATCATCCTGCGCGTGGTCTCCAATGCTTGGTCTCAGCAGAACATCCGCCTGCAGCATGCCGCCCAGGTGCTGGGTGCCAGTCCCTGGCGCACATTTAAGGAAATTACCCTCCCGCAGTTGAAGCCCGCAATTTTCGCCGGGACCTTGCTGGTGTTTCTGTTCAATTTTAGCAGTTTTGGCGTCGTGCTCATGCTGGGCGGACCTCAATTTGCAACCTTAGAAGTAGAAATCTATGTCCAGGCTCTGCATCTGTTGAACTTACCCATGGCCAGCGTTCTATCGATTCTGCAATTGCTTTGCACTCTACTGATCACTCTCGGACACAACCGGGTATCCGGGCTGGGCGATCGGGTTGCAGCGCCGCCTGCCCGGGGAATCATCCCCCGCAAACCAACCCGGGTGATTGAACGTGTGGTGCTCATCGTGATCATCACCACCCTCTTCGTTCTGCTCGTGGCGCCCCTGTCCTCACTGGCATTGCGCTCCATCGTCAAGTTGGAACCCACCCGGGGTGAGCGCGGTGAAATCGAACGCGGCTTGACCCTGCAGTTCTATCGCGAATTGGCGGTTAACCGCCGCGGCGACCTGTTCTTTGTCCCACCAATCACAGCTGCCCGCAATTCCTTCCTGTTTGCCCTGATGACCATTGGGCTTACACTCACGCTGGGTTTGCTGGTCGCCTATGCGCAAAGGTACAGGACGCCGTTAACCAAAATTCTGGACCCGCTGCTGATGTTGCCCCTCGGGGCATCCGCCATCACCCAGGGACTGGGGTTTATCATTGTTTTCAACCGCCCACCCTTCAGCACCCTGCGCTTTCCGCTCCTGATCCCGATTGCACATACCCTGGTAGCCCTGCCCTTCATTGTGCGCACCCTTTCCCCGGCGCTGAGGAATATTTCCACCTCGCTGCGTAATGCCGCCCGAGTTTTGGGGGCTTCGCCGCTGCGGGTTTGGCGCGAGGTTGATCTGCCCTTATTGACCCCGTCCATCCTGGTCAGCACAATCTTTGCGCTCACCATTTCCCTGGGCGAATTTGGCGCCAGCACGTTTTTAGTCCGGCCCGATTACCCCACCCTCCCCGTAGCCATCTATCGCTATATCTCCCAGCCCGGTGCGCTTAACTACGGTCAGGCTCTGGCGATGTCCACCATCTTGATGCTGGTGTGTGCTGCGGGCATCTTCACCATTGAAAGACTGCAAAAATCCGAAAGGGGCGAACATTAATGCTCTCTGTGATCAGTATCGACAAGTCCTACGAAGGTCAGCCTCTGCTTAAGGGGGTCTCCTTCAGTGTGGATGAAAATGAAACCGTGTGCCTGCTGGGACCGTCCGGAAGCGGGAAGAGCACCCTGCTGCGCATTATCGCCGGGCTGGAAGAACCTGAAGGCGGCGATGTTTACTGGAAGCACGCCTCCCTGGCGGGGATTCCCACGCATAAGCGCCGTTTTGGGCTCATGTTCCAGGATTATGCCCTGTTCCCACATCGCAATGTTGCCGAAAATATTGCTTTCGGGCTTAAGATGCAAAATCTGCCTGTTGATGAAATCAACGCCCGGGTTGAACGCGCGCTGGAAACCATCGGTATGGCGGGTTTTGCCCAACGCAAGGTGACCGAGCTCTCCGGCGGCGAACAGCAGCGAGTTGCACTGGCGCGTGCCCTGGCTCCCAACCCCCGCCTGCTGATGCTGGATGAACCCCTGGGCGCCCTGGATCGAACCCTGCGCGAAGACCTCGGCCAGGAGTTGCGCCGTATCCTGCATGAGAGCAAAATACCTGCCATTTACGTCACCCACGACCAGGAAGAGGCTTTTTCCATAGCAGATCGCCTGCTGCTGCTCCACCAGGGGGTCATTATTCAAAGTGGGCGTCCTCATGAGTTCTTTCACCATCCCCGCAATGAGTGGGTCGCCCGGTTCTTTGGGCTGGGCAACCTGGTTGAAGGCACCGTGGTCTCCCACAAGCCTTTACAGGTTGAAACAGCCCTGGGGCTGATACACGCCAGTTGCGATCGCCAGCCCCCAGCGCCAGGTCAGCGGGTAACGCTGCTTTTTCGCCCGTCACAGGTGCAACTGACTTCCATTGAAGCGGTGAACCTGCTTGCAGGTCGAGTCAGCGACCAGGTTTTCCAGGGTGAAAAATATCAGGTTTCCCTGACCATCAATGACCGGTTACCCGAATTCAAAATCTTACTGCCCAACCCGCTAACCATCGGAGAGCGCCTGCAGGTGCACTATTCACCCTCAAATGTATTATGCCTGGAAAATGGAGCCTGAACCCCATGCAACCTGACCCCCTGAATGTCATCATCCGAAAATTAAACACCCAACGCCAGGAAACCTGGCGTTATGAGGGACGTATTCTCAGCCAGGAGCCAGACAGCATCCTGGTCGAAGCCTTTTTCAACCGCCCTGACCTTCCTTTTCACGGGATTACCCTGCGGGAAAATGACCGCTATCTCGAACGTTATTACTCAAACCGCTGGTATAACATCTTCGAAATCCACGACCGGGATGATGACCAATTAAAAGGCTGGTATTGCAACGTCACCACCCCGGCGGAGATCGTTCCGGGCTATATCAGCTATGTTGACCTGGCGCTGGACCTGCTGGTGTTTCCGGATGGCGGCTACCTGGTGCTGGATCAAGACGAATTTGACGCGCTCAATCTCGATGCACACACACGCCGTCACGCCTGTCAGGCACTGGACACCTTATTGTTCATCGCCCAATCGGGCTGGTTAGGCGATACAATTGACGAGCACCGTTAATCTTGCTTGCTGATGTTCCCTAAGGCTATACGAGGTTCAAAAAGGGCAACAGGGAAAAAAGATCTAACGAGTCGGAACTGAACCATCCAGCAGCCAGTGCAATCACCACTGCCACACAACAGCAGATGAGCAGAACTGCAATGACCGCGAGAATGATCCACAGGGTCTTTTTGCTTTTCTTTTCTGGAACTGCGCTATCCACCTCTGGAAGTTCCGGGATATAGCTGATGTCTTCTGTCATTGATACCTCCAAATTGTTAAAGTGTTATGAAGTCCTGTCATCCAATTAATTAAAACCATTTGCAAATGGAATAAAGCAAAAGGGCAATGTTAAAACGCCAGCAAACACCAGGATGCTCAGGCAAATCCCAATCAAAGCCAAACCGATGTTTACCCAGCCCAATATCAAGCCCCAAGTGGCCAGCCCTTCACCGGTGAGCGCGCCGCCGCTTTGTGCAATTTCTTTCTTTGCCGAATAGCCCAGAATAATCGCCAGAATTGCGCCTAACAGGGGAAGGATAAAAAAGCTGGCAATACCCGAAATCAGGCTGATCACAGCCATTGTAGATGTCTGTTGATAAATGGGGGGTTGACTGTATCCTTGATTTGTCATTATTCGCTCCTATCAATCTGATGACTGCTTATATTATAAATGAAAATAAGCCCTGTGTCAGGTAATTCCGGCTCAGGTCGTTTTTTCAATCGATTGGTTGGCGATCCACCAGATCAGCCCGATGAGAAAGACCACCAAAATAATCGCCACAAGAATCGGGATCACCACCGAGAGCACTGAGATCGTGGTGGCAGCCACGTCTTCCAGGACGCTGACCGGCACATCTCCGGCGCCGGCTGTGGTCGCCGTGGTTATCGGGCGAACCAGCACAGATTTCGCCGCGTGCACGCCCCCGGACACCAGCAGACCGATCGCAATCGAGAGAATCGGGTTCACCTCTGTAATCGCTTGAGCGCTGACTGCAAACAGGATTGCACCAGCTGTCGGGCGAACAAAAGTCTGAATGATATCATTGATATGATTCACCGCCGGAATTTTGTCCACCAGAAATTCCACCAGTGACAGAACGATCAACAAGCCAATAATCCACCAGCTCTCTAATGCACGCCAGCTTTCAGAGAGGTTGATCAAATTGGTAAATTTCGCCAACAGCGAAACCACCAGTAAGGGGATATAAGCATTTAATCCAGCGCTGGCTGATAGCCCAAAAGCTGCAATGACATCCATCTTAACCTGCTTTCGAAGTTGATAATCGTCAATTATAACGGAAACTGATTATAAGGTAAAGCCTCCCCAGGTACCGGTCATTATAAATCGCACCACGCTGATAACCCCAATCTGGATCAACGCGATAACATAACCGCTGATCAGCGGGATTAACAACTCCCTCAGACGGTTAAAAGTGTTTTCGCGTTTGAAGATCATCACCAATACCATGCTGTACACCATCGTCAACAGCATGATCACGCTGAAGGCGCTTAATAAAGCCAGTGGATATAAAACCCACGCAATTTCCAACCACACCAGCCCCGCCAGGGCACCTGCCAGACCAACCAGAAGCAGCAGTTGTTGCCAGCTACTCACTGGCGATAGATCCCGCCACTGCCTGAACATCGTCTGAACAAAGGCAGGCCATAGAAAAGCCGCTAACGCCAACCCCATCCCCATCCCGGTGACCAGACGGGTCCAATTTTGGGTTTGATACAGAGATGGCAGCATGGGAGTCAGCATGGCAAAGGAATTAACCCCGTCCAGAACCCAGGCCAGGGCGAACAGGGCAAACACCAAGCTGGCGCCAATGGACGGCATCTTGCCTTTTTTACCCTGAACTGCCTGAAAGAGCATACCCAACAGCGCCCCCAGGAATGTACCCGAGCAGCGGGCGCATAAGGGGAACGACCGTCCATGGATGTGAAAAGAGCGTATATCGATCTGGTGGCAAACCGAATACCCCACAGCCTGGGCTTTACCCAACAGACCGCTGGGCGTCAGCGCCAACCAGGTGATCGTCAGCGCCACTGCAAAGCCGATCAAAATCCAGCGCCAGGGAGAGGACCGCCGCGGGGCTTCAGGGGCTTGTTCTTCAGTCACTTTGCTATATGTGTCCTTCCTTAACCTTCAGGAATGGTCAATTTCCGATGCGCGGTCGCCAGCCATTCGATAATTTCAATGTTCTGCGGGCAGACAGCTTCACACTCTCCACATTCGATGCAGTTATCGGCTCGCACTTCAGGTTTGGTAAAAAGGTTATAGGCTCTGTAGCCAGAGTCCCAGGCATCAAACGCGACGGCATCGTTGTAGATGGCGAAGACGCGCGGGATATCCACACCGCTTGGGCAGGGCAGGCAGTATTCGCATTGGGTGCAGGGGATTGGCTTTAATAAAACGTAGGTTTCTCGCGCCTGGCTCACCAGGGCATGGTCTTCATCGGTCAATTTTCCCACCGCTGCATCTGCTGCTAATAACAGGTTTTCTTCCACATGTTCCATCGCAGACATACCACTCAGCACCAGTGACACCTCGGGTTGATCCCACAGCCAGTTCAGCGCCCAGGCTACAGGCGACCAATCCCGCTCGCTCTGTGCCCAGATTTCTGCCACCGGCAAGGGCGGCGGGTTTACAGCAATCTGCCCGCCGCGCAGCGGTTCCATCGCCACCACCGCCATGCCCCGGTCCGCAGCTAACTTCAATCCCTTCATCCCTGCCTGGTAATCGATGTCGATATAGTTATATTGGATCTGCGCCATCGCCCAGTTGTCATATCCCCTGACAATGTTTTCGAAAACGTCATAGGTATCATGGAACGAAAAACCAAGATGATGAAACAAACCCTCAGCCATCTTTTTCTCCGCCCATGAAAAGACATCCAGCTTTTGATACTTCTCCCAGTGGTGCGCATTCATCGAATGCAATAAATACACATCCAGGTGGTCAACATCCAGCCGCTCGAGCTGGGCTTCCAGGAAGTGATCAAAATCCGCCGATGTGTCAACCAGCCAGGAGGGCAGTTTGGTCGCCAAACGAACCCGATCACGGTAACCGTCCTTCAATACCCGCCCGAGAAATCGCTCGCTCTGTTCCCGATGATAACCCCAGGCGGTGTCGATATAATTCACGCCGGCGTCGATAGCCCGCCGTATCATCGCTGTGGCGAGTGGTTCATCAATTTTGCCGCTATCACCCTCGAGAATCGGCAAACGCATGGCACCAAACCCTAAAGCGGATACATCCCAGCCCGTCGAACCAAATTTTCTAAATTGCATCATGGACCTTTCCGTTATGGTTTTCACAAACTCGATTATACCCGAAACAATATCTGCATTAATAAATCTCCGCATGGAAGACAAACTCCCCTTCAGTTTGATTGACAAACCCGCTGGTTTGTGTAATACTTGCATTATCACCAATCAGCATCGTACAGGTTCTGGTTGAGGATCTGCAATCCCACTAAAGAGGAGGTGGTGTACAATGATAGACAGTAGTTACTTATCAACGGCTGTAGCACCCCTCCTCGATAGTTTTCGATAAGGGTGCTACAGCCCAAAAAGAAAGCCGCTCGAGGTGCGAGCGGCTTTTGGGTTAACCACCACAATCAAATCCAGGAGGGCAAGCCCCCAAATCGCAAATACCCGCCAGGGAGGAGGTGACAGTTTTCTATAAAGGCTTGTAACAAAGCTCCATTGGCTATACAGATCGATTAAAGCTATAATCCCCATACTTAACCTTAAACAAGAAGTTGGTGAAAGCCTAACAATGATGCTGGAAGTAAAAACGCTGGCACAGGTCAACCAGATCATAAGCGACCATTTTGGTCATTTACGTGCATCCGGTGAAAATGTGCCCCTGGAGGCAGCCTTAGGCAGGAGGCTATACCAGGATTTGTTGTCAAAGGAATTCGTGCCGAATTTCAACCGCTCAACCGTGGATGGCTTTGCCTTGATCAGCGCCGATGCGTTTGGCAGCTCGGAAAGCATACCGGCGATATTAACGGTTGTTGGGAAATCAGCGATGGGTGAGCACAGCCAATTAACTCTGCGACGGGGCGAATGCGCCTCTGTGCCAACAGGCGGTGAACTGCCGGCGGGTGCAGACGCAATGGTCATGCTCGAACATGCCGAAGACTACGGCGATGGGACCATCGGCGTAATCAAGCCTGTTGCCCCGGGCGCCAACCTGATCTTCAAGGGCGACGACCTCAAGCCCGGTCAGGTCATCTATCAACAGGGAAAGAAAATCGATGTCGCAGATGTTGGCACCCTGGCTGCCCTGGGGTTCACCCAAGTGACCGTATACCGGGCGCCAGTCATCGGATTAATTTCCACCGGCGATGAGCTTGTAAAACCCGGCGAGCCTATCAGTACGGGACAAATTCGCGATGTGAATGAGCCCCTGCTGCAGGCAGCCTTAGAAAAATGCGGCGCAGGGGCACATGCCTTTGGTATCTGCAAGGATGATAAACCCGTCATCCGGGAAAGGATGCTTACAGCCTTAAAAACGTGCGATGGTTTGATCGTCACCGGCGGCACCTCCGTCGGCATTCAAGATGCATTGCCTGAACTGGTCTCAGAACTGGGAACTTTGCTGGTGCATGGCGTAGCAGCCAAACCCGGGAAACCGACGCTTGTGGGCGCTATCGACGAGAAACCCGTATTTGGCTTGCCCGGTAACCCGGCAGCCGCATTTTTCATGTTCCAGGTGCTTGTTAAACCCCTCCTGGAAACAATGATGGGTGGGTCAACAGGAGAAGTTCGCCTGGTGTTGCCGATCGCACGCGCGGTGCCCAGCAACCACGGACGCGAAGACCTGTTGCCCGTAAAAATAAAGGCTGGGCAGGCGCACCCGGTCATTGGTAAATCCGGGCTGATCACCACACTGGCAAACACCGATGGTTATATTCGCATTCCTCGCGACAAAGAGGGTCTGCAAAAAAATGAACATGTTGAAGTGAATCTATTTTAGGAGATAACAATGTCCTATCAATACCTGACCAATACACCCCTGGATGAAGCTGTAAAAAACTACCTCGACGCGCTCAGCGCGCAGGGACTGAACCTGGGCGACGAGCGCATCCCAACCCAGGATGCACTGGGTCGAGTGACTGCCCGGGCGGTCTACGCCCGCATCTGCGCCCCACATTATAATGCCTGCGCTATGGACGGCATCGCCCTGGACGCCCGCATCACCTTCGGCGCCACGGAAACAACACCCGTAAGACTGAAATCCTCGGATTATACCTGGGTGGACACCGGCGACCCCTTGCCAGCAGGTTGCGACGCCGTGATTATGGTGGAAGACGTTGTGGAAGAAGGTGATACCATCATCCTTTATTCTGCAGCAACGCCCTGGCAACATGTCCGACAGATCGGCGAAGATATCAGCGCTGGCGACATGATCCAGCCCTCCTTTACCATCATCACTCCTGCGGGAATGGGCGCCATGCTGGCAGGCGGCATACTGCAAATTGATGTCTTGAAAAAACCCGTCATCGGGATCATCCCCACCGGGGATGAGGTTGTGCTGCCCACCGATAACCCGGCGGAAGGCGAGGTCATCGAATTCAACTCAACGATCTTCAGTGGCATGCTCAGGGATTGGGGTTACACACCAAAAGTGTATCCCATCGTTGCTGACAAGCCTGAAGAAATCCGCCGAGCGCTTGAAATTGCCGCTGACGAATGCGATGGCGTCATCATCAATGCTGGTTCGTCAGCCGGGCGCGAAGATTTCACCGCCGCGGCTATCCGCAGCGTGGGCGAGGTTGTCCTGCATGGGATTGGAATCAAACCGGGCAAACCCGCCGTCCTGGGCATGGTCAAAGCTCCTCACAAGGATGGCGTCATCCCGGTGATCGGACTGCCCGGATATCCCGTTTCTGGCATTATCGTGATGGAACTGGTGTTCAAACCCGTCCTCAATGCATTGACAAAACAGCGCACTGAAACGCCCGCAATCGTTGAGGCTGTGCTTTCCCGCCGCCTGAACTCCTCGTTGAAATACAGAGAGTTTATCCGCACCCGGTTAGGTCTGGTGAGCGGAAAGCTCGTGGCTGTGCCCCTCAGCAGGGGAGCCGGCGTGGTGAGCTCCTTTGTGAAAGCCGACGGGATCATCGATATCCCGCAGGAGCGCGAAGGGTATGAAGCCGGCGAAAGCGTGCAGGTCAGATTGACTCACAGCATGGAAGAGATCCGTTCAATGCTGGTGGTCACCGGCAGCCATGATCCCTTGCTGGATGAGGTCGCTGATCTGATGCGGCACCGCTGGTCGGGCAGCCTGGTGGGTTCTTCCCATGTGGGCAGCATGGGCGGCATCATGGCGCTGCGCCGTTCAGAAGCACATCTGGGCGGCATTCACCTGCTGGATGAAGCCAGCGGCGCCTACAATATTCCCTATGTGCAAAAATACTTTCCCCAGGGCGGCGTTGTTCTGGTTGAATGTGTGCAACGCACCCAGGGCTTGATGGTGGCCAAGGGCAACCCGAAAAACATTCAGGGATTTGCAGACCTCGCTGAACTCGAATTCGTCAATCGCCAGAAGGGCAGCGGCACACGCATCCTCTTTGATCACCTTGCCGGGCAGGTTGGAATGAATCTCGACAGCCTGCGTGGCTATAATCGCGAAGAATTCACCCACACAGCCGTCGCCGCAGCCATCGCAGCCGGTACCGCCGATGCAGGTCTGGGAATCCTCGCCGCAGCCAAAATTTACGACCTGGACTTTATTCCGGTGGCTGATGAACAATATGACCTGTTGATCGCCGAAGAGGCACTGGAACTGGAGACAGTCCAGCAATTCCTGGAAATCCTGCAAAGCCAGGCTTTTGCTGACCGGCTGGAAAAGCTGGGTGGATACACGCTAAGGAATCCCGGAAGGATCATCAAATGGCATTAACCCATTTAAACGAGCATGGCGAAGCCTCCATGGTTGATATCAGCCATAAGCCAGCCACCCTCCGAACTGCTGAAGCCTGTGCGACGATTAAAATGAAAGCCAGCACGCTTGAAATGATCATGGACGGGTCTGCGCCCAAGGGCGATGTGCTTGCCTGTGCACGCATTGCCGGCATAATGGCTGCCAAACGCACCGCCGAGCTGATCCCGTTGTGCCACCCGATTGCATTAACGCGGGTCAGCGTGGAATTTGAGCCTGAAGGACCGGATACCATCAACATCACCGCCCGGACCGCGTGCCATCACAGCACCGGCGTTGAGATGGAAGCGCTGACCGCTGCCAGCCTGGCCGCTTTGACAATTTACGATATGTGCAAAGCGGTTGACCGTGGCATGGAGATCGTCAACATTGGGTTGCTTAAAAAAAGCGGCGGGCTATCCGGAGACTATGAAAAAGGTACACCACAAGCATGATTGACCAGTACGGGCGAAATATCAATTATTTGCGTCTTTCTGTCACAGAACGCTGCACGCTGCGCTGTGTGTATTGCCGCGCCGACGAAGGCATTTGCCCCAAAGCAGCCGAACTTTCCTGTGCGGACTTCCTGCGTATTGCCAGGGTCTGTGTCGATCTGGGCATCCGCCGCATCCGCGTCACCGGCGGTGAGCCTCTGCTGCGTAAAGATATCCTCGAGATCGTCGGCGGTTTGGGTCAGATCGAAGAACTTGTCGACCTGACAATGACCACCAACGCGCAATATTTGGCGGAACATGCCGAAGGCTTGAAAAAAGCGGGGTTAAAACGGATTAACATCAGCCTGGATTCCCTGCGCGAAGATCGGTACCGACAAATCACCGGCGGAGAGCTCAAGAACGTCCTGGAAGGCATCGACGCGGCTGTTAACGCGGATCTTTTACCGATCAAGATCAACGTGGTGCTAGTGCGCGGGGTCAACGATGATGAGGTGGATGATTTTATCGCTCTCACCAGGGATAATCCGCTTGACGTGCGAATGATCGAGCTGATGCCGGTTGGTGTTCTTGGGCAAGATGAAAGCCTGCGCATCAACAACGACGAGCTGATTGCCGCCCGGCCTTATTTACAACCCGTGGCGCCCAGTTATTCAGGTCAGCCTTCCCGCGACTACAAAATCACGGGTCACCAGGGGCGCGTTGGTTTTATCAGTCCCATATCACACAGCTTTTGTGCAGATTGCAATCGCATCAGGGTGATGAGCGATGGAATGTTGCGCCCCTGTTTGGGTAACAATGCAGAAATCTCCCTGAAGCCCGCTCTTCAGGAAGGTGATGACGCCTTACTCGAAGTCATTCGCAGCACGATCTTCAACAAGCCGATGCGACACCACTTTGAAAAGGGGTTCTCATCCGAAAAATCAATGTTAAAAATTGGAGGTTAACATGAAACCGCACGTGGTTGCTGTTAACATCAGTGAGAAAAAAGGGACGATCAAGCATCCCGTTCCGGAAATCAGCTTGAAAATCGATCATGGCATCCAGGGTGACGCCCACGCTGGAAACTGGCACAGGCAGATCAGCTTGTTGGCTCAGGAAAGCATCGACAAGATGACTGCACTGGGCGTGAAAGGCTTAACGCCTGGGATTTTTGCTGAAAATATTACCACCGCCGATATTGAACTATTTTCGTTGCCGGTGGGAACGCGCTTGCAGGTGGGCGAAGCCGAATTGGAAGTGACCCAAATTGGCAAGGAATGCCACCACCACTGCCAGGTTTACCGCCAGATTGGCATGTGCGTGATGCCTGCAGAGGGCATTTTCGCCAAAGTCATTGTTGAAGGGACTCTGCGCGCCGGTGATGAGATCAGGATTCTACCGTGATCAACGTTGCGATTTTAATTATTAGCGATAAAAGTTCTCTGGGGTTGCGCGATGATCAAACCGGCCCAGCACTGATAGAAGCGCTATCACCGCATGCCAGGGTCAGACCGGTGCAGATCATCCCGGATGAATTTAAGGCGATCAAAGCAACGCTGATTGAATTGGCCGATGCCGGGGAATACGACATTATTTTCACCAGCGGTGGAACCGGTTTATCCCCGCGTGATGTAACGCCCGAAGCCACCCTGGCTGCAATTGAGCGCCCGGTGCCGGGCATCCCTGAAGCCATGCGGACTGCCAGCCTGGAAATCACCCCCCGGGCGATGCTCTCTCGTGCGGTGGCTGGTCTGCGCGGGAAAACCCTGATCATCAACCTTCCCGGCAGCCCCAAGGCAGCCCTGGAGAACGTGCAGGTCTTCCTGCCAACCCTGGAGCACGCCGTGGAAACCCTGCGCGGTGACGCCCACGAATGTGCTGATAACACATAAATGTAAAAAAAGCTGACCGATGAGCGGCGACGGAAGACGGCGCCAAACGGATCGCTGCTGGTTCATATTTAAATACTCTCCGTACTAAATTCTAAGCTCTATACCAATAACTGCCCGCTACTAAAAAAGCTGTCTTCGGTCATCCATCCTTGTAAGCTTCAGGACCCCGAGCAAAGCGGGTGGAACCAGCCATAAAATTTGCGTGATAAACTAATCTCGTTTATAATAATTATAATTAGTATTTAAAAAATCCGCTTTCTCAAGGAGGAAACCATGTTCATCAATCGAAAGACTGAACTTGATTTATTGAAGCAATGCTATCGATCCAATCGAGCAGAACTTTTCGTCCTTTACGGTCGTCGTCGGGTTGGAAAAACAGAGTTGCTGCACGCGTTTTGCGCAGACAAACCACACATCTTTTTTATCGCCACATTAAGCAGTGATTCAGAGCAATTGGCAACCTTCTCCCAGCAAGTGTACGGTTTCACCCATGCAGAAACTCCTTCCGGATTTACATTCCCCTCCTGGGAAGCGGCATTCCAGGCGTTGGTCGACCTCCCCATGCAACCCAAGCCCATCGTCATTCTGGATGAATTCACATATTTGATCAGCGGGAACAAAGCCATTCCATCCATTGTGCAAAAGGTGTGGGATGAAAAACTCAAAAATACACAAGTCATGCTGGTGTTATGCGGTTCGTATATCGGTATGATGGAAGCAGAAGTGCTCAGTTACCAGGCGCCGCTCTACGGACGGCGAACCGCTAGCACTCTCCTGCAGCCCATGGACCTGGCTTCATCTGCATTGTTCTTCCCGAGCTATACAACCGATGAAAAATTCATCGCATGGGCGATTATTGGCGGTATGCCCTATTATTTGCGCACCTTCCAGGATAGCCAGGATGTTTTTGCCAACATTCGACAACATATTTTAGATGCGCAAAGAGGCACCTTATTCAATGAGCCGCGTTTCCTTCTTATGGAAGAATTGAGAGAACCACGTAATTATTTTTCCATTTTGAGGTCAATCGCGCAGGGTCGAACGCGTTTGAGCGAAATTACACAGGGCGCTGGTATAGGGAATGTGACAACTGTTGCACGCTATCTGGACATTCTGCAGCAATTGCGGTTGATCACCCGCCGCGTGCCAGCTACCGAAACGCAACCCGAAAAAAGTAAAAAAGGAATTTACCAAATTGATGACCATTTCTTAAGATTCTGGTTTCGTTATGTTCATCCCAATCAAAGCAGCCTTGATCTTGGATTAGCGGATGCGATCCTTCAGCAACGGATTAAGCCAGATTTGGACCATTTTATCGCTCTTGCATTTGAGGAAGCAGCGATCACGTTCACCAGCCAGTTGGCACAAGCAGGCGAATTAAATTTTTTACCTGAGCGGATCGGGGGGTGGTGGAATCGGGATGCAGAGATTGATGTTCTCGCATTCAACCTTTCTGAAAAGCTTGCTTTAGTTGGAGAGTGTAAATGGACAGTTCATCCGGTTGGTGTCAAAGTTTTGGATAATCTCAAGCAAAAAGCTGAAATCTTGATCAAGAACCATAAAATTAAGCAGGTTAAATTCGCCCTATTTTCCCGCAACGGTTTTACCGCTGAACTGGAGGATAGATCGAAAGATGAGGGAATTCGATTATTTACAGTAGATTCCCTGGTAAGCTGCCTATAAACTCCGGCATGCAATATCTCCCCCGGTTCAAAATATCCACTACCTGCTCAGCCCGTCCTCCGTCATCGGTCATCCATCTCTGTCGACGATTAACTGTCCCCCGGTGCATTTGACAGTTGTCATTTCATGATTTATAATTCCGCTGTTCTTCGACTCGGCACCCTTCGGAAATAGCCATGGGTGTACGAGCGGTAGCTTGCCGGTAAAATCCCAGCATACCGGCCAAGCTCAAGGGTATCGCCGGAAACAGCGGTGCCTCCCGTATTAGGAAAGGAGAATGAGATGAAAAAGTATTTAATTGTTTCTTGTACCTGTTTGATGCTGTTAGGCTTGATCGCCTGCACAGCAAAAACCCCACCAGCCGCAAAAATTGAAAACCCTGTGATCCGTCTCTCCACGACGACCTCGGTCAACGATTCAGGTTTGCTGCCCTACTTGCAACCCCATTTCGAAGCTGACACGGGCTATAAAATTGAGATTACCTCAGCGGGAACCGGTGCCGCCATCGAAAAGGCTCGCACGGGTGATGCAGATTGTCTGCTGGTACATGCCAAGTCTTCTGAAGAAGATTTTATCGGTGAAGGCTTTGGTGAGGAGCGCCTGCCATTTATGTTCAACTATTTTGTCATCGTCGGCCCCGAGGCTGATCCGGCAGGCATCAAGGACGCCACCACAGCGGCCGAGGCTTTTGCAGCCATCGCCAACAGCGGCTCAAAGTTTGTCAGCCGCGGTGATGAGAGCGGAACCCATGTCAAAGAACTGAAGATTTGGGAAGATGCCGGCATTGACCCGACGGAAGAGGATTGGTACATCAGTGTTGGCGCTGGCATGGGCCAGACGTTAACCGTTGCTGATGAGGAAATGGCTTATACCCTCTCTGACAAAGCGACCTTCCTTGCGCATGACGACAATCTCAAACTGCTGAAGGAAGAAGCCGAAGACATGAAAAACACCTATTCGTTAATTGCCATTACCCCCGAACGTTGGGAGGACACCAACTATGCGGGTGCCCTGGCTTTCATCGAATGGATGACTTCACCGAAAGCATTGGACCTGATTGATGCTTACGGTGTGGCAGAATATGGTGAACCTCTGTTCTTCTCCATGCGATAATTGAATATGATTAAATGAACACGGGGATGCGTTAGTCCCCGTGTTCATTACCATTAATCATATCCGTTTAAAGCCTACACAAATCAACATGATTCAAAGGGTCCTTCCACATCCCTATGGACGGATTAATTAAAGCCATCAACCTTCTTTTTGGCGAGAACCCGGAACTGCGTCAAATTATTGCGGTCACGTTGCGCATGTCACTGATCTCAACGGGTATTTCCTCCCTGTTGGGCATTCCACTGGGGGCGCTGATCGGCAGCCGAGAGTTTAAAGGAAAACACTGGGTTTTGCGCGTCACCAATACCCTGATGGGTTTGCCTCCGGTCGTTGGTGGCCTGGCGGTGTTTCTTGTGCTCTCTCGCAGCGGTCCATTAGGGACGTTAAAACTCCTCTATTCTGTTACCGCCATGGTGATTGCCCAGGTCGTTTTGATAACGCCGATTATGACCGGTCTGACCGCCACCATCATATCTATTCCTGCACCGCGCATTCGAGAGACTGCGCAAGGCGTGGGCATCTCTGCCTGGCGCCAGATGGGATTGATGGTGTATGAGTGCAAAAGTCAATTGGTCTCAACCGTACTGGTCGGATTTGGGCGAGCGATTGCCGAGGTCGGCGCTGTGCAGATCGTGGGTGGCAACGTGCAATATAAAACACGGGTGATGACAACAGCCATCATGATGCAGACCAATATGGGCAAATTCCACTTCGCCATTTCACTGGGGGTCGTTCTGCTGGTCATTTCCTTTGGAATCAATGCCCTGGTGAACTATTTGGAATCAAGGGGGAAGGCATGATCGAATTGAAGGACATCAAAAAAATCTACGATGCGCGCGTCGTACTGGATATCCCGCACCTGGTGTTCGACCTGAAAAAGCGCTACGCCCTGATTGGAGTCAACGGCAGCGGAAAAACCACGCTCTTACGCATCCTGGCAGGTGTCCTTAAACCCGATTCGGGAGAAGTGACCAGCTCCACACCCAACAACATGGGCTATATGCCGCAATCCCCTTATGCATTCCGGTTTTCGGTAGAGAAAAATGTTGCCATTGCAATGGATAAAGAACAGGTTTCTAAAGACCAGGTGTTGGAAGCGCTTAAAGCGGTGGGCATGGATCACCTTCAACACGCGTACGGCAACCAGCTTTCCGGCGGTGAGACTCAAAGGATGGCTCTGGCGCGCATGATTGTCAAACCGTGCAATTTGCTTTTATTAGATGAACCAACGGCTTCAGCAGATATCCGCGGCACAAGCCAGATAGAAAAAGCGCTCCTTAAATACGTCGATGACAACAACTGCACCCTCATCCTTTCCACTCACTCGCCTGCCCAGGCGCTGCGCCTGGTGGATGAGGTCCTGTTTCTTGACGAAGGCAGGGTGATTGAGCAGGGCTCAGCCGAAAATGTGCTGCACCATCCAAAACACCCGGTCATACAAGAATTTCTCGACCACTGGAAAATATAAGTGGTGAGTAATGGGCAATCCATTGCTGAAAGGCCCTTCCCTGATTCTTGATTCAATATTACGATTTTCTACTCACCCTTCACGATAAATTGAGGTCCCCATGCAATCTGTTATCGAACGCTTTATCCGCTACATAAAAATCGACACCCAATCGATCCACAAATCCACGACCTACCCCAGCACCGCTAAACAGCTAAACCTGGCGCGCCTGCTGGTTGACGAGCTGCAAGAGCTCGGCCTGAAGGACGCAGCCATGGACGGGTTCGGCTACGTCACCGCCACGCTGCCAGCCAACATCGATCGAACTGGCGTGCCGGTGATCGGGTTCCTGGCTCACATGGATACCAGCCCGGACCTGTCTGGGACAAACGTCAACCCGCAGTTCATCGAAGACTATGATGGGGGTGTGATCACATTAAACGCTGAAAAGGGCATCTTGATGGACCCGGAAGAATTCCCCGACCTGAAGAAATACATCGGCAAGACCCTGATTACCACTGACGGTACAACCCTGCTGGGCGCCGACGACAAAGCCGGCATCGCCGAAATCATGGCTGCCGTAGAATACCTGCTCGAGCATCCCGAGATCCCACACGGGACGATCAAAATCGGTTTCACACCCGATGAAGAGGTCGGCGCAGGGGTAGACCATTTTGACGTCGAAGCCTTTGGCGCTGATTTTGCCTACACCATTGATGGGGGTGAGATCGGCCAGGTTCAGTACGAAAACTTCAACGCCGCCGGCGCCGAGTTGACCATCCACGGGCGCAACGTGCATCCCGGCACATCCAAGCTCAAGATGCGCAACGCCCTGCTGATCGGCATGGAATTGAATGAACTTTTGCCGGTCTTTGAACGCCCTGAACACACCGAGAAATACGAGGGGTTTTACCACCTGTTCCAGTTTGGCGGATCGGTTGAGGAAGCCAGCATGACTTACATTATCCGCGATCACGACCGGGCGAGGTTTGAACAGAAAAAGACGCTCCTTGGAAAAGCCGTGGATTACATCAATGCCAAATATGGCGAAAAGATCATCGATCTCAAACTTGTAGACCAGTACTACAATATGCGCCAGCAAGTGGAGCCCCATCCGCAGATCATGGACATCGCCATTCGGGCCATCCAGGCGGTGGGTCTGACCCCCATCGTTGATCCCGTTCGCGGTGGGACGGACGGCAGCCGCCTGTCGTATATGGGCTTGCCGACTCCCAACCTCTTCACCGGCGGGCACTATGCGCATGGTAAATACGAGTTCATCCCCACCTTCGCCATGGAAAAAGCCGTTGAGGTACTGGTGAAGATCGCCGAACTGGCAGCCACGGAATAAACACGGTTTTCCATAAAGGTTAGGCGATGAATTCTCGCGAAAGAGTCAACCTGGCACTCAACCACCAGAAGCCCGACCGGGTGCCCCTGGATCTGGGCGGCAGCCCGGTGACGGGCATGCACGTCAGCTCAGTGTACAAATTACGCCAGGCTTTAGGTTTGGACCCTCCAGGAACGCCGGTAAAAGTGATCGAGCCCTACCAGATGCTGGGCGAGATCCAACCTGACCTGCTGGACGCATTGGGTGTGGATGTGGTGCCCCTGTGGGGACCAGATAGTATGTTTGGCTATGCCCTCAAGGATTGGAAACCGTGGACCTTCTTCGACGGCACGCCGGTTCTGGTGCCGGGCGGCTTTAACACCCAACCTGAACCTAACGGTGACATCCTGATGTACCCGCAGGGCAATTCGTCATTTGCCCCCAGCGGACGCATGCCTGCAGGCGGTTTTTATTTTGACGCCATCGTGCGCCAACCGCCGATCGATGATGCCCGGTTAGACCCGGCGGAAAACCTGGAGGAATTCCAGCTGGTTTCTGAGTCTGACCTGGCACATTACGAACAGGAAGCCCGGCGGCTGTTCACCGACACAGATAAGGCGATTTTTGCGAATTTTGGCGGCACCGGCTTCGGCGATATCGCCCTTGTGCCGGGTGTCCAGTTGCCCAACCCCGCAGGCATCCGCGATATGACCGAGTGGTACATGTCCACCATCACCCGGCGCGATTATATCTGGAGGGTGTTCGAAGGACAGTGCGAGATCGGGCTGGAAAACCTCAAGCACATCCACGCCAGGGTCGGCGAAAAGGTCAGCATTTTATTCGTCAGCGGTGCTGATTTTGGCGCCCAAAACGGACCATTGATTTCTCCCAAAGCCTATCGCGATCTGTTCCAACCCTTTCACAAAATCATCAACACCTGGGTGCACGAAAACACGACCTGGAAAACCTTTATCCACTCCTGTGGATCCGTGATCAAACTCTATCCCGATTTTATCGAAGCCGGTTTTGATATTCTCAACCCCGTGCAGACTTCCGCGGCGGCGATGGACCCCACCACCCTGGTCAAACAATTCGGCGAACGGGTCACCTTCTGGGGCGGCGGCGTAGATACTCAGTCCACCCTGCCCTTTGGCTCCCCGCAGGCGGTGCGCAGCCAGGTGCGAGAACGCATGCAAATTTTTGGCAGCCGGGGCGGATTTGTGTTCAACCCGATTCACAACGTGCAAGCCAACATCCCCGTGGAAAACCTGCTGGCGCTTTACCAGGCTGTCGAGGACTTTCGATAACTCACCATTCACCACTAACAATTCACGTGTGTAGATCGTCGGTCAGGGACGCTGGGGGTGAATCGGTTTAGCTGCCAGTTCTCCCAGGGATGATTTACAGCAAAACCAGGAACAGGCATACCCCCGCCAGGGCAGCGCTGAGTGTGCACAGAAAATTAACCCCATCATTGTTCAACCACGCCAGCCCGCGCTGATGCACGGTTTTTCCCCCACAGGTGTGCTGCGGGTGCTTTTCCGTCTCTTTTTGACAGGCCGGGCAGAAATAAATCGCCTGTAAGGTAGCCCCCAGCAGGGAATCGACCAGCGAACCCACCACTCCGCCCACAGCAATCGCCACCAGAGCTTTCCAGGGTGAGGCATCCAGTGCGGGCGCCCAGCCCATGCCAGTCACCCAGGCAGCCATTCCGCCCACCAGGGCAGAGCCAACCAGCGCAGCCAGTGTCCCCACCAGGCTGACCCCTCCCGAGGTACCTCGGGGCACACGCTGCAGCGTGGTCAGCAGCAGCGGCTGCCGGGGATTGAGCATGCCCAGCTCCGTCGCCCAGGTATCAGCGTTGGCTCCAGCCAGGCTGGCAGCAAACCCCACCCACAGGATCGACGCCAGTGTTCCGGCTGGGTGAACCTGCTGCAAAACAAAATACGCCAGCGCTGCCGCACCCGATACCCCGCCGTTAGCCAGCACCTGCCACACGTCACGGTTGGACCCCTTAGCAAAATCAGGTCCGGTAGCCGCTTTCCTGGCTCTAAACAGCTTCGAAAGTAGACTGGAGGACACAAAAAAGGTCAGCATGACCACAGCCCAGCCTGCGCCAGCCATGCCAAAAACTACCGTCCCCAGCACCGCCGCAGCAACGGCGCCACCCCGGTTGAGAGCCTGCACCCGATGCGCCATGTACGCCACTCCAACGCCTACAAACATCCCGATGAAAAAATTGACCATTGCTGTATCCGTTTAATTTTTGGTAATCATAACTGAAATCCCCCGTCATAACAACTGCCTGATCAAAAGATCAGCAATAAACTGCCAACCAACATCAACAGACCGGTCAACACCGATGTCCCCCACAGTATGTAGGCAGCAATTTTCAGGTCTTGACCCCGCCGATAGAGCAGCGTACCCGCCCCCAGGTTGATTATCCAGACCAAACTGTTCAACACAGGCAGCAAAAGCAGACGCTCCCCGGGCGCAGTAGTACCGGGTTCCACCCACTGGATTTCTTCCAATCCCGGGACGGCTATGGCCACTACCAGTAAGACGATCAGTCCAAGCCCCAATCCCCCCAAGACCAGCCAGCGCCCGATGGGATCCTCCCACACCCTTCCGATGAACACCTGGGGAAAAACCGATTGGGCGTCTAACGGCGTCAGGCTGCCCAGCTCGTTCATTCGCTGGAAGGTTGCCATGAATCCTCTGACGTCCTCGGGTGAGATGGCAAATATCCTGCTCGGCGTGGCCACCAGGATCATATGGCGCAGGTCTGAGCTCAGGTATTCCACCTGTCCCAGCTCAGCCATCGTGCGCCTGCCAAGGAATGCGCCAGGCCAGCGCAACCAGGGCAGGGGCAGGCGAAACCCGATCTCATTGGCAGGTCGCATCCACTCGATGGAGTTCAGGGGGATATCCTCGCGCCGCAATCCCCAGCGGATCATCAATCCCTCTCTGCGCAAGATGTAAACGGCATTGTTCAGGGCGTACAGGCGGTACCCCAGCAGCGGCAGGGGAACCAAAAGGATCAACGCAATCAACATATAGAGCAAAAAGTTCACCCCGGAAGGATCCTGTGAGGCACGGGAAAAGAAAAACCCGCCCGCGCCCACGAAAGCCAGCATCAACCCGCCCTGCAGCAGGATGCCGACTGACCGTGGGGGATAAAACGCATGATCCATGTCCCTACCGCCCCGACGCAGAGACTTCGGAGGCAGGCAGCGCTTCAGCCAGCGCCTGGCAGACCTCAACCACCATTTCTTCAGTCATCGCCCCAGAAAAGGGCAGCGCCAGGCTGCGCTTTCCCAGCTCTTCCGTCACCGGAAAGTCACCCAGCTGAAAACCGAAGGCTTTCACCATATAGGGCTGCAGGTGGATCGGTGAAAAATACGGGCGGACCGGTATACGCCGATGCTCTAGGATTTTTGCCAGCCGGTCGCGGTTGATGGATGCGTCCAGGCGGACCACGTACACAAACCAGCTCACGCGGGTGGTGCTGTCTGCCAGCCCCGGCGGAGAGACCCGGTCGATCTTCGCCAGATGTTTTGCGTACCAGTCAGCCACCTGCGCCCGGTTTTCAAGTAGCGTCTCCAGTCGCTCCAGTTGAGCCAAACCCAGGGCGGCGCTCATCTCATCCAGGCGGTAGTTGTATCCCAGGTAAGTATGCTGTAACCAGGTGTCTCCGGGTGCCCGGCCCTGGTTGCGTAAAGCACGCATGAAATTTGCGGCGTCCGGATCGTTAGTGATAATCATCCCACCTTCACCCGTGGTGATCTGCTTGTTCGGATAAAAGGCAAATACGCCGAAATCACCCAGGGTCCCCGCCGGTTGACCTTTGTATGCTCCTCCCAAAGCTTCGCAGGAATCTTCGATTACCGCCAGGTTGTACCTCCGGGCAATGGCGTTAATGTGATCATAGTCTGCGGGCTGCCCGAACACATCCACGGGTAGAATGGCTTTGACGGCTCCCAGGTGTTCTTCGCACCCCTCGGGCAGTTGCCTGGGCAGCCATTGACGAGCCAGGTCGCCCCCTAGGCTGAGGTCTTCCGCCGCCCGGTTGAGCTGATCGGTGTCAATATTGCCGGTCAGCGGATCTACATCCACAAAAACGGGAATGGCGTTCTCAAACAGGATCACGTTGGCAGAGGCGACAAAGGAGAAGGGCGTCGTCAGGACAAGATCTCCCGCTTTGATTCCGGCTGCCCGCACGCACAGGTGCAGTCCCGCCGTGCCCGAATTAACTCCGATGGCGTGTTGCGCGCCGGTCAGGTTGCAAAAGGCGCGCTCAAAGGCTTCAATCCTGGGACCTATGGAGAGATTGGGTGTGTTGAGCACCTCCAGCACCGCCTGGCGGTCGGCATCAGTGATGATCGGAGAGGACATGGGAATTTTCATCAGGTTTTTCCATTTCTCAGGTGTATTTGCATGTGTCGCGGTTCTAATTATAACGTTTTTTGGCATAGGAATTAGAATCGCTGATCCCGCTTCGCATAGCACTCCCTGTGCCCTGTAAGGGCTTTGAGCGCCTGCACCCGGGGACTTCGTCGTTGAAAGAGCTTAGATCTTGGAACTTAGAGCTTAGAGCTTAGAAAGAAAAATAATCGCAGTGCCAATTATTTTCCTGATTCCTGCTTCCTGCATCCTGTTTCCTGCTTCTTGTTTCCTGCTTCCTGCCTCCTGCTTCCTGAGTTCTGATTCCTGCATCCTATTTCCTGATTCCTATTTCCTATTTCCTGCTTCCTGATTCCTGCTTCCTGCTTTCTGCCCCCTGCCTCCTGCTTCCTGCTTCCTGATTCCTGCTTCCTGATTCCTGAATCCTGAATCCTATCCACCGCTCACCATCACCTGAGACCACTTCCTTTCTCGCGATAAGGTAAAATCCTGTTGCAGAATATTTGAATTCAGCACGAAGGATAACCCAGGAAAAACTCCATGCCCTTTGAACTACAAGCCCCCTATCAACCCACCGGAGACCAGCCCGAGGCGATTGCCAAAATGGTGGCGGGGATTCAACGCGGCATGCGTCACCAGGTGCTGCTGGGCGCCACCGGCACGGGTAAGACCTTCACCGTCGCCAACGTGATTCAACAGGTGCAACTGCCCACGCTGGTGCTGGCGCATAACAAAACCCTTGGCGCCCAGCTTTATGCCGAATTTAAGGAGTTCTTTCCCAATAACGCGGTGGAGTATTTCGTTTCCTACTATGATTATTACCAACCTGAAGCCTACGTGCCGCAGCGTGACCTGTACATTGAAAAAGAGACCTCGATCAATGACGAAATCGACCGCCTGCGCCTGGCGGCGACCACCGCACTATTATCGCGCAAGGACGTGATCATCGTCGCCTCGGTGTCGGCGATTTACGGGCTGGGGGATCCCGAGGCTTACCGCAGCACGGTGATTCAACTGGAAGTGGGACGCATCTACCGGCGGAATGCCCTGTTGCGCCGCCTGGTGGAAAGCCAGTACACCCGCAACGATTTTGAGCTCAAGCCCGGTGTGTTCCGGGTGCGGGGGGACACGCTGGAAATATTACCCGCCTACGATGACACGCGCGCCTTTCGCATCAGTTTCTTTGGCGATGAAGTGGAGCGCATCATCACCGTGGACCCCCTGACGGGCGAGGTGTTTGGCGTGCCTGAGACGGTAGATATTTACCCTGCCAAGCACTATATCACTGAAGATGAACACATGGCGCAAGCCCTGCTGAACATCGAGCGCGAGCTGGAAGAACGCCTGGTAGAGCTACGCGCAGCAGGTCAACTGCTGGAGGCTCAGCGCCTGGAGCAGCGCACCCGCTATGACCTGGAAATGATGCGCGAGGTGGGCTACTGTTCAGGTATTGAGAATTATTCCCGTCACATCGACGGTCGGGCTGCCGGGACGGCACCCTGGACGCTGATCGATTTTTTGCCCAAGGAGTACCTGCTGGTGATCGACGAATCCCATATGATGATTCCTCAGATTCGTGGCATGTATAATGGCGACCGTTCGCGCAAGCAGGTACTGATTGATTATGGTTTTCGCCTGCCCTCTGCGCTGGACAACCGCCCGTTAAAGTTCGAGGAGTTCAAGCAGCAGATGGGCATCACCCTGTACACTTCAGCCACTCCTGCCGAATATGAACTTTCTATCGCAGACCAGGTGGTGGAGCAGATCATCCGTCCGACAGGTTTGGTGGACCCCGAGGTGATCGTGCGCCCAACAGAGGGTCAGATTGATGACCTGTATGGCGAAATCACCCGGCGGGTGGCTGTGGGCGAGCGTGTTCTGGTGACCACCCTCACCAAACGCATGGCAGAAGACCTTTCGGATTACCTGATGGAACTGGGCTTGAAGGTGCACTACCTGCACTCTGAAATTGAAACTCTCGAACGGGTGGGCATCCTGCGCGACCTGCGCCTGGGGGTGTTTGACGTGGTGGTGGGGATTAACCTGTTGCGCGAGGGCTTGGATCTACCCGAGGTTTCGCTGATTGCCATCCTTGACGCGGACAAACAGGGTTTTCTGCGCTCGGGCACGGCACTGATCCAGACGATTGGTCGAGCTGCCCGGCACCTTCACGGACAGGTCATCATGTACGCAGATCTGGTCACCGAAGCGATGCAATATGCCATTGATGAGACCAACCGCCGCCGGGCGATCCAGATGGCTTATAACAAGGAGCACCATATTGAGCCTGCCAGCGTGGTCAAAGCTGTGCGTGACCTGACAGACCGCCTGGCGCGCGATGTCGGCGCTGAAGACGGGGAAAATCTGCGCGGAAAAGCCAGTAAACTGGAACAAAAAGAGCTGCTCAGGATGATCAACGAGCTGGAACAACAGATGAAAGCCGCCGCACGTGAGCTGGAATTTGAGCAAGCAGCCCTACTGCGCGATCAGGTGTATGAACTGCGGGCGATGTTGGCGGATGAATCGGATCTTCCGCCGTGGAAAAAAGTGCAGTTAATCACCGGCGGTCGAGATTAAATGTAGGGGGCTATCGGGCTTTCCATCAATGGGTTGTTTACCCGGTCGATAACACACTGAAGCGTTCAAAATCCCCCCGCGCGTCTTCAAATTGATAGTCCACATTCCACACTTCCGAACTTTGAGGACCCCTGCGCAGTTCTTGAAGCAAACGGTTGAGACTGGTCAGTGTGCCCTCCGCCATCACCTCAACTCGACCGTCGTAACGGTTACGCACCCAGCCGGTTAACCCCAGTTTCTGGGCAGACCTGAGAACAAAATAGCGAAAACCCACCCCTTGTACCATCCCCTCGACGTGGACATGCAAACGATGGATATTGTGTTCGTTCATCGGCGCACCCTCATTAATTTAGAACATCAAACACAGGGGCAGGCGGCTAATACGCATCCCCTTCTTCATCATCAAGCCAGTCATCCAGGTCGTCCTCGTCAAAGTTCATCATATCGAACCGGCTGACCTGTTCGGTGAAGTCGAGGTTGGCAAGGGCATCCTCAAGGAGGAGAACCTCGTCCACGTCTTCGGCTTCATCCAGGGCAGTCTCGATCAGCTCGCGCACACCCTCACCGCCAATTTTTGAAAGCGCCCAGATGGCAGCGAAATAAAGTTCTTCATCATCGGTGCCCTCTTCCAGAAGATCGATAATCAACTCGCGTGCATCCTGGGCCTCCAGCTCACCCGCAGCGCGAATTGCCTCGCAACGGACTTCGGAATCGGGGTGAGTGAACATATCCAGGACCTGGTTCGTCCAACGTTTATCATAGGAGCGACCCATGGCAAACAAAGCCGATTGCAACCATTCTTCGTCGTTCGATTCGTAAGCGCGGCGAATAAAATCCGGAATGGCGGGGTGGCTGGAGTAACCGAGGGATTCAAGCGCGCGTCGACAGATCAGCTTATCCCCGGAATCCTGATAGGTTTTGATCAGGCAATCCACAACCTGCTGTAAGGTTCCAGCCTTGATCTCTTCCAGCTCGCCCAGCTCAACAAAAGTGCCCAGCGCGGTGGCAGCCGCAGCGCGCACAATGGTTTCAGTGTCTTCCTGAAGACGTTTCAGTAACAGGGGCACCAGGTCTTCTCTATCAGACTGCCACAGCAAACGAATGGCGGTAGCCCGTGCGACCGGGTCCTCATCTTCCAGACACATGATCGCAACGGGGTCAAAATCTAACAGAGTATCGTTTTCAGCCAGGTTTTCCATGTCTTCCAGCAGTCCACGGCGGCGCTCAATCCAGACCTGGGGCCAAACGTCCTTCAACAGTTCAAGGTCCTTCTCCGAAATATCGGAGAAATAATCGATCATCTCAGGCGGAAAGGGCGCATCCGCATTGAGCAGGGCTTTTTTAACGGTGTTAAATTCAAAATCTTTGTGGTTTAAATAGTTCATTTTTTAATCCTCGATTGATGCTATCAGGGAAGAACAATCGGGTTGGTAAAATCCAGCACAGTAATCACGACCATCAGCAGGATCAGCAGCAAGAAACTGACGGTGTTGATGGCGTTTTCCCATTTTTGAGGAATGCGTTTGCGCAGGATTAATTCTGGCAGGGTGAATAAAATTCGACCGCCATCTAAAGCGGGGATGGGCAGCAAGTTGGTGATGCCCAGTGCGATTGAGATGTTGGCAATGATCGACAGGGTAAAAATCGGCACAGGTTCGGCTGTGGCAATTGAGGTTTCCTGGTCCATCTCAACCGCCTGGCTGTAGATATCGTAGATCCCCTTGTAACCCACCGGGCGAACGATCGCGGGGTCAACGGTGCCGCGAATTAACCGGGCTGGCAGCAAGAGTGTTTCCCGAATAATGAGCCGCGTGGATTCAAGGGCGTAGCCCACCGATTTGAAAAAGGGAGTGGGCTTGAGCGGGTTGCTCAAGGCGACACCCATGGCGCCCTCGCCCGGGGGTGGTTCAAGCCGCGGGGTGAGGATGAAGGTTTCAACCTGACCAGCGCGCAAAACTTTCACGCTTACCGGCAAACCAGCCCGCTCATTGATCACAGTTACCAGTTGATCCATGTTTTCAATGGCGACATCATCAACACTGATGAAAATATCACCGGGAAGCAAGCCAGCCTGCATGGCTGGCGAATTAGGCGCCACCTGGGTGATCATGGCCTGGTCAGAGGCAGGGATGCCCAGGGCGCTGTAGATGACGACCAGGATGATGATGCCGATGAGAAAGTTCATCAACGGACCTGCAGCGGCGATCGTTAAACGTTTCCAGGCTGGGGCTGCCGCCATGCCACCTTCAATTGTGTCATCATCTTCACCCTTTGGACGCACAAATCCGCCAAAGGGAATCCAGTTAAGGGTAATCTCCGTACCCTTCCAGGTTGCGATCTTCGCCAACCGTGGCGGGTACCCAAAACCAAATTCCTCGATGTGCACGCCAACGGCACGCGAGACCAAAAAATGGCCCAACTCGTGGAAGAAAATTAAAAGGCCGATGATGATCACGACCTGCAAAATTAATAAAATCACGCTCATAGTATCCTCAATAATCCATACGAGGTCATCCGCATCTAAACAGTTTTTTAATTAACGCATCTCATTATGATTATACCTGCGCTGTCCGGGAGGGTGAAACCTGCTCCACAAGCCGCGCCGGGCCTGCTGGGCCTCCGCAAACCACATCGATGACTTCTGGGAAGCGCCTCAAACGATGGGTGACCTCATCCATGCTGCCGCGGGTGGTAATCAGATGCACGTTGGGGCCGGCATCCAGGGTGAAGGTAACCGACAGCCCCTCCGCCTGCCAGGCTTTCACCGCCTGGATGATCGCCAGCGAGCCGGGCTCCCAATAATACAGGGGAGGCGTGGAGGTCATCATCACAGCGTGCATCAGGTTGCAGTCCAGCTCGGTGATCTCTGCCAGGACAGCAAAATCGCGCTCGAGGATCGCCTGGCGGCAGAGCTTGAGCCGACGTTCGGCATCAGCGACCCGCGCGGCCTGCAGTGGACTGGAGGGAGCGCTGCGCATCCCCTCCTGCGAACCAACCGGTTTGTGCGCGTGGCTGAGGATGGCGATGCAATCCACCAGGTCCCAGTGGTCGACAGGGGCGATGGAGTGCGCATCGGTCTCGCCCATCGCAGGGTCTACGGTCCATTCGACAAACCCGGCGGGGATGGAACGGCATGCCGAGCCTGAACCAAAACGGGCAAGTGCAGAAAGCTCCCTTTCGGAAAGCGTCAAACCGAGTGCAGCCGTCCCGGCCAGGGCCAGGGCGGCAAAACCAGAAGCCGAGGAGGCCAGCCCGGCGCCAATGGGAAAGTTATTCTCGCTACTGATGTGGGCATACAGTTTTTTTGCTGCCAACCTCCGGATGCGATCCATAAAGGTCTGGACGCGCTCCAACCCGTTGCCAAAAACTGGCTGACCATTGATGAGCAGTTCATCTGCTGCCAGGGTCGGGTCGAACTCCACGCGGGTCCTGGTCGTCAAGCCGTCGATATTCATCGAGAGCGAGCCGTTGGCTGGGATGCGGCGGGGTTCGTCAGCCAGCCCCCAGAATTTGATAAAGGCGATATTGGGATGCGCCAGCGCGGTAGCATGCATATTCATAGGCAGCAGAATACTCCAAACCGGGCTAGCGGTCAAATGGAGTATCGAAAGTGGTAAACGGTGAAAGGTGAGTGGGGAGTTTTAAGCCACGCAGCCTTCAAACCAAATCAGCATGAAGAACACAGCCCAAAGTAGAGTCTGCTGGCAACGGCCACTCACCGTTCACATACTCAGAAAATTACTTTTCCTGCAGTAGGCCTTTAATGTCTGTCAGGGTTTCATTGATGCGGAAGAACAGGATCAACAGTTCAGCATAGATCCGGGTAGCCAGGACACCCAGGAAGACGGTCAGGACGCCGCCGATCAAGCCGCCGATTAACCCAAGCAAGATGGATCCAACGCCTCCGTCCGCGAACCCGGCAATCACAGAACCGATGAATACAACAATCCCGCCAATGACACTGACGACCAAGCCGATGTAAAACAAGACTTTGATGATCACCGGGGTGATCATCCGTTCAAAACTGAGAAAATTCTTAAATTTCATATCTGCCTCCATTTAAATTCTAAGATGATCAAATTTGATAGTCAGTCGCTCTATCCGGCTGTTCTTTAAATTTTAGCATTAAATATTAACAAATTCTTGATCAGGGTTCTAGCCTTGCATAAGGTTTTGCGGTAATTCACTGTTTCCCATTCCCGTTCCCTACTCCATATACTGATCCGCACCAACCTGCTGTTTATCATGTGGGCTTTCGCCAGCGACCTGGATAGGCGGATTCGATTTGCCGGACTGGCTCTGGTACGAATCTTGCTGCTGAGAAGGTGTGATTATTCAACGGCGAACGGGCTTACCTGGCATGAATATTCGAGATGGGATGTAGCGATGAAACATAAACTGGTTTTGCGGTCGGGAATTTTACTTTTAATTGGGATGATTGGGCTGACCCTGTGGGGCAATGGGCGCTTGCCGGTCAAAGCGGATGATGGGAACCAGAAAATCCCCTGGGTTGATCCGGCTCTGCTGGCTAAATCGAAGACCTCCGAGCCGCTCGATTTCTTGATTTATTTTGAAGAAAAAGCTGATCTGAGCCCGGCAGATGCGCTTTCTTGGGAAGAACGCGGCTGGTTTGTCTATGAAACCCTGACGGCGCTGTCTGCGAGTTCACAGGCAAAGGTGCTCGCCTACCTGGCTGAACAGGGTGTGCCTTACGAAGCTTTCTGGATTCAGAACGTGATTGCCGTTCAGTCATCCACCGCCGAAACCCTGGTAGGGCTGTTAAATTATGCTGAAATCGAAGCACTGCTCTCGATTCCACAGGTGTTTTTGGGCAGCCAGGTCGAGGAAGAGTGGATTGAGACCGAGCCGACAGCGGTCGCCGGTATCTCCGCCAACCTGACGCAGATCAAAGCCGACCAGGCCTGGTCTCAGGGTGATCGAGGCGCAGGCGTGGTGCTCGGGGCAATTGACACCGGGGCGCGTTTTACCCATGAAGCCTTGGTTGAGTCCTATCGCGGCAACCTGGGTGCAAAGACCTTCAGTCATCATTATCACTGGTGGGACGCTGTCAATGGAAAAGAGGAGCCTTATGATGACCATGGGCACGGCAGCCATGTGGTCGGAATTATGGCAGGCGGGGTTGGCTCTGGGGACGCGATTGGCGTAGCCCCCGGGGCGAGTTGGATCGCCTGCAAGGCAATCAGCGCCAGCGGGTTTGCCTGGGGAAATGACCTGATCAAGTGCGGTCAGTTCATGGCGGCTCCCACAAATTTAAGCGGAGAAAACCCCAATCCCAACCTGCGCCCACAGGCAGTCAATAATTCCTGGGGAGATTGCGGACGGGCTTACAATGCCTGGTACCAGGGCGTGATCGATGCCTGGGTGGCGATGGGGATTTACCCGGTGTTTGCCAATGGGAATAACAGCAATTGCGGATATAGTTCACCGCCCGGGTTGAACACCGTAGGCAACCCGGCCCGCTCCCACAATGTGACCTCGGTAGGCTCGACCGGCAGGAGTGACGGACAGTATGCACCACATTCCAACTGGGGACCGACGGATGACGCCAAAGTATTTCACAGCCAGGGCTACCCCACAATCAAGCCGGAGGTGGTGGCGCCAGGGGTGGATATCCTCTCAGCGGCGGGCAGCGATGACCGCGCGTATGCAGCCTTGAGCGGAACCTCCATGTCGGCACCGCACGTGACGGGCCAGGTTGCCTTGATGTGGGGCTCCGCCAAATGCTTGCTGGGTGACGTCGCGGCTACAACGGATTTGATCCTGGAAACCGCCCGACCCATCCCCTACGACACCGGTCAGGGGGATGAAGGACCGGATTTTGTACCCAATCATGCCACCGGATGGGGCGAGATTGACGCCCAGGCGGCGGTGAATGCCGCCCGCGCTTATTGTGCCGGCGGGCATTTAGATGGCTATGTCCTTGATCATGAAAACCAGCAACCGATCACTGGCGCCCTGGTCGCAGCCACCTCACAGGGAGAGATGACTTCGAGTGTCTCGGCGCTGACCGATAAGGATGGGTATTACCGTATCCATGTCAACAGCGCAACCCCTTACACGCTGACAGCCTCTGCCTATGGATACCACCCGGTAGCGGTCGGGGATGTGCTGGTTGATGCCTCAGGGGGAACGACCACCACCCATTTCCACCTGATGCCAAAATCAAACTTGTTGACTTTCACAGGCACCGTCACCGATGGCAGCGGGCATGGCTACCCGCTGTATGCCCGCATCACGCTTGAGAACGAAAATTACAGCCAGGCTGTTTACACAAACCCGTTTGACGGTCGCTTCCAGGTGACGGTCTACGATGACCTGGCTTACGACTTGAATATCAGCGCAATGGTGCCGGGATATCAACCTGTTCTGGCGCAAGGCATTGTCCTGGGCGACCAACCTGAGAGCTTGCATTACACCATCGAGATCACCGCCGGGTGTGAGGCGCCGGGATATGCCTCGTCCAACCTCCTGGCAGAGGGCTTTGACAGCCGGAAATTACCGCCCGGCTGGGAGGTTTGGGATCACGCGGGGACGGGGGTCACCTGGGGGTTTGAGGACCAATCGGAGCGCAGCAACCAGACCGGGGGTTCAGGCGGGTTTGCCATGGTGGATTCCGATTATCACGGTTCGCTGGATGTGGACGTCTCGCTGGTCACACCGCCTCTGGATTTTTTAGACGAATCAACGGTGATGCTCTCTTTTAGCCAGAATTTCTTCAGCTATCAGGGCAACCGGGATGAAATCGCCGATGTCGATGTTTATGTTGGCGGAGAATGGTATAACGTCCTGCGCCAAACTGAAAACCAGACCGGGCAGTCACATCCGTTGCTGGATATCAGCGAATTGGCTGCTCATCAGCCGTATGTGAGGGTGCGCTTCCATTATTACAATGCCAGTGCAGAATGGTGGTGGCAGATTGACAACGTTCAGATCGGCAGCCATGAATGTGCCCTGGTCCCCGGAGGCTTGCTGGCGGGTTTTATTACAGATAGCCGTACTGGTGAGCCGCTTGTGGGAGCCGTAGTTTCGAACAGCCAGGCGCGGGGAGTCTCGTCGACGACACCCGTTGATCCTGGATTGCCGGATGGCTTTTACTGGATGTTTCAACCGATGCTTGAAAACCCCCAGGTGATCGCCGTCAAGACAGCAAAAAGCCTGTATCTGAGCGAGCTGGCTGATGTTGAATTGCGCCAGGACGAGATCACCCGCCATGATGTGACTCTGGTCAGCTACTGGAATTACCTGGAGCAGGTTTTCAACAAGTTGCTGTCAATGATCTTGGAATTTGTTGATGGTGCGAGAGGGTGAATTGTGAATGGTAAGTTGGAATCAGGAATTAGGAATTAGGAATTAGTGAATTGTGGTTGACGACCCGTCATCGGTCCCCCGTCCTCTGTCTTCGGTCCCCCGTTTCCCGTCTCCGGTCCCCCGTCCTCCGTCTTCGGTCCCTCGTCTCCTCACTGCTTTGAGCAGGTGAGCTGCCACCAGCCCACCCAAGAAGCCAATGCCAATATTCGTGACAATCGAGAGTGCCGCAGTGGCAAGCGCTAAGGCTAACTCCCAGCCGCGTAAATTTCTCGCCGTCCTGGCAAGCTGAATGCCAACCAGCAGCATCATCCCGGCGATCAGGGGCATTGGGAAAGCAGCCATCAGCGCGGCAATCGATCCGCTGAGAAACAGCCCGATCAATATTTCAATGACCCCTTCCATAATCGGCGCACCGCCAGTGCGAGCTCCAAAATAGTATTGCCCTGCCAGTCCTCCCGCGCCATGACACATCGGCATGCCCCCCAGTATGGAGGAGAATACATTCATGACGCCCATATTCAGCATCAGTTTTTCTTCACTGACGGATTTTTTGGGGAAATAATCGCGAATAAGGGCTGCTGGGGCAATGATGGCATTTGAGATTGATAGTGGAATTTGGGCAAAGCCAGCCAACAACATCGTTTTCCAAACATCTTCCCAGCGGGGAACAGCGATCACCGGCAGCGTCAACCGCAGGTCCCAGTGTTCGGGCAAGTTGCCCCGCCAGGCCAGGATGATAACGCCCAAAACCATCAGCACCACGGAGGCGGGCGCGTAGCGGTTGCTGCGTAAAAGCAGCACGATCACCACTGCCACAAGCCCCAACAGCGGCTCGGGACGCATCCACTGCAGCGCCTGCCAGGCCAGCGTAATCCCGAGGGCTAACTGGATGCCGCGCACAATGTAATCCGGGGTGATGCGCACCAGCCAGCGCAACAGGCCGCTCACGGTGAGCAGGATCCACAACAAGCCCAAACCCAACCCGGAAGCGTAAATTAAATCGGGCGACCATTTCTGAGTGATGGCGGTAATGGCGACAATCTTTTTAGGCTGCAGGGGCATTGGCAAACGATAGATCAGCCCGAGGGCAATGTTGGTCAAGCCAAGCATGATGAACAAGCCAGCCGGGTTCATGCCGTTGATAGCGATGTAACTGACAGCCAGGGGAAAGAGGGTGCCAAAATCACCCATTGAGCCCGCCAGCTCACGCAGGTTAAACTCAAAATCCGGGTGATGTCGGTTGTCGGTAATGTCACCATCCATAAGACGTTTGCCTCAGATGATCAATTGTACCAAAAATCGGCTCGATATAAATAGGTAATCCCACTTGTTGCACATGATGATGGTAAATTGGGAATCAGGAAGTAGGAATCAGGAGTCAAGCTCGTTACTTCGCGTTCTTTATGGTTCAAAACAGGATTAACCGCCGGATTGATTGATCATCCGTAGAGGTATTGATTTGCCGGTCACCCGTAGGGGCAGGTCTCTGTGCCTGCCCTGGGCGGACATGGCTCGAAGAGTGCTACGCGAAAGTCCGCCCCTACGATGGGATTGTCTCTCTCCGGTCTTCCGTCCCCCAGTCTACTCAACGCCCATTCACCACTCACCATTCACTATTAACTATACGAAGGCAAACATCGTGTTCTTCGTGTTCTTTGTGTTTCAAAACAGGATTAACCGCCGGATTGATTGATCATCCGCAGAGGTATTGATTTGTCGGTCACCTGTAGGGGAGGGCCTTCGTCAACCACTCCCTTTGCCCTGGCATGGGACCAAGCGCCTGTGTTCAGCCCCTTTCGCTTCGCTACAGGGGTTCCGCTGCGCTTCAGGGACAATGAGGGTGAAAGGGTGCGCGGAATTTCCCCGCGCACCCTGCTTGCAGTGATCTGAATTACCTCAACACCAAAGGTAAGAAGAGAGTGTACTTCTCAAAAACAAACTCAAACTCGTAAGCGCCGATGTCACACACCGCCTTGCCGTCTCCATCGCCGTCGATGGGTCGAAGGGCGCCACGTTGATCCGTTTCCGGGCATACTACATTATTGCCCCTATCGATGGCTGAGCTGCCCTTCGCAAGCGCATGTGTCAGGGTAAAGCCGCCATTGTCAGCCAGGCCCTGCAGTTTGGGGTCGGTGTTAAGGTTGCCCTCACCTGGGTATACGCTATCGCCCTGAATGACGCTATAGGTGACCGAGGGAGTCCCTCCAAAACTGTAGATTTGGTCAGGGGTGTTGCCCCACAGGATCCCATTAATCACGCTGGGGTTTGTAAACTCATTGTAGATCCCGCCGCCGTCGCCTTTTGTTGCCTCGTTGCCGCTGATCGTCACATTGATCAGGCTGGGGCTGCCAGTATTGATGTAGATCCCGCCGCCGTTGATCTGGATTGCTTTATTTGCACTGATCGTTACATTGACCAGGCTGGGGTCGCCAGAGGCGTTGAAAATCCCGCCGCCCTGTTGTTCTGCCAAGTTGCCAGCAATGGTCACATTCTCCAGGCTGGGGCTGCTATTATAGTTGTAGATCCCGCCGCCATTTATTGCCTCATTGTCACGGATCGTCACATCCATCAGACGGGTGCTGCCCCCATAGTTGGAGAGCCCGCCGCCATGGTTTTTTGCCTCATTGTCGCTGATCGTCACATCCCTCAGGCTGGGGCTGCCATAGTAGTTATAGAACCCGCCGCCATTATATGTTGCCGTATTGCCACTGATCGTCAAACCCTCCAGGCTTGGATTGGCTTTGTCATTGTAGATCCCACCGCCATTATATGCATTGTTGTCACTGATGATCACATCCCTCAGGTTGAGGTTGTGAGACTCGTTGTAGATCCCGCCGCCATTAAATGTTGCCGAGTTCTCTCTGATCGTCACATCAATTAGGGTAGGGTTGCAATTTTTGGTGAACATCCCGCCGCCATAATTTGCTTTGTTGTCACTGATCGTCACATTGTCCAGGCTGGGGCTGCCAAAAGGGATGTAGATCCCGCCGCCGTCATAATTTGCCGAGTTGTCGCCAATGGTCACATTGTCCAGGCTTGGGTTGCCAGAGGCATTGCATATCCCGCCGCCATAATCTGCCGTGTTGCCACTGATGACCACATCGACCAGGCTGGGGTTGCCAGCAGCATTGTAGAACCCGCCGCCATGCTGTTGTTTTGCCACATTGTCGCTGATGGTCGTATCAACCAGGCTGGAGTCGCCACCGTTGTTGTAGAACCCGCCGCCGGAAAACTTTGCTTCATTTTCGCTGACCGTCACATCCTGCAGGCTGGGGTTGCCTGAGAAGTTGAAGATCCCGCCGCCATTATGTCCTGCTGAGTTGCCACTGACCTTTACATCCTTCAGGCTGGGGCTACCAGAGATATTGTAGAACCCGCCACCCCACTGATTTGCCGAGTTGTCACTGACCGTCATATCCTTCAGGCTGGGGCTGCCCGACTCGTTGTACACCCCGCCGCCATGCCGTTCTGCCGAGTTGTCGCTGATCGTCAGATTGGCCAGGCTGGGGCTGCCGGAAACGTTGTAGATCCCGCCGCCACGTTTTTGATTGTCCGCGGCGCCATTGGCATTGCCCCCGGTGATGGTAAACCCATCCAGCAGCGCTGTTTCAGCAACCCCGACGGCGGTGACCACGTGGTAACTGTTGTCTGCATTATCACCTTCTGTGCCGATGTCGCCGCTCAGAATGGTTTCATTACCTTTCCAATCCCGTTGTTCCCATGTACCGCCATCTTCCGGGAACCCGCCGTAGATTTTCACACCAGTTTTCAGCGCAAAGGTAGCTTCGCGGCCAGCGGGCTCGGTGGGCGTGTAAGTGCCTGCTGCCACCCAAATTTCATCGCCCGCATCGGCTTGTGTGAGGGCAGCCTGCAGATCGCAAGCGTTATCCCAATTAGAGCAATCACCACTCCCACTGCCACCCACTTTAACGTAGTAGGCGCCTCCGGCTGCTTGAGAATGGATTGCATTTGATACGATGCCCCATGCCAGCAGTCCACAAACTAGGGGCATGAGGATCAATACATAAGGATGAAGTTTCTTATTCATGGGGATTCTCCTGTTTTATCGATGAACATTCAATAAACCGGATCTCCTGTTATTACACGGGATGGTCCTGCTTTTCATCAAAGGTGTTGGGTAAATATTCAATTGTTAATCAGCGGTTCTGCTAAGTGCGTCTAAGAAGGGAAAACAACGAGCAGAGGAATATTATTCATATTATATAGATATTCTAAGAAAATTGCAATCCTTTTAATGGTTTGAATAAGTGGTGATCCCACTCGCTCCGCTCAGCCCCTTTCGCTTCGCTACAGGGGTTCCGCTGCGCTTCAGGGACGATGACGCAGTGTCCCTGAAGTATCGCGAAAGCCAAGCAGCCTACAAGGAAAGACTGAAATTACTTCGTTCCTCGCAATGACACTTCACCGAGGTCAGAGTATTACAATCAAAAATTAATCGAGATCGCTTCGTGCTGCGCAATGACATTTCAATGGAAGCGAGACCGTGCACAATTTCCCACGCACGATTTACACCGAATAATCGCAGATGATAAAATAGCCTCACAATCAAGGAGGATGCTCGTGTATATTGAACTGATGCGTGAGGTCACCGACGAAATCATCGCTGCTTTTGAAAAGCTGATGCCCCAGCTGAATCACCACCTGTCGGCGCCAACCCATGATGAGCTGCAAAAAATGGCTGCATCACAGGCTACTCATGTGTTTTTTGCCAGATTGCCCGATGAGCACGGTCAAATCGTCGGCAGTGCTACCCTGGGGACTTATCGCACACCCACCGGACTGCATGCGTGGATTGAAGACGTGGTTGTCGATCGAAGCGCTCGCCGCAAGGGGGTTGGTAGAGCTCTCACCGAAGCCTGCCTGGAACAGGCTCGCGCTCTGGGATTGAGCGAAGTTAATCTGACTTCGCGATCCGCTCGCTGTGCAGCCAACCTGCTTTACCAGGCAATGGGCTTCATCCGTCGTGAGACCAATCTTTACCGTTACTCACTTCAGGATTAATAAGCTCAGGGAGTGCCTGTGGGGATCGGCAGCGTATAGGTAGGGATCAGGGGCTGTGGTAGTTCTGTCGCTGTGGCTGGCACAGAGGTGCTTTCGAGGGTTGGCGCCTGGATCGGTGAGGTGTTTTGCAAAACAGAGGCCAGCAGCGCCAGGGCTCGAGCGTCCGGGTCGTTGCCTGTCGCCAGCGCCCGCTGCGCCTGGGCGCCCAGGGCATCTACCGGGTCGGGATCTTCCAGCAGCACCAGACGCAGTGATGCCCGTTCCAGATCACCTGTAACCCAAAACACCTGGGCGATGGTGACGCGGTAAAAGTCTTTATCCACCTCACCCAGGGCAGCCGGGGGGCCGCTTTTGTAAATCACCGGGTTGATCAACCAGGCGTAAGCCAGCCCCAGGATCAATCCTAAAATGATGCCGGTTAGCAAGTACCATGAACTGCGCTTCTGCGAAGTTGGGGTGGTTACACTGATCTCATGGGTGTCTTCAAGCATCACTCCCAGTCCTTTTTCAGTCTCTCCCATCCAGCGCTTGCCTGAGAACAGATGCCAGGTCTTGCATTAATTGCAGGTCAGCAGCGGCATAGCTGCGGGTGTTGGCATAATCGATTGCATCGTTGATCGTCACCTGTGGAGAGCCACCTAAAAAATCCAGGCGGGCTAAAGCCATCGCCAGGTCGCCTTCCGCCCGGTACAGTTCAGCCACCATCAGGACGAAATCGGTTTGATAGTCAATTTGCAGGGTCTGCGGATCGATGCTGTGATACCCAACGGGGTGGATTAGCCAGCCGTAACCAAGCCCGGCAGCAAACCCGGCCAGAATCGCCAGGGCAAAGAATACGAAACGCCAGGTTCGCCTGTGCAACTCAATCCTCTTTAAGCATGGGGATGTGAATCCCATGTCGTTTGGCAGCCTGGATCGCCTGAGGGTAGCCGGCATCGACATGCCGCACGATACCCATGCCGGGGTCGACGGTCAGAACGCGTTCCAGTCGTTGGGCAGCCTCTGGCGTGCCATCAGCGACGATCACCTGTCCGGCATGCTGGCTGAAGCCGATTCCCACCCCACCGCCGTGATGGAAAGAGACCCAGGTGGCGCCGTTGACCGCGTTAATCAGGGCATTCAGGATCGGCCAGTCACTGACCGCGTCGGTACCGTCCAGCATGCTTTCCGTTTCACGGTTGGGAGAGGCAACCGAGCCGGAATCGAGATGGTCGCGCCCGATCACGATCGGTGCGGAAACGATGCCTTCAGCCACCAGGTTGTTGAAGACCAGCCCGGCCTGGGCGCGCTCCCCGTAGCCCAGCCAGCAAATGCGGGACGGCAACCCCTGGAAGGGCACCTTCGCTTTTGCCATATTCAGCCAGCGGTGCAGGTGCTCGTCTTCCGGAAAGAGCGCTTTGATGGCTTCATCGGTCGCATAAATATCCTCCGGGTCACCGGAGAGAGCCACCCAGCGGAAGGGACCCTTGCCCTCGCAGAACAGCGGGCGGATATAAGCCGGGACAAAGCCCGGAAAGTTGAACGCATCTTTGACGCCATAATCAAAGGCGCGTTGGCGCAGGTTATTGCCGTAATCGAAGACCTCTGCGCCGGCTTTTTGGAAATCAAGCATGGCTTGGACGTGTTGAGCCATGGATGCTTGCGATCGCCTGGCATATTCCTGCGGATCACGCTCCCGCAGCTCATCGGCTTCGGTAAGGGTCAACCCGGCGGGGATGTAGCTGAGCAGGTCATGCGCCGGAGTTTGATCGGTGACCACATCCGGGAGCACGCCGCGAATCACCAGCTCGGGGAAGATCTCAGCCGCGTTGCCAATCAGCCCGATGGATTTGGGTGTATCCGCCGCCTGCGCTTCTTCCACCAGGGTCATGGCTTCTTCCAGGGTGTCCACCACCGCGTCGACATAGCCGATTTCCAGTCGACGGCGAGCCCGGTCGGAGTCAACCTCCACGATCAAGCCCACGCCCTCGTTCATGGTGATCGCCAGGGGCTGGGCGCCGCCCATGCCGCCCAACCCGGCGGTGAGCACAAACTTGCCTCGCAGAGATGGCCAACCCCGCAGATGCGCCAGGGAGCCCAGGGTTTCGTAGGTGCCCTGCAGGATGCCCTGTGTGCCGATATAGATCCAGGAACCGGCAGTCATCTGCCCGAACATCATCAAACCTCTGGCTGCCAGTTCGTCAAAGTGCTCCTGCGTAGCCCAATGCGGTACCAGGTTAGAATTGGCGATCAACACCCGCGGCGCGTCGGTGTGTGTTTTGAAGACCGCCACTGGCTTACCGGATTGCACCAGCAGGGTCTCGTCGTTTTCGAGGTTCTTCAGGGTGTCCAGGATGGCGTCAAAGGCTTCCCAGGAGCGGGCTGCCTGGCCGCGTCCGCCGTAGACCACCAGGTCTTCCGGTCGTTCGGCAACCTCAGGGTCAAGGTTGTTCTGGATCATACGATAGGCGGCTTCGGTCAGCCAGGATTTGCAGGTGAGCTGGGTGCCGCGCGGGGCGCGTACCGGACGAGGTTGGGACATGGGATACCTCCTTGTGTGTTATTGGTATTCTTCACTTATAGATTATAGCCGTTTCTGAGCCTGATGAAAAATTGTATTTTAAAAGGAAAAGTTTCTTAAGCCTATGCTCGAAAATTTGTGATGACAGGATGAGCGACTGGTTTGTGACCGATTACCCCGATTTATCTTGACAGAAGACAAAAAAAGTTTAGAATTGTCACAGTATTATGCAATTGACCAAGGTGATCTCATCCCTGAATAAACTGCACCCCGCGCCGCGTACGGTGACCCCATTAACCTCCTTAGAGAGCCTTACATGGCTCTCTTTTTTTGTAACAGAAGGCTAATCTTGCGTATTCCCGGTTTAATTGACCCCCATGTGCATATGCGCGAGCCCGGTGCCGTTCATAAGGAGGATTGGTCCAGCGGGACCGCCGCAGCCCTGGCGGGGGGATTCACCCAGGTGCTGGCCATGCCCAACACTAACCCGCCCGTTGTGGATGCCCCGTCCCTTGCCGCTGCGCTAAAACTGGCAGCCAGGAGGGCACGCTGTGATTTTGGACTCTATTTAGGCGCAAGCCGCCATAACTTGCCCGCAACCGAGGATCTGGCAGGTCAGTGCGCCGGCTTGAAACTCTACCTGGATCAGACCTACGGTCCGCTGCGTTTGGATGATATCACGGTATGGAAGGCTCACATGCAGACCTGGCCCAAAACCCGACCCCTGGTTGTCCATGCCGAGGGGCGTACCCTGGCCGGGGCGATCCTGCTGGCGGCATTAGTGGATCGACCGCTGCACGTGGCGCATGTTGCCACCCGGGAGGAGATCCTGCTGATCCGGGTTGCAAAGCAACGCGGTTTGAAGATCACCTGCGAGGTCACACCGCATCACCTGTTTCTGACCGCGGCAGACCTGCCGGGCGGTCAAGGCGAGGTGCGCCCCAGGCTGGCGAGCCGCGCCGATGTGGATGCGCTCTGGAAGCACCTGGATGTCATCGATTGTTTTGCCACCGATCACGCTCCGCACACCGCGGCAGAAAAAGCCACACATGATCCGCCGCCGGGCTTCCCGGGGCTGGAAACCGCGTTACCCTTGCTGCTGAGCGCTGTACGCGCCGGGCGGTTAACCCTTGATGATGTACTGAATCGCATGGGTCCGCATGTCCGGCGAATTTTCGGCATCCCTGCCCAACCTGAGACCTGGGTTGAGGTGAACCTGGAGCAAAGGCACACCCTCACAGCGCGGGGAATGCACAGTAAAGCAGGCTGGACGCCCTTTGAAGGGTGGTCGGTGTATGGCCTTGTCCGCAGGGTGATGCTGCGCGGTGTCACAGTTTATGAAGATGGCCAGGTCCTGGCTCAACCCGGGTTCGGTCAGCAGATCGCTCATGGTGCAGAACGCTGAAAGTTGAAATGTGGACGGAAGATGAGATATCGAAGATAGAATTTCTGTGCCCGCCTTTAATCCCAAATTTCTGTTTGTGCGTTCGCTATTTAGTAAAAAATAAAATTTTCTGGAGATATTACATGCCAAAATTAATCCCAAGATTACCGTCAACAAACTCGCACCTACCCTTTGGGGATATGCAAAACTCGCCGTTTTATGGCATCGACATCATCACGGTCAAGCAGTTTGATCGTGAACAGTTGACCTATATTTTTGAGGTGGCGCACGAGATGTATGAAATGGTCTCCCGGGTGGGCTCTTTTGACCTGTTGAAGGGGAAAATTCTGGCGAATCTATTTTATCAGCCTTCCACACGGACTTCATCATCTTTTACCTCCGCCATGGAGCGCCTGGGCGGTAGCGTAATCCCGATTAACAACGTCAGCTATTCTTCGGTCACCAAGGGTGAATCCCTGCCCGATACCATCCGCACCCTGGAAGCCTTTGCCGATGTGATCGTGCTGCGCCACCCGGAGGTCGGCTCCTCTGCCCTGGCAGCTAAATATGCCCGGAAACCGATCATCAATGCCGGCGACGGGGTCGGTGAGCACCCTACCCAGGCGCTGTTGGACCTGTTCACAATTCACGAGGAACTGGGGCGGGTGGACGGCATAACCGTAACCATGATGGGCGACCTTAAATATGGACGCACTGTACATTCGCTGGCGCGCTTATTGAGCCTGTACAACGTCAAGCTGAACTATGTTGCGCCGGAGAACCTGTGCCTGCCCGATGAGATCAAAGCTGAAATTGGGACCAAGGGCATCCCGCAGGACTGCTTTGCCGACCTGACCCCCGTCTTGCCCGAGACGGATGTGCTCTATGTCACCCGGGTGCAAAAGGAATATTTTGAAGACCCTGCCCAACATGAATCGCTTAAAGGCAGTTATGTCATTACCACTGAAACGATGCGCCAGGCAAAGAGCAAAATGGTCCTCATGCACCCCTTCCCGCGCGTGTGGGAGATCGACATGGCTGTGGATGCTGACCCGCGCGCAGCTTACTTCCGCCAGATGGAATACGGTCTGTATATCCGCATGGCATTGCTGGCGATGGTGTTGGGCAAGGCTTAAGTTAACGTCACCGGGCATGTTTTAAATCGGCGAACCCGGCATTTGTCCGTGCTTCAGCCCGTTTTATATTACAATAGGGTTACGTCAGACCGCATCCTTGGAGGAAAAACATGCCTACTTTTTTCGAAAAACTCAACCAGCGCGCCAGAGCCATCGATTCCTTGTTGTGCGTGGGATTGGATCCGCATCCGGAGGAACTGCCGGAGCAGACCGCGGAAGCAGCCGAAGCTTTTTGTATCCGGTTGATCAACGCCACCCAGGAATATGCCCTGGCGTTTAAACCCAATGCCGCCTTTTTTGAAGTCCTGGGGCCGGAGGGCTGGGCAGCGCTACACAGGGTGATCCAGGCTGTGCCCGAGGGCATCCCTGTGATCCTGGATGCCAAACGGGGCGACATCTCTTCGACAGCCCAGGCCTATGCCCGCTCGGCTTTCGAGGTTCTGGGCGCAGATGCGATCACCCTCAACCCCTACATGGGCTACGATTCTCTCTCGCCGTTCCTTGCCGACCCCGAAAAGGGCATTTTCCTCCTGTGCAAGACCAGCAATCCCGGCTCGGTCGACCTGCAAGACCTGCCCCTGGGCGGTTACTACCGTTTGATGACCGTATACGAAAAAGTAGCCGGTTTAGCCCAGGAATGGGGCACCAATTGCTGCCTGGGGCTGGTGGTGGGCGCTACCTTCCCCGAGGCATTGCAGCGGGTGCGCCAGTTTGCGCCGGATCAATGGATTCTCGCGCCGGGTTTGGGCGCGCAGGGCGCAGATCTGAAGGAGGCGATGCGAGCCGGCTTACGAGCCGATGGGCTGGGCTTATTGATCAACGTCAGTCGCAGCATCTCCCGTGCGGAGGATCCCGGGCAGGCTGCACGGGCACTGGTTGAAAGTTTTCGCGAAGCACAATTAGAAATCAAGCAGCCTTCGCCTGCCATGGAAAGCCCGACTCCTCCCCTGATCGCCTCTCTGGTGGAAGGACTGCTTTCGATGGGCTGCATTCAATTTGGCGAATTTACCCTCAAGTCGGGTCTGGTTTCACCGATCTATATTGACTTGCGGCGTTTGGTGACCTTCCCGGGCTGGATGACCCAGGTGGCTGCCGTGTATATTCAGCAATTGTCTCAACTGGAATTTGACCGAATCGCAGGTCTGCCTTATGCCGCCCTGCCGATCGCAACAGCCATCAGCCTGCAGGGCAACTACCCGTTGATCTATCCGCGCAAAGATGTTAAAGATTACGGCACGGGCATGGCGATTGAGGGCATCTACCATCCGGGCGAAACAGTTGTGGTTATCGACGACCTGGCCACAACCGGGGGAAGTAAATTTGAGGCGATCGAGAAACTGGCTGAGGCGGGCTTGAACGTGCGTGATGTGGTGGTCCTGATCGACCGCGAATCCGGAGCCAGGGAAGCCCTGACGGAAGCCGGCTACCGGATGCACGCATTATTGACTCTCTCGCAACTTTTAGATCACTGGCAAGAAACTCAACGCCTTCCCGCCAATCAAATTGCCCGCGTGCGCGCTTTCCTGCAGGAAACAGGCACTTCAGGCTGAGAGCAATCATGTTTCGCACCCGCGCCTATCGCTATGAAAACGAACAGGTCGTTCTGATCCTGACGATCCTGCTGGTGCTGGGCGTGATTATCCTGACCTCCACAGCCACATTTTGCTTGAGTGCAGTCTTTATCCTGGGGATGTTCTTGATCAGCGCTGTGATGATCCATTCGCATCATCAATCATTAATGCAGCATGCGTTACGTGTCGATCGTGCTCGCACGCCCGAACTGGCAAACCTGATCGCAGAATGCGGGGTAAAACTGCAGCCCGGACAGGTGGATGTGTTTGTGGTCAATCAAAAACAGATGAATGCCTACACCTTCGGGATCAGTAGCCCCAAGGTGCTGGTTTTATTCGCCCCTTTGGTTAAAACGATGACGGTCAATGAGCTTAAATTCATCATCGGTCACGAGATGGGTCACGTGGTCTTGGGACACACCTGGCTGAACACGATCATCGGCGGCATGGCGGGTATTCCTGCCCCCTTTGGCGCCGCGGTGATCCTGTACACCGCCTTTCGCTGGTGGAATCGCATGTGCGAATTTTCAGCCGATCGAGCGGGGTTGCTGGCTTGCGGCGATATTCACACCGCAATTTCGGCACTGGTCAAGCTGGCTGCGCCAAAAATCCGCACGCAAGCCGATTTTGAGAGCGCCCTGGCCATGATCGATGCTGAAGACGACCCGGTATCTAACCGCCTGGCAGAGCTTTTTCAATCGCACCCGATGCTCATCCGCCGTATCAACACGCTGAGGGATTATGCCCGCTCAACGGAATACCAGCGCATCCAGACCGGGATCAATGGCAACCTGGGAGCTGCACCTTCAGCGCCTGCGGCACGGTTTGTCGCACCCGTACAGCTTGAACCTGAAACAAGCACGCTCCTTGAAACAGAGCTCACGCCAGAAGAACGCTGGCCATGGCTAAAACCCAAGCAGGCTCCCTGAACGCTGAAAACAAGAAATGAAACAATAAAGCCCGCAAACGAACCTGTTTGCGGGCTTTTTGGGGTTTATCAATGGCTTAAGAAATCGGCCAAACATCGGATGACCGCTTGGGGAAGAGGGTGTTGATTAAATTTTTATTTTCTTCTTTCTTGGCAAAACAATCTGCGTAGGCATGCTCCAGTTCGTCCATGCTCCGATACCCGAACAGAAGTTGCAGAAACGTTAATCCGGGGAATCTTGCGGTTGCATCCCTAAGGGCGTCCAGGTCAATTTTATTGATCGCTTCCAGGTGTCCGTTTTTGAATACCAGCTTGATTCCGTCACGGTAGAATCCCAAAATGACCTCTCCCGTGTAATAATCAAAGGGTGTGTCCGCCAGGCGCGCTTCCAGTGCCGGTGTGATTTCTTGTATAAATGCCAGCAGATCGGTTACCCGCATATAGTACGCGTAAGGCTCATGGTTGTAAGGTAAGCTTGAGGCAATCACGTCATAAGCCGGGTGGGTTTCTCCCAACATAAAACCAAACCTTTCCTGGGGAAGACCCTGGTCTTCAGCCAGCGTTTCGCCTTGCATCCACAAAAAACGGGCTACACCTGGTGTTACAGATGACCAGGCGACCCCCGGCGCCAACTCATAAACAGTCAGGACAGAATTGTCACCCCATTTGACAGGCGGGATGCCAATAAACCCAACCGGTTCTTCTGCCAGGCTCTCGATGATGAAAATTTCGCGGGCATTGATGTTGTACCGGCGTTTTCCGGTCAGTTCATACTGCCAGAGGTGCTTATTCCACACAGCATAGACCATCGAGCGCTGGCAACCGCGATTATAGGTGGTCATCAGGAAGGGAATGTCTGTGGTGGTTGCTTTCCGAAAAGTGTAGGGTTCTTCTTCCCCATCCTCCAGTTTTGGAACGTGAACCTTGTAGCCTGAACGCCCTCCGTGGAGGTTGAGAGCCATTTCATATCCGAATTGGCGGTAATAAAAAGGGATGCCCGTGATCACCTGGACAAGTTCGCCCCGCGCCGCACTCCATTCGTGTAGAATTTCCATCTGTTGCCGCACCAGGCCGCGCCGTCGGAATTCTTTCCTGGTCCCAAACAATTCTGGTCGTCCAACCTTGAAGGGAATGCCCTCATAGGACCAGGTTTGCGAGATCAGGCAGCTCGATGAGATAATTTCACCGCTGTGTGTATCTTCTACGATTAAAAAGTCGTCTGTATTAAACGTTGGCGCTTCACCGCTGATCAGGTCCAGAGTCCAATCCTCCAAGCCCTTCGCATCCCATTCATCTTCGCTGTGAATCTCTATGTTAAATTCCGCCAGAGCTTGCGCATCTTCAGATGTTGAGCGGCGGATGATCAAACCTTCGCCCAGATCGCGAATGAATGATTCTGACATTTATTTTTCTCCTTGATTACGAAATTCCCTTTGATTATAAATCAATTAAATAAGAAGTTGAAGGTATACTTGGCGTTGGTTTAATGACAAAAATGAATACCCGATTTAAAATCTTTGTTTTCCTTCAATTTGGCGCCTTTGGCGTATATGGGTCCTATCTGCCTCTGTTTTTTTACAACAGGAATTTCTCTGGTTTCCAGGTTGGGCTGCTTCTGGGCACAATGCCCATTGTGGTCTTGGGCTTGCAGCCGGCTTGGAGCTATTTAAGCGACCGACTGAACACCCGTAAAGCCTTATTATTGATCAGTTGCTTGGGTATGGGGTTGGCGATGTTTGGATTGGGATTGTCGAAATCCTTTGTCGCTGCATTTGTCTGGATTGTTTTATTCGCTGCATTCAGTGCGCCTATCATTCCGATCGGCACTGCAATATTGCTGGAATATTTAGAGGCAAGCGACGAACTGGATAAATACAGTCTGTTTCGCGTGTGGGGATCAGTGGGCTTTGCCATCATCAGCATGGTAGCGGGCAGCCTGTTTCTGGGAGAGAACACAGATTACCTGGTGTGGTTGACAGGAGGAATTTACATTCTACTGGGTTTGGTAACCCTGACATTGCCTGAAACTCGAAGTCAGGTTCATCACTCCGAGACCAAGGTTAGTGAGATCCTATCCGGCAATCCGCGACTGGTGTTTTTTCTGATCGGCAGCATTTTTGTTGGTGCATCACTGGTTGTGTATAACAATAACATCACCCTGTTTCTCCAATCATTAAAAGCTCAGGACTGGCTGATAGGACTGACGATTTCTTTGCAGGCAGTTGTGGAAATCCCCTTAATGTTGCTGGTTCCGCTGGCGTTAAAACATCGGTCGCCACGTTGGGTTATTTTAATGGGCACGGTGTTATTGCCACTGCGCTGGCTTATTTACTTTCTTGTAAAAACGCCAGGATGGGTTGTTCCTTCCCAGGTCATCCACGGTTTTGCCGTGATTAGTTTTTATGTGGTCGGAATTGGGTTCGTTGATCAATTGGTCAACCCTCGCTGGCGTGCAACCGGTCAGGGATTATATTCAGCAAGCTTAAACGGCATCGGGGCTGCATTGGGCGCTTACCTGGCTGGCGCGATTTTAGAATGGTTTGGGATCCGCACGGTTTGGGGGTTTAACATCATCCTGGGTGCCATCGGCCTTGGGTTTATGTTGCTGGCATTGTATCCACGGCACAAAAAATGAAACTTAGCCATCTCGATAATTACAATGGGGAAACCACGCTTGATTTACATTGGCAATCTCTGATCTTTCTATTCGAAATGAAAACCCATTAAGTCTGTTATGTTATATAATATACGCTTATGAAAAATCGCCGTTGTATCTTCCCCCTTTTTGACAATACCAAACCCGCTGATATTGTTGCTTTGCTTAACCTGGGCGATGAAAAACCTGACCAGAATACAGGAGGTGATTATTGAATCAAGGTGAATAAAAACCGTTTTCTTTCGTTGTCGTATCTTATTATTTTTATTACTTTTGGAGGTAAACCCTATGTCTGAAACACAAGTACGTACAAAACGCCGCTCAGCGCAGCTGCCCATTACTTATGTAGTTGCAGTTGTTCCTGTAGCTGCTGCACTTAATATTGTTGGTGGTTATATCAACACTGCACTGCGTCTGCCCACTTTCCTCGACATGATCGGCACAATGGTGTCAGCAATCCTGCTCGGCCCCTGGTGGGGTGCTGTGGTCGGTGTGATTACCAACGTGGTCTCATCTTTCTTAACCGGTCCGATTGGCTTGCCCTTTGCTGTCTGTAATGTGATTGGCGCATTGGTCTGGGGTTACGCTAACCAATGGGGTTGGATGAAGAAACAGTGGAGCTTCTTCCTGGTCAATATGCTGGCAGGTTTGATGGTTACCCTGTTTGCTGTCCCGATTTACGTCTTCCTGTTTGGTGGCGCCACCGGACACTTCTCCGATGTTATGACAGCAGCTTTCCTCGGCATGGGTCAGCACCTTATTGTCTCGGTCTTTTCCTCAAATGTCCTTGTGAACCTTGCTGACAAAATCATCTCTGGCTATGTTGGCTTGGCAATCATTGAAGCCCTGCCTGCCAACCTGACCGAACGAGCCCAACTGCCCAAGGCAACCGGTTTGAAACGAATTATCATTCCACTTGCTGGTGTTCTCATCGGTGTGTTAGTCGTTTTGTTGTTCCTTGCAATTGGAAAATAAACAAAATTCATTCAAAAAAAGGAGATTTTCTCATGAACGATAAGAAAACTGTTGGACCCAAGGAAGGTTTGGGCATCGGCATCATTTGTTTGGGTGTGTTAATGGCGTTTTTGCCGGGTGCTGCACAAAATATCGCTGATCTGCCCTTCATTGAGAGCGAACCTTTCCCCATTTTGCTTGGATCAACTTATGTCTTAGCGCTTTTTGTTGTACTCGCTGGATTGGCAGTGCTTTTGGCAAAGTTTAATGGTCGAGACGAAGAATAATCAAATTATTATAAAAACCACGATATTCCTGGTTTAACATACATGGATGGTATTGGCTGTTAAAAGTCAATACCATCCTTAGTATAAATAATCAAATTGGAGAACTCATGGAAGAAGCGAAACCAATTATTGAATTTAAAGACCTTTCTTTTTCGTATAAAAGCGCAGACAATCGATACGCATTAAAAAACATTAATTTGAAAATTTACGAGGGTGACTATGTCGCGCTTTTAGGTTTAAATGGTGCTGGAAAAACCACCTTGCAATTATGCTTAAATGGCGTTATCCCAAACAGTATCCTGGGGGATTTTAGTGGCGAGGTGATCGTAGATGGTCATGACACCTTTGAAACACCCGTGCGTGAACTGGCAAAAATCGTTGGAATGGTGTTTGATAACCCCGAGTTTCAATTAAGTCAGATGTCGGTTGGTGAAGAAATCGCTCTGGGATTAGAAAACCTGGGTTACAGCTATGAGGAAATGGTCAACACCATCACAGAAGTGCTGGGCATTGTTGGATTGAGCGGATTGGAAGAACGCTCACCCTGGGGCCTTTCAGGCGGTCAGCAGCAGCGGTTATCAATTGCTTCTGCCCTGGCAATGCACCCGAAAATCCTTGTTATGGACGAACCCACGTCTAACGTCGACCCAATTGGTAAAGAAGAAATCTTTCAGGTTGCCTACGATCTTAATCGGAAGCGAAATATGACAGTCATCATGGCAGAACACGAGGTTGAAGTTATGGCTCAGTATGCCAACCTGGTGGTTATTATGCACGATGGAGAAATTGTCTTGCAGGGTACCCCGGAAGAAGTCTTTAGTAACGTGGAGTTATTGGAGAGTTTGGGCTTACGAATGCCTCAGGTGGCTGCTTTAGGACATTCGCTTGAAAAGCAGAACTTAATGAACTTAGGTGGGAAGTACCCTGTAAAACTCGATCAGGCGATTGAGACCTATGGACGTCTGTTCGAGTAGAAAGTTGAGCACAACAATGGAACCAATCGTAAAAGTAGAAAATTTGTGGCATATTTACCCAACCGGAAACGTCACAGCGGTTAGAGATGTATCTTTGGAAATTAATAAAGGTGAAATCCTCGGCGTAATCGGTCAAAATGGATCGGGCAAAACCACCCTGGTTAAGCATTTCATTGGATTGCTTAAACCGACAAAGGGCAAGGTTTTTGTCAGTGGGTTGGACACGTCCAAGCACCTTATTCAGCAGATGGCTGTAAAAGTTGGTTATGTTTATCAAAACCCTAACCATCAACTTTTTGCACGGACGGTTCGAGACGAATTGCGTTTTGGACCGAAAAATATTGGTTTAACAGAAGAGGAAGTTGAAGAGCGCGTTGCTCAGGCAATTGAATTTTTTGATCTCAAAAACATTTTGGATGTTCATCCCTACCGGATTAGTTTTCCGTTGCGCAAACTGGTCGGAATGGCTTCTGTTTACACCATGCGACCCGATGTCTTTATTTTAGATGAACCGACAACTGGACAGGATAATATCACCACCCAGACGGTTTATCACTTAATTCGCAAACTGCGTGATGAAGGTGCAACCGTCCTTTGTGTGGCGCACGACATGATTTTGCTGGCAGAAACCGTGGATCGCATGCTGGTGATGCGTAACTCTGAGCTGATTATGGACGCCACACCACGTGAGGTGTTTTCAGATTATGAGATTATGTCCAGCACACATCTGACTCCACCCCAAATCACCACATTGTCGCTCAAACTCAAAGAGAAATATCAAAAGTTAGACCAAACTGTATTAACCATTGATGAGATGGTTGATAAAGTAAAAAATTTATCGAATAAGTAGCTGGATCGGAGGTTTATTAATATGCAAGGCGTTGTTATTCCTATTTCGATGATTCCTGGAAATTCGATTATCCATCGAATGAATCCACTGCCAAAGCTGATGTGGACCGTTGGCGTACTGGCAGTTTCGTTTTCAACCCGCAATCCAGCTGTACTGGGTGCTGTTTTCGTCCTGGGGTTATTGCTGGTGCTAATTGCCCAGGTTGGTTCGGCCTACCTTAAGGTGGTGATGGTGCTTTTGCCAGTCAGCCTGGCGTTGATCACCTTGCAGAGTATTGCGCCGGCTTTCCCCCGTCCCTGGACGCCGATTATTGGCTGGGGTCCATTCACCGTGTATCAGGAAGGGATTTACAGCGGGATATCGATGGCATTGCGCATCTTTTCTTTAACGACCTGGGCGATGGTCTTTATTATGACCTCACATCCTTCAGATATCTTTACATCGCTCAAGCGGGTGGGCATGCCCTATACCTTAAACTTTATCCTGATTATGACATTGCAGCTGATCCCGATTTTACAAAATGAGTTCGTTGTTGTCCTTAATGCACAGAAGTCGCGGGCAATGAAGGGCACAGGATTTGGCGCGCTATTGCCCAGTATGGTGCCGGTGTTCGTTGGTGCAATTGAGCGAATTCAGCAACTTTCCATTTCACTGGAATCGCGTGCCTTTGGTTCTTCAGGTCACAAAACCAGTTATCGACGGGTTCGAATTACAGTTTGGGACATTCTTAATCTGCTGCTGGCGGTGGTTGTCAGTGGATTAGCAACCTATTGGGTGATTGTTGATAAAAGCCTGGACTGGAGCCGTACGTTGGTGTTCAACCCGGTTTTTTCAGCCATCCTGATTGGCATATCTGTGACTGGCTTTTTGACCTACATGGGTTTAGCGATTTACCTGGTTGCAAAATCGTAATCAGAACGAAACACATTCTTAGGAGATTATTATGGCTGACAATGATTTGATGTATCACATTCAAATGAAAAAAGGCGATGTTGGACGGTATGTCCTTCTACCTGGCGACCCCGGTCGCTGCGAAATGATCGCCAGCTATTTCGACAACCCGCAACTCGTTGCTTATAACCGTGAATATAAAACATACACCGGCACGTTACTGGGTGAAAGGGTTTCAGTCACTTCCACTGGGATTGGTTGCCCATCAGCAGCTATTGCGGTTGAAGAATTAATTATGATCGGTGCCGACACCTTTATTCGTGTGGGCACATCTGGTGGAATGCAGCCGTATCTGCGAGCCGGGGATCTTGGCATCGTCACCGGTGCAATCCGCGATGAGGGCACGACACGCCATTACATGCCGATCGAGTTTCCTGCGGTTGCTGACCTTGATGTGATTTTGGCATTGCGCGAAGCAGCACAAAAATTGAATATCCGGGCACATCTGGGAGTTTCTCAATCTAAGGATTCCTTTTTTGGGCAGCATTCACCTGAACGCATGCCTGTAGATACGTATCTGCTTGAACGGTGGAAAGCCTGGGTTCAGGGTGGGACGATTTGCTCCGAAATGGAAGCCGCAGCCATTTACGTTTTATGCAGCATTTATCGTAAACGTGCCGGTGGTATTATGCTGATCGGCTGGAATCAGGAAGGAGAGAACCCCGAAGAGCACGTTTCTGATCTGGATCCATTGATCAGGACGGCTGTTGAGAGTGTGAAGATCCTGATCGAAAAAGATCGCGCCAGCGCATGAATTGGTTGAAGCATGGATAAAGTAAAGCATCTTCACATCACCGCTGATGATGTTGGGCGGTATGTCTTTTTGCCAGGTGACCCGGCACGCTGTGACAAAATCGCCCAGCACTTTGAAGCGCCCAAATTAATGGCCTTCAACCGCGAATACAAAACGATTACCGGCACCTTATTGGGTGAAAAAGTCTCTGTGGTTTCCACGGGTATTGGCAACCCTTCAGCAGCAATTGCCGTGGAAGAGCTGCATATGCTGGGTTGCGATACCTTTATCCGCACCGGGACTTCAGGTGCAATGCAGCCGGAATGCATGCCGGGAGATCTGGGAATTATCAAAGCCAGCGTTCGAGATGAAGGCACCACAAAACACCATATGCCGATAGAATTTCCTGCAATTGCCAACCTGGACATGGTACTGGCTTTATTAAATGCAGCAAAAAATTTAGGTTTCAGATCGCATGTTGGCATTTCACACTGCAAGGATTCTTTTTACGGTCAAATGAAACCGGAAGAAATGCCGGTGGCGAGCGAGTTGCTCCAGCGCTGGAATGCCTGGGTACGCGGTGGCGTCCTGTGTGCTGAAATGGAATCAGCCACGCTATTTACCTTAGGAGCGATTTATCGCTTGCGGACGGCTTCCATTGTTTTGCTGGCAATGAATCACGAGTACCCCCATCTCCAGGCGGTGACCGATGTTGAGCCGGTGATTTTAACCGCCATAGAGGCGATGAAAACCATCATTAAAGAAGACCAAATAAAGGAGCACGCTCAACCATGACGCATGCTGAAAAACTGCAATATCACATACAAATGAAGCCCGGTGATGTTGGGCGATATGTGTTGCTACCTGGCGACCCCGGTCGTTGCGATAAAATTGCCAGCTATTTTGACAACCCGCAACTCGTTGCTTACAACCGTGAATATAAAACATACACCGGCACGTTACTGGGCGAAAGGGTTTCAGTCACTTCCACTGGAATCGGTTGTCCTTCGACAGCAATCGCCGTTGAGGAGTTGATTGCCATCGGTGCGGATACATTTATTCGCGTCGGTACAAGCGGCGGTATGCAGCCCAATATCAGAACCGGTGATGTTGCCATTGTCAATGCGGCAATTCGCGATGAAGGCACCACCCGTCATTACATGCCTATCGAATTTCCTGCCATTGCTGACATTGACGTGGTTCTTTCCTTGCGCGAAGCCGCACAAAAGATCGGCATGCCCTACCACGTGGGCCCAACTCAATCCAAGGATTCTTTCTTCGGTGAAATGGAGCCTGATCGCATGCCGGTTGATGCCCGGCTGAACAGGCGCTGGAAAGCCTGGATTGCAGGCGGAGCCGTCTGTTCAGAGATGGAAGCAGCTGCACTCTTTATTCTCTCCTCGATTTATCGTAAACGGGCGGGTGGGGTCATGCTTATGGCCAGCTTGTATGAAGAAAGCGATTTGACGCCTGAGGAAAAAGATGCGCTTCTTGATGTTGACCGACCGATCCGGGTAGCGATTGAAGCCATTAAAATATTAATTGAAAAAGATCGACAGTCACAGGCAGACGATTAGTTGCGATCAAAATCATTGCAGTAAAAACGAAGATACCCAATATTATGATTGGTCGCGACATCAGACAATTACAGAGTAAACATCCTGAATTTGTGGCACGGATGGAGAGTTATTACCGGTGGAACTTCATCGCACTGGCTTTTGATTCATCGATTTACGCCTTTGCGGTCGCAGCCCTATCCCAGGACACGATTATCCCTTACTTTGTTGAGAAGCTCACGGATAAAAGCTGGATTATCGGCTTGGTGCCGGCAATTTACTATTTCGGATTCTTTTTGCCGCAGTTAATCGGTGCCTACCTGGTCAATGGAAGGCGCACAAAAAAGAAATTTGTGTTAAAAGTTGCCATCACCGAGCGGTTTGGGGTCATGCTGGTTGCGATTGTCGCTCAACTTTTTGGCTTGTTCAGCAATACAATGATCCTGATCTTGTTGCTTGTGGCTTATATGATTTTCTCAGTGACCAATGGGATGATTAGCCCCGGCTATTCAGATTTTATTAGCAAAAGCATTGTAAAAAATCGAGGGTTTTTCTACGGTTTTACCAATGGGCTTGGTGGGATCATTGGCTTTGGCTCATCGCTTTTCAGCCATTATTTGCTGGATAATTATGCTTTTCCCTTCAATTTGAGAATTCTATTTTGGACGGCTTTAGCAACTTCGGTCATTTCACCAATAATCATCGCAAACTTTAAAGAAGAGCCCTATCCTGAACAGGTCAAACCCGAACCGCTGGGAACCTTTATCCGGAGTATTCCCAAACACATCAAACATAACCCCGATTTCAGTCGATTTATGATCTCGCGGGCTGTGTTGGGTCTGGGCGTTCTGGGAAATGCATATTTCGCCCTCTACAACCGGCATACCCTTTCACTGCCGGATGCCAGCCTGGCTATTTTTAACATGATTATCCTCATCACTCAGAGTGTGCTTGGATTCTTGTGGGGATGGATTGGCGATCGGTTTGGTTATAAGGTTGTTTATGTGATTGTTTCTCTGTTTGTAGTATTGCAAGGTGTTTTTGGGGTATGGGCAAAAGCACCCTGGATGTTTTACTCGATTGCATTTTTTATCGGCGGCGTGTATGCCTCAATCCGTATTTGCGATCCTAATATGATTTTTGAAATCGCCCCCACATCTGAAACCGGGCGTTATATTGGCATCAACAACACGCTTGTTGGGCCTGTAATGACCATGGCGCCTTTGATTGGTGGTTTACTGGTTGACCTTTTTTCTCACCAGGTTTTATTTTACAGCGTCATTTTTGTTGGGGTCATCTCGGCTTTACTGGTAATCTCGCTGATGCCCCATATTCACCGAGAGCGCTCTTAATCAACACACAATAAAAAATAACCAGGGTGCGTTCAACTAACAATGAACGCACCCTGGTTGCCTTTACCCTGATTCAATCAGGATATCATAACGACCGCCCAAACTGATTTGCTGGATCAACCGGTAAGCATCAGGTTAAATTCTCCAGCGTCGTTACCATCTCATCGATGATATCAAATCCGCCTTGCCAGAATTCAGCCCGGGTGACATCAATGCCTGCACGGGCGAGCAATTCAATCGGAGCAATCGAACCGCCTGCAGCCAGGATATCCATATACCGTGGTTTGAAGGCGTTTCCTTCAGCCTGGTATTGTTTGTACAGGGATAGCACCAGCAGTTGACCGAAGGCGTAGGCGTACACATAGAACGGCACATTGTAAATATGTGGGATCATGACCCACTCCCATCGAAACTCATCAGCGATCTCTACTGAATCGCCAAATTCATCCTGTAAATTTTCCAGGTAAGCCTTTGCCAGATCGTCCACCTGGGCGCCCTGAGCAACCAGTTCGTGAGCCGTATGCTCAAAGATGGAGAAATAGTTCTGACGTAAAATGGTAGCGAAAGCATCATCCATTTGCCTGAAAAGCAGGTCGCGCCGAACGGCTTGATCGCTTTCCTGGACTAAAAGCTTATCGATCAGCATCATCTCGCCAAAGGTTGAGGCCGTTTCTGCCAGGGGCAAACAGGCATGTTGCGTGAAAGCGGTGTGCTCCCGAGCCATCAATGCATGGATGCCATGCCCTAACTCATGTGCCATGGTCGCGACATCTTCGGCTTTGCCCTGATAGTTGAGCAACACCCAGGGTGCCAGGTCGGGGGTGATGGTCGCGCAAAAAGCACCACTCATCTTGCCCTTGCGAATTTCGCTATCGACATGGCGGGCATCAAAGATCTCTTTTGCCAGGTCGGCAAATTTCGGGTCAAACTCATGGAAGGATTCCAGCACCATCTTTGCTGCCTGGTCAAACGCATATTTCTTATCCGATTTTTCTACTGGGGCGTAAATATCATATCGACGCAGTTTTTCCACTCCAAGCCGTTTAGCCTTCAATCTGAAGAAACGCTGGAAGTGTTTTGCGTTTTGCCGGGTGACGTCTAAAAGGGTTTCAACAACGGGATCGGGAATGTCATTGACCAGGTTGCGTACTGACACCGGGTGCTTAAATTTGCGCAAGTCGAGATTCTCGTTGCGCCAATCGCGCACAATTGCCTGGTAAATCTGACCCAGAATAGGGGCATCATCTTCGTAAACCCTGAACAGCGCCTGGTAAGCGCGTTCTCGCAGGTCGGGATCCGGTTCTCTGACCAGGGCAGTCACCTCACCGCGCGTCAATTCTTTGAGTTCGCCGTCGATTTCAACTTTGAAAAGATAACGGTTGGTGATCGATTCGTAAAGCATGTTAAGGGCGTTTACGCCTGTGACATCCTTGATGTTGATAATTTTTTCTTCTGCTTCGCTAAGGGTGAACGCTTTGAAGTTACGCATAGCAACCAGCCAGTAATGAAAGTCGCCTGATGCCTTCAATAAACGCTCAGCGTTCTCATTATCGAGTGCTTTCCACCACAGGCTAAAAAACATCGTCTGGTTGTCGATTTCAGCGTAAAACTGCGTGACACGCGCCACCTGCGCCTGAGCCGCCTGATCCTGAGTGTCAGCGGCAAACGCCAGCTGACTGAAACCAAACAAGCGACTTAGAATACGGGTGTAATGTTCGTATTCTGTGATGATGCTGAGGAACAGCTCTTCGCTGATTTGTGGAACCAGTTGATCTCGAAAGGTTTGAAATCTTTGTGCGCCTTTACGAACTTCCTCAAATGCTGCTTCGTAAGCCGGGTCGTCAAAGTCCAAAAACAGGTCTTCCAGGCTCCAGGGGGATTGTGTGTAGGTGTCTTTTTGGGTCATTGATCATTTCCTTTTTATTGATTTCCAGTGATCGGTGCAAAGCAGGATCACCAGATGAAAAACATTTATCCTTCCTTGCGCAGACGGTTGCGCAAGGTGTCGATCGGTTCTAATTGTCCGGTTTCCCTGTTCAGATAGTACCAGAGCTGCCAACCATTGGCGGGGCCATTGCGGATCCACCTGGCAGTCTGATGAATGGAACCGCGCTGCCCGGCATATTTCAGGTGTCCATCCGCCAGTACCCTGGCCGTTAATTTGTCCTGCCCCTCGAAATACAGGATCTGCCCGGGTTCCAGCAGGCCGTGTTCGACCAGGCTGCCAAAGGGGATGCGCCTTTCCCGGCGGGGATTGGGCGTTTCATACAACGATGATTCAAAGGGCTGCTGCTCAATGGCAGCGATCCGCTGTGTAGCCAATTGGGCGTAATAAGGGTCTATTTCGATGCCAATGTAGTGACGGTGCAACTGGCGGGCAACAGCGCCGGTGGTGCCCGTACCAAAAAAGGGATCCAGCACCACATCGCCGGGGTTGGAGCTGGCTGAGATCACCCGGTAGAGCAGGGCTTCCGGCTTCTGGGTGGAGTGGGCTTTTTCCCCATCGGGTCCTTTTTGACGCTCCGGTCCGGTGCAGATCGGAATCTCCCAATCGCTGCGCATTTGCAGGTCATCGTTCAGCGCCTTCATAGCGCGGTAATTGAAGGTATATTTTTGACGCTTATCCTTCTGAGACCACAACAGGGTTTCGTGGGCATTGGTAAAGCGCATTCCCTGGAAGTTGGGCATCGGGTTGGTCTTGACCCATACCACATCGTTGAGAATCCAGAAGTCCAGGTTTTGGAGGATAGCTCCCACCCGGTAGATATTGTGATAAGAGCCAATCACCCACAATGTGCCGGTGGGTTTGAGCACACGGCGACAGGCGGACAGCCACTCGTGGGTGAAATTATCGTACTGCGCAAAACTCTCGAATTGGTCCCAGTCATCATCCACCGGGTCGACCCGGCTATGGTCGGGTCGCCAGAGTTCGCCCTCAAGTTGCAGGTTGTAAGGTGGATCGGCAAAGATCAGGTCGACCGAATTCTCGGGAAGCGTGGGCAGGATGACGCGGCAGTCTCCGACCAGAACCTGGTTCAGGGGAAGTGCTGGATTGTAATTCGTCATAACGGCTTAATTGTAACGGTATTTCAACCCTTTGGGCAGGGATGTTACGAAAGTGATCAAGGCTTTCCTGCGGATCCGATAAAGTCGCAGCTCAACCCGCGCGGATCCTGTAATGTATTAATTGAGATTGACAGAAAAACGGCAATCGATTGGATCTCTTAAGACCCCTGCGAGATTAAGGTTATAATCTTCATGACCAATGCACATTGACTCGCAGGAAATGAGCTCATGACTGAAAACAACGCACAACCGATTCTCAACCAGCGCTGGCGTGTCCAGCCAAAAATCCCCCACGATATTGACCTGGCATTGCGCGACTTCCCCCCACTCTTGCGACAGTTGCTTTACAATCGCGGCTATTTTAACGCCGAATCTGCGTCCAGTTTTGTTAAAGGTGAAGCGCCTTTTTCAAGTGACCCGCTCCAGATCAAAGACATGCGAGCTGCAGTGGATCGATTGCACCGCGCGGTTACTTCTGGTGAAAAAATCGCCATCTACGGCGATTATGACGCCGATGGGGTCACCGCCTGCGCCCTGATCCATGATTTCCTGGTGATTCTGGACGTAAAACCGGAGATTTACATTCCCAATCGTTACGATGAAGGCTATGGTTTAAACATGGATGCCATTCAATCCCTGGCAGACATGGGCATCAACCTGGTGGTCACAGTGGATTGCGGTATCCGCTCCAATCGTGAGGTGGCACAGGCTCACAACCTGGGCATGGACGTCATCATCACCGACCACCACCAGCCCGGAACAGAACTCCCCCCTGCTCTGGCTGTGATCAATCCCAAGCAACCTGAAGACCACTACCCTGAAAAAGATTTATCGGGCGTGGGTTTAGCGTACAAATTGACCCAGGCTTACCTGGAGGTTCACCCCCAGCCGGATGTAGACCCTGAAGCATGGTTGGACCTGGTAGCCATCGGCACCGTGGCAGACCTGGTACCGTTGAAAGGCGAAAACCGGGCGTTGGTTAAAAAAGGACTGGCGCGCATCCGGCAGCAAAGACGCCCGGGATTGAGAGCCCTGGCTGGTACAGCAGAGGTTGATTTAACGCAGTGCGACACGTCAATGATTGGTTTCAAGCTGGCACCCCGGTTGAACGCCGCCGGACGGATGGAATCGGCCATGCTGGCGTATGAACTGCTGGTAACACAGGATCAACAAAAAGCTGGCGAACTGGCTCAAATCCTGGATTCCCAGAATAAAGAACGCCAGGCGGAAACAAACTGGATCCGCGAACAGGCTGCAGCGCAGGTTTTATCCCAGGATCCGGATGCACTGCTGTTTTTTGCAGCCGACCCTGAATTTAGTGAGGGCGTGGTGGGGCTGGCAGCCTCGCGCCTGACAGAAGCCTATTATCGACCGGCGATTATTGCTCACCAGGGCGAAGAATTTACCGTCGCTTCTTGCCGTTCGATCCCAGAATTTCACATTACCCGGGCTCTAGACGAGTGCGCCGATCTGCTGGTGCGGCATGGTGGTCACGCCGCGGCTGCGGGCTTTACCGTCAGTAACGAGAACCTGCCGCTATTAATCGAACAACTGTACGCCATTGCGCAACGGGAATTAGCTGATGTAACTCTTTTACCCGTGATTGATATCGACCGTGAGATCATTTTAGAAAATTTATCTCCCTATTATATCGGCGGGATTTTTAACGACCTGCACCAGTTAGAGCCCACAGGGCATGGCAACCCCGACCCGGTTTTTATGTCTCAGGATCTGGTTGTGCGCCAGGCGAGAACCGTTGGACGGGACAATAGGCACCTGAAGCTGACCTTGCAAGCCGGGCAATATATCTACGATGCCATTGCCTTCGGACAAGGGCACTGGGCTGATGAACTGCCCGAGAGGATTGATATCGTTTACCGCTTTGAGGAAAACACCTATCAGGGTCGCGTTAATTTGCAATTGAATGTCAAGGATCTCCGACCGTCTGAATCTCAGGGTGAACTGGATTCTCCTGTTGAAAATCGTTCGATGCCGGGGTAAATCGCGTTCTTTCCCCTATTAACAATTGAGGTCATCGTGATCACTTGCCTTATCCAGGTTTCCTTCCCCCACGCAGCCCATCCGCGGTGGTGTTCAACAACGCTTCCAGGTTGAATCGATAAATGCCGTGAAGTGCGAATAATGATTGGAGAGGTTGCAAACCCATTGATTTCCACGAGCCAGACCCAACCGAAACTCAACCAAAGACCCGTGGGATTTGTAAAAAAGGCGTCAGGGATTGATCGCGTCGCGAATCAGGCTCTCATCAAACAGGCTGACCTGTCCATCGGCAGCATAAGCGTACACCGCGGCTGAAAAGATCCCGCTGAGGGTGCTGCTGAGCAATGAGATGATCATGATAAAGAGCAGGAGCAATACGCCGAATATGATGATCGGGATGCTGCTCTTTAACCAAAGGGAGAGAGCGACGCCAATATCAATCATCAACATCCCGCCAGCAATGCCGATCAGCGCGAAGATCAACCCGATGGACAGGGTGCCCGAGATTTGCTCACCCCAACTGCGTTTAAGCAGTTCCCAACTGCGTTGTATCGCTTTAATCGGACCCAATCCCTCCACTGCCAAAACCGGGACGACCAGAAAGGTGAGCACATTCCAGGCAGCGCCCAGAATGGAAGCGATCAAGCCGCGCAGACCCCTGCGCTTATGATCAGAATTACCGGAAAGCATGTTGAGGATCAGCCCTACAGTGGCTGAAATCAGCGACCAACCCAGGATGGGCAGGATGCGCTGACTGGCAATTTTATAACCGTCTCTGACTGTTGGGTCTCCTCCCCGCAAGCGGATCATAGCTGCGCCGACAAGGGCTGTGTTATTGTAAAAGACGACCGTGTATTGCACCAGGTAAAACAGAAACAGTACCATATAGCCGAATGCCGGCATGCCCGTATCGAAGATGGTGTCCAGGACATTCCCAACCAGGGTGGGGATCAGGAAGGTCAGCGTGATGAAGATCATCATGATGGATGAGATCAGCGGGAAAATGAGCAATTCTTTATCAAGCTTGAGAACTTCGACGCTGGCTTTGACCAGCGCCCAACTGCGTTTGATGCGCTCCATGATGATACCTTTCCTTAATAGTGAACCGGCTTAATTATAAAATAGCACCATGATGACTGTCAACGGTCATCACCAAACGGTTTGAAAACCAACAAGTAAGTCGCACAATACATAATAATCCGTATAGGGGTCACTTTCAGCTTTCCGGGAGTGTGTGAACCTTTCGTTCTCAATCGAGATGTGCCCGGGGATCAGGTTCAGCAGCACCCGGATACCGCCCGTTCTGGTTTCTGATAATCGTTGCTCCAGGGATTGGTTTATCATTCCAGGGAGTCAAAGCCCTTGCGCTATGATATACTAATCTCAGATCCAACCAGAGCAGAGCAGCCTATGAAACTGATTATCCAAATCCCGTGTTATAACGAAGCCTTAATCTTACCGAAAACCCTGGCACAGCTTCCTGAAGCCATTGAAGGCTTTGACCAGGTTGAAATCCTGGTGGTGGATGATGGCAGTACAGATGATACCCCTGCTGTGGCAAGGCAGGCGGGTGCTGATCATATTGTCCATCTCAGCCGACACCTGGGGCTGGCAAAAGCGTTTACCCATGGGCTGGACGCTTGCCTGCGGTTGGGCGCCGATGTGATCGTCAATACCGATGCCGATAACCAGTATCGAGCAGAGGATATTCACAAACTGGTCAGACCAATTCTGGATGGCGAAGCTGAAATGGTCATCGGTGACCGGGGCGTGGGCAATACCCCTCATTTTCCAGCCCACAAGCGTGCCCTGCAGATCCTGGGGAGCAAGGTCGTCTCTGCCACTGCCGGTTTTGATATCCCGGATGCCACCAGCGGGTTCAGAGCGCTCACCCGTGACGTTGCGCTGGAAACCATCGTATTGAGCAATTATTCTTACACCCTGGAAACCCTGATTCAAGCCGGCGCCCGCAAGGTGCGGGTGGCTTTTGTCCCTATTGAAACCAATCCGCCTGAACGTCCATCACGGTTGTTCAGCAGCATTCGGAATTACCTGCTCAACTCCAGTGTGACGATCATGCGCTCATTTACAATGTACCGGGCGCTGCGCATCTTCACCACCATCAGCGTCCTGATGCTGCTGGTTGGCACAGCACTTGGCGTGCGCTTCCTGGTGGCTTTCTTCCAGAACAAAGGCGCCGGGATGGTTCAATCCCTGATTCTGGCGGCGGTATTCCTGATCGTGGGCTTTATGACCTTCCTGATCGGTTTGATCGCAGACCTGGTCAGTTTCAATCGGAAGATCCTCGAAGAGATCCTGTTTAGAATCCGCAAGCATGACAGCGAACCGGAACCTGACGCACAGGACCCGCCGTAAGCGTGCTGACCGGTAAAACCTTCCCACGGGTGCAAAAACCCATATTAAAGACTTGCGTTATTTCCACTCCGTACAGTGGATCATTTGATGGAGGTAAAAATTGTTTGAACCCTTAAAAGCGCGGATTGCTGAGCATGGTGAGAGCCTGGGTGGAGGAATTTTAAAAGTAGATAGTTTTATCAATCACCAGGTGGACCCTGTCCTGATGGAAGCCTGCGGGAAAGAGTTTGCCCGACTGTTTGCTGACACCAAACCAACCAAGGTGCTGACGGCAGAAATTTCTGGTATTGCGCCGGCTTTGATGACCGGCAAATTCCTCAACCTGCCGGTGGTCTATGCTCGCAAGCGCAAGCCGATCACCATGCCCGACGCAATTTATTTAACATTAGCTCCCTCGCATACCAAGGGGAGGATGGTAGAACTGATCGTCTCGCCAGAATACCTGCGGAACAACGAGCGGATACTGATTATCGATGACTTCCTGGCTTCGGGAGCAACAATCGCGGGGTTAGCGCGTTTAGCAGAAATTGCTGGCGCCAAACTGGTGGGTATTGGCACGTTAATTGAAAAAACTTTTGAAGGCGGGCGTGAATTACTTACACCGTTAAATATTCCCATCAAAGCCCTGGTTCCGATTGCCTCTTTGGATGATGGACAGATCATCTTTGCTAAAGAATAAACTGCTGGCGTTGCTGCTGGGCAGTGACCCCGCAGTGTACACCGCTTTGTTTCAACTGGTCAACCATCTGATTCAAGATTTTAACCTCGCGCAACGGGGCTACCGCCTGATCACCAACGGCGGTCCCTATCAATCCATTCCCATCTGGCACTGGCACCTGGTCAGTAAAGCATTTTCCCAGGACAGTGCAGACCCCGGAGGCTCTTATGGTTGAGACGATCGTCATTCTTGATTTTGGTTCACCCTACAGCCCGCTAATCGCCCGCCGTGTGCGAGAATCGCAGGTGTATGCCGAGTTGCTCTCCTGGGATACCCCTGAGAAGGCGGTGATGGCGCTCAATCCCAAGGGTTTTATCTTATCGGGCAACCTGCGATCAGCGCTCGAACCCGGCGCACCAGCCTTGCCGGGCTATGCCATCCAGTCCAGGCGCCCGATCCTGGGTATTGGATCTGGCATGTCAGCGCTGGTGCTTGCCCTTGGCGGAAAGGTGACCTTCACGGCTACACCGAAATACGACCTTCACCAATTGAGTATCCTACGCTCAAGCCGGATATTGCAAACTGGCGATGACCCTCAGGTGTGGATGTCCTGCGCTGATCGGGTTGACGCCGTACCCGAGGGGTGGCAAATCCTTGCCAGCGCTGCAGACTGCCCGATTGCCGCGCTGGGCGATGGCGAGCGGGCTTATTACGGGCTGCAATTTCACCCGGAGCTTGAGTTTACGCCCGCTGGAGGGCAGATCATCGCCCGCTTTGTGCGCGACGTGTGCCAGTGCTCAGGAGATTGGACCGTACAGGCGATTATTGATCATGCCATCCGTCAGGTTCGTTCGCAGGTGGGAGATGCCCGGGTGCTATCGACGGTCAGCGGCGGGGTGGATTCGAGCGTCGCCACAGCCCTGGTGGGCAGAGCCGTAGGCGATCAGCTCAGTGCGGTCTATGTGGATACGGGCTTGATGCGCAAAGATGAAACTCAATGGGTCAGGAAGGCTTTCCAGGACAGGCTGGGCGCCAATCTGCACTGTGTAGACGCTGCAGAAACCTTTTTTTCCAACCTGCAGGGGATCACCGATCCTGAAGCCAAACGCCGCGTGATTGGCGAGACCTTTATCCGTGTTTTTGAGGCAACCACGCACAATTTAGGCGATCTTCGCTTCCTGGTGCAGGGGACAATCTATCCGGATGTGATCGAATCTCGCAATTTGCAGCAGGGAGATGCCCGCCCGATTAAAACCCACCACAATGTCGGCGGCTTGCCCGAAGCCATGGATTTTGAACTGGTCGAGCCCTTGCAAAATTTATTCAAAGATGAAGTGCGCCTGGTGGGTGAGGCACTGGGATTGCCCTCGGAATTGGTCTGGCGTCAGCCCTTTCCCGGGCCCGGGCTGGCAGTGCGCTGCCTGGGCGAGGTCACCCCTGGGCGGGTGGAAAAGCTGCGCCAGGCGGATGCCATCTTCACCGAAGAGCTTTCACAGGCGGGCTTACTGTCTCACCAAGAGGGAGGCATTTCCCAGGCATTTTCCGTTTTGCTGCCGTTAAAGACCGTGGGTGTTAAGGATGGTCAACGCACTTATGATGAGCTGATCGCTCTGCGCGCCGTCACCACGACGGATTTCATGACAGCCGATTGGGCGCATTTTCCAGGAGACTTGCTAACACGGGTATCAAAGCGCATCACCAGCGAGGTTGCGGGCGTGAATCGGGTGGTGTATGATATCACCGGCAAACCGCCGGGAACGATCGAGTGGGAATAGAAGTTAAACCCCTGTAACTCACTGGCATGGACCCGATAATCAATTTTTATACGAATTTTAAGGAGGTGGGAGAATATCACATATGGAAGATCTCATTAATGGCTTGATGGATCAAGACGACAAAAAAGCCTATGAATGTTTAAAGAAATTAGAAGAAATTAGCAATCAATCCTCTAAGGTTTATCGCTTCTTTGATGCGTTTGTGGAAATGCTTGAAAGTGATCATTCTTATATCAGAACGAGGGGACTCCGCCTGATTGCAGCCAATGCCAGATGGGATATCGATAACAAAATCGACAAAATCATTGATAAGTTCCTAGAATGTGTTACCGATGAAAAACCAATCACCGCAAGGCAATGCATCAAGGCTTTGCCGACTATCGTAAAATACAAACCGGATTTAAAAAAAGATGTTGAAAATGCGCTGCGGGACGCGAACCTATCAAGGTACCAGGAAAATATGCAAGCACTCATCTTTAAAGACATTCACAAGGCATTGGGGGATATAGAAAAGATATAGTAAAAATTATGGGAATGGGTCACTCTTTGATAACGGAATACCGATTAACCCCGTAAAAGGTGGATCATTGGCACCAAAATGAATATAAAGAAGTAAAATCACTCAAACAAATTGCTTCGAATGCCAGTGTAATTTGTGATTTGGAATAGTGGTTGAAACTCTGTAGCTTACAGGCGTGGAATAGGAAAAATCTCTTTATTCTTGATCATTTTTAAAAAAGAATCAATCGACTTGGCATTAACCGATTCAATCGAACTTTGACTGAATCGCTTACGAGATCAATTGCTGATCGAGTGAAGACATTAAATTAATTAGATAAATAATGATATTAAAATCAAACAAGTTCACAACTGGGAAAGAAAAACCGGTGTGAATTATCAATAATTTCAACATTGAAAGAGGATTTGTCCATGGAAAAGAAATGCAACGCCTATCAATTGAAAATATTTGCGATGATTTTTATGATCATCGAACATATCCATACCTTTTTAAATATAGGACCCTACTGGATTGGTCTCTTCACAAGATTTGTAGCGCCTTTATTTACGTTTTTCATCGTTGAAGGATTTTATAAAACAAGTTCAAGGAAAAAATATTTTTTACGCACATTTTTATTTTCGATAATCATGCTGGCGGGAAATGTTTTAATTAATTTGATCTTTAAAGTTACAGACCCAGTGACTAACACAATGAACTTTTATTCAATTGTTCAAGGTCTAAATATCTTTATGACTTTTGCTGTGTTTATCTTGCTGATGATGCTGATTGAGAAGATTAAAAAGAAAGAAAAGATGGTCTTATCAATCTTCTTATTTTCCATCCTGTCCTTATTCTCAATATTATTTACAGAAGGTGGGTCTGTCTTATACCCAATCCTATTAATCATGTACTTCTTCTATGGCAATAAAAAGAAAATATCGCTTGGAATTTCCTTGGTTGCAATTATAAATTTTGTAATCGCATTTTTTAATTATCGGAGTGGTGTAACGGGTACAGATTTCTTCAGAAACATGGCATTATATAATGATTGGGCTAATTTTCTGGTGATCATACCCATTTTCTTATATGATGGAAGCCGTGGAAAAAATACCAAATTTGCTAAGTGGTTCTTTTACATTATTTATCCACTTCATATTTGGATTTTATATATTACCAGCCTTCTTTTGAATAAATAATGGGCGTTTGATAGCTTAGCCAAATAATTATTAAAAACACAAGAAATTCCCAGGTAGAAACCTTGGTATAGACTATGCAACCTTTTTTCTGTAAATTCGAGCTAGAAATAATCATTGTTCAATGACCTGCCAGCGCATTAACGTTTGCCGATTTGCCAATCCTTGCTAATCTCCATCAATCGAGCTGAGATTAGTCTCAAACAAGAAGCTTCGTTTGGAAATACGCCTACGGATCTGGTTCTTCTTCGAATTTCTCTATTTATCCTTTCCAGGCTGTTCGTGGTTCTGATCGATCTTCGATGTTCAAGTGGGAAATCGAAAACAGTAAAACCTTCAGCCAGGTTTTCTTTCATCCAGGCAGACAGTCGTGGTGCAGAGCGAGCATACTTTTCAATGATCACCTTGAGATACTGCTCTGCAGTCGTTTTATCTGGCGCATTGAACATGGCTCGGATATCAGCCGCCACCTCTTTCCGTAACGATTGTCGTGGCACAAGGCTTTGCGCATTTTGTTGAAGGCGGTATTGCCATCGCTGACACGACACACTGCCCAGGACTGCCCTTCGAGGTGCACCTAAGCCCACATGATCGTTACTGATCACCAATTTCACGCTATTCATGCCTCAATCTCGTAGACCTTTTAAAAAGGCCTTCCAATGGGTTTTATGTTTACTTAGAGTTACTGAGACCCCTAAGACCTGTCTTTCTCCCTCAGGAGAGATCCCTGTGGCTACTAAAACAGCTGCATCACGCACTTGTCTGGCATCTCTGACCTTCTCGTAGTGGGCATCTACATACAGGTATTGGATTTCTCCAAGCGGTCGTTCCCGCCATTCTTGCAAGACTTCGTCCAGCTGTTGGGTGGCTCGACTGACTTACATGGCTGAAATCTCAATCCCGCACAGCTCTTCCGTGATGGTTTTGACCCTTCGGATCGAAACCCCTTGTACGACCATTTCGGCTAAGGCAATCAGCAGGGCTCGTTCACTTCGCCTACCTTTTTCAAGCGTTGAAGGATAGAAACCACCTTCACGTACTTGTGATATGGCAAAGGTGCTGTCGCCAAGCCTGGTCCTGACCGTTTTGGGTTTGTAGCCATTAGCATGGCCTTGCCGCTCTTCAGTTCGCGCATATGCTTTTTCCTGCATGACACTGTTGAGAATCACCCTGATCGGATCAGGTAGCGCTTTAAAATTATTTCTAGTCTTCTCTTCTATTGCATTCGGTAAAAGGTTATAATTACCTTGGTGAGTTATTTAGTTTTCCTTTTTTCTAAGACGATCTCAATAGAGCATATCTGACTCACTACTTTTGTTAAGTTCCAAGATTATACAGAAATCATATTACACTAACGATCTCCCTAAATTAATTCTTTCGTTCATTATTATTCTGGTTTATAAGTATGAAAACTTAATGTAAAAATTCACAAATACGATCATTATGAAATGATTTACACTCATTTTGTATTTAATGCAATGAGGATTTATTAATCATGAATGAGCTCGATTATTTATTGATTTGAAACCTCCATGAAATAGCATTAGCAGCACTCACCCATTTGTTTACGGAATCAAAAGTCGGGATTCCTTGATTCTCTATTTGTTTCATAATGGATTTTGAATATTTACCACCAAACGCACCAATTAGAATTGGTTTCGAATAATTGCTATTTAACTCTCCTAATTTGTCAATAATATTTTCTTCCAAAGGGCTATTGACGAATACAAACCAAGGCATAACAATGTCGATATTTGGATCTTCAAGCATCGCTTTGATACCGAATTCATAATCTTCACTTGTACCAGACCCTGTGACATCAATCGGATTTTTATAAATATAATAATCAGGATAGTGATTTTGAAGCGTTTTAATTGTAGGACCTGAGAATAACGGAAGCTCCATTTTTAATTCAGTTAGATAATCTATTGCTTGGATCATAGAGCCAGCTCCATTGCTTATCATACCAATTTTGTCGCCGTTTGATTCCGGTTGCATTGCTAGAGCTTTTATCGCAGCAACCAATTCATCATACGAATTCACGTTTAAAACACCTGCTTGACGAAGAGCTCCTTCAACAACTTTATAGCTATTTCCTAAGCTTCCTGTATGAGAAGCCGAGGCATTAGCACCTTGTGTCGTCCGAGCGGATTTGTAAATTACAATTGGCTTTTTTTGAGAAATTTCATTTGCAGTGTTAACAAATTTTCTTCCATCCTCAAAGCCTTCAACATATAAACCAATTACTTTAATCTCAGGGTCATTTCCCCATAAAGCGAGTAAGTCTGCTTCATCAACATCCACACGATTTCCATAGCTTACATAATGTCTGACCCCAAAGGCATGGGCGTCTTCTAAAAAAGCTGCGCCAACAGCTCCAGATTGTGTCATAAATCCTACTAAACCATCTTTTGGTCTTAGCATTCGTTCTTTTGATTGAAAGAAAGTGTCAATTCTTGATCTTCCATCAAAAACACCTGTGCAATTAGGGCCGATAATCCGGACATTATTTTCTTTTGCTTGATTTTTAATATCACTTTCCAACTTAATTTTATTGCCGCCCAACTCTTTCCCACCACCTGATATAATAATCATGTTATTGATATTTTTTGTTTTACATTCATTTAATATGGATGGAACGTAGGAAATATCAGTAGACATTACTGCTAAATCGATTGGTTCTGGAACAGAAGTAAGCGATGGGTAAGATTTTTTACCCATTACAAAATCATTGTTTGGATTTACGGGAAAGACTTTTCCCTTATATTCGCCATTGACAAGACTGTCAAACACACCATTACCAACTTTTCCAATCGTATTTGATGCTCCAATAACAGCAATAGACCTGGGATTAAAAAACTTTTCCAAGTGTAATGTGTTGGGGGGTTGAGAAAACAATTCGTTAACCTTATTTGTTTTCGGTATAAATTTTGCATCAATTACCCTGTATTGATTTTCCCAAACCATAATGGGATTAAGGTCAACAGCTTCGAGTTCATCCTTATAGAAATATCCTTTATCGCTTATTGTCAGCAATAAATCAATTAGCATTTCCTCTGACACGGGACGCATATTCCGATAACCATTAAGTATTCTATTGCCTTTAATTTCTGTTAACATCGTTTTTGCATCCCGGCTATTTATTGGTAGCACACGAAAACTCACATCTTTTAATAATTCTGTGAACACTCCTCCCAAGCCAAACATGATTGTCATCCCAAAATTTGGATCATTGAAGAGACCAATAATCACTTCAATACCATCTTTGATCATTTCCTGAACTTCAATGCCTTCAATACTTGCATTAGGAAAATGAGTCTTAACATTTTCAATAATCTCTAAATACGCCGATTCAACCTCTTTGGAAGTCATTAACCCAAGCCTGACCCCTCCAATATCGGTTTTGTGTAAAATATCGAGTGATTTTATTTTTAGTGCTACTGGGTAACCCAATTTCTGGGCAATTCTAATCGCGTCGGTTGGTGATTGTGATATAAAAGATTGTGGTCCAATTAAACCAAATTCATGTAAATTCATAAGATAACCTCCATTAAATTAACGTATGTTGCAAAGCACTTGAAAAATTATTAGAACTTGACTTTATGAGGATATTTCTCAAATTTTCAACTTAACAAAAACATGTTATTTAACAAATTACTTGCGTATATAAATAATATTAATTTGGACAGCCCTTCATATAATTTGCTATACAAAAAAAGGGCTGTCTTCTATTTATTCTAGGTGTCAAACCACTACTATTGTTGAAAAAAAGCAAAGTTCACTTAATATCAATTTAGTTAAACGTTAATTACTTTGTCGACTAATTTTAAGAAAACACTTTCAGAGACAAGACCTTTTCTGACCATAGCTTCCTCAATAATTAGCTGCAAAATTTTATCAATTTGCTCATCTGTTGCCTCTAAATTGTATTTTTCAAGAAATAGTTGGACTGATTTTTTCCCACTATTTTTACCTAGAACATAATTAACTTCATCTTCACGCCCAACAACTTTGGGGTCAACAGATATCATAAAATTTGTAACCTTTTTATCCTCGTTTTGATTTAATTTCCACGCAATATCCATGAGTATGCCAGCCTCAACTTTGTATGGGCGATCTCCCATTACAGGTTTATTGTCGTGAAACGGGACATTTGAAATCTGAGAAACAAGTTCACAAGTAGGGGCAATTTGTTTAAGGTCAAGGCCAGTGTTAATTCCTTTGTGCATTTCAAGGAGAACAGCTAATTCCTCAGTAGGTACATTTCCACACCGATCACCCAAACCATTCATTGCTGTATGAACGACTTCTGCGCCTCCCCAAACTGCTGCTAGGCAGTTGGCAACGCCACAACTAATGTCATTATGGCCGTGAAATTCAAGCCTCAATTCTGGGAACCCTTCTTTAAATAAACGGAACATCTCTTCTACTGCGTCAGGAGTTGCGCTTCCAAAAGTGTCAACCATTGCAAGTCCATCCAAAGATACATTTTGAACAAGTTCTTCCATTAACGGTTTGGTAAACTCAATTGGTGTTCTGAACCAATCCCAACCCATAAATACAGTGTACATTCCATATTCGTGCGCCTTGCTAATTGCAGAAACGAGCTTATCCATAATGCTTTTTGGTGTATTTTGATATGCGTACTTATTTGTGAACGGATTTACACAGTATTCAACAATAACCCCATCACAACCAATATCTTGGCACAATTCTACGTCTTTTTCCAGAGCTCTTGCGAATCCAAAAATTTTTGTGTGGTGATACTTCTTTGCGACCATCCTTCGCATAGCATTTTCTACAACTTTACTAACCACGGGCATTCCAGCTTCGATCCTCGGGATCTTTAATTCAGCGAGAGCATCCGCAATACGAACACGTTCATCTTCAAGAAAGACTGAACCAGGGGTCTGATCTCCATCCCGCAAAGTTACATCATGGATTTCAATGTAATCGCGACGTTTTGACTTATCTTCGAGATCCCAATTATGTTTCGATGTCCACTTTATATCCTCTATATAAAAGGGTTCTTTTAATTCGTAATCAGGTATTGAAAGCATTTCAGAAAACTTCATTTTTTAAATCCTTTCTCGTAATTTAATTGTTTGATTTTAATTGACAAATTATTGAAACAACGCTAAACTACAATATTATTAGTAAAAAGAGAGCAAATCAGATATATTTTCACATAAGCACCTACTTATTTTTCTTTTTTTTTGTGGATATTACGCGTTACAATTCCGTGAATAATTATTCCGGAAATAATTATTAAACCACCAAGAAAAAATGAAAGACTTGTTTTCTGTTTTTCAACAAAAACAAAAAACAATGTAGTGATAATTGGCATAATTGGATAAGCAAGCGAACATGTTCCTGGGTCTGCCATTGATAAAGCTTTACTCCACAGAAAATAAGGGAAAGCAGTTCCCACTGTTCCCACCAATAACGTCAGAAAAAATCCATCAAAAGTTAGGGCTGAAATATTTTTTGTGGTTAACCAATAGATTACAAGAAACGGAAACGATATTATACTTGATGTTAGTAAGCCGTAAGTCGTTATTACAATTGGGGTGATTTTTCCCATAATTTTTTTGCTAATAACAGAACCTATTCCCCAAGAAATACCTCCGACCAATGCAAAAATAATTCCAAGCAGATGATCTTTTGAAAAAGATGTCCCTGCAATGATGTATGTACCTAAAAAGCCAAGGGAAATTGCCAACATTTGTGAAAAACTCAGTAATTCCTTTAAATATATAGAAGAAGCAATAGCAATAAAAATTGGGAATAAAGAATTTACAAATGCCGAATAAAGCGACTGGGTTAAACTGTTCCCAATCAATAAAAACAATGATGTAAGAAAATACCCTACAAAACCAATTATCATGATTTTAATTTTGTCTTTCTTTCCAATATTTTCCATCTCAACCATATTATTTTTTGTTATCTTTAAATAAATAAATAAAGTAAAAAAAGCTATTAATTGTCGGAAGAATAACAACTCAATTATGGATACCTTTTTCAACGCATAAGAACTTGAAAGGTGGAAAGCGGAAAAACCAAACATGGCTCCAATTAGGGTTATTGCAAGAACAAACGAATTATTTTCTTTATTTATTTTGGTGATCAAAACAGCCTTTTCTTTTAATTAATGTGATACAACAAACCACCATATTTCTGATATTCTTTAATATAATCCGACAGCATCCATGTATTTACAGATAAATTCTGAGCGCTTCCGAAAAGCATCAGGTATAACTTTAGAAAGTTCGCTAATTATTATTTCACATATAAAAACCATTGGGATAATAGTATTGTAATAACTGATGCTTCTTGGGTTGCAAGCAAAAACAAAATCCACATCTTTTACTAATTCATGGGATATTTTGTCAATCACTAAGATTATTTTTGCTCCAACATCAAGGGCGATTTGCTTTACGATATAATTAATATTGCTGTATCTGGGGTAAACCAATAATATTACACAATCTTCTGATGTGATATCTGCCAAACGCTCAATTGCTTTTCCATCAGCATGTGTATTTAAAATAACATTATTTAATAAAAACAGAAGCTCAAATGCAAGAAAGTTTGCTACAAAAGCTGTCGATCTGAACCCACAGACGTATTTATTTCTACTATTTAATAAAATGTCTAAGCAAGAATTTATGTTATTCTTGCTATTTCGATCAATCACATCGTAGATGGATGCAATAGCGTTGTTTGTTAATTTTTCTATTGCGTCATTCTCAAATAAAGAATCCCAGTTTGATTGGAAACGCTCAATCGGCGCAAGTTGACTGTATTCACGAAGGCTATTTGCGGCCTGAAGTTGTTTTGAAACCAAATTTTTTATTTCCGTCTTTAACTCTTCAAACCCGTTGTAGCCGAGCGAACGTGCCGTTCTAAAAACGGAAGCATCACTAATATTCAATTCATTTGCGATATCCGTGGTCGTCATAAAACCTACTGTATGAAAATTGTGAAGGATATACTCGGCAACAACCTGTTCTACCTGAGTTAGTCGTTTACTCTTTATTCGATTTTCAAACTCTTGCGTAATCATACCTATTCTAAATTTTCTTTTCTAAAACTGTCATAAAAATGTAAATTTGCATTTGACAAACTGTTGACTTAATGTTATTATACATGAAATAAAAAAAAATTGCAACATTAATTTTTTTTGAAAAAAAATGTTTTTCAATGTTATCCGTGTCGAACCTTCTCTTCATTTTTAGAATGCCTGAAAAATGTTTGTAAAGACGATTGCGTTTAATTTTCGTTCATTAGCTTTTGCCGAATGCTAGCATGTTTGGACATATCCTGTTAATTTATGAGACATATAACAATATTTAAATCACATTTTGTACATGAGAGAGCTCAGTTTATCCATTCTTTTATTTTAGTTTATGAACATGAATAATTTCCTCGACCCTTATTCTGAAAAAGTGAACCGATTTTGTTTTTGGAATAATTTTTAAGGGAATGTTTACCAGATAATTTAGTTAACAAATTTTAAAGAATAGGAGAAATTCGAAAATGAAAGAAATATTAAGGACAAGTAAAGCCCCAATATTCAAGGTTCCGCTTTCACAAGGGACAAAATTTGGAAACCGCGTTTTTCCTTCAGGTATGGTTGGAGCTAGCCCTGATACGCTTGAAGTTGTTGGTGGCTTTGAGGAACAAACCCGCAAAGTGATGGAAAATTTGCTATATGTTTCAGATGAAGGAGGTATGAGTCCTCAAGACTTTATCAAATGCACTGTTTTTTTGAAAGATTTAAACTACTTCAGTATTTTTAATCGTATTTATGCTGAATACTTTAATAAAAATTTTCCAAGTCGATCTGCATTTGAGATTCCTTCTCTTGCTGGCCCATATGAATTGGAAGTTGAAGCGTTCGGGTTCACATCGGATTCTTGGAATACACAAAAAAAAGAAATAATTTTTACAGAAGATGCACCGCGTTTTTCTGTTCCTTTGGTTCAAGGTATAAAAGTCGGCAATTTCATTTATCCCTCTGGGCAAGTTCCAGCGAAGCCCTCAGATAGTTGGCCGGTTGAAGATTTTCGTGATCAAATTAGACAAGCAATTGAAAATTTAATTGCAGTTGTTGAAGCTGGTGGAGGTACCAAAGAAAATATCATAAAATGCGCGGTTTTTTTGAAGGACATGTCTCGTTTTGATTTATTTAATGAAGTGTATAGTGAATATTTTCAAAAAGATAACAACCCACCTGCCCGATCTTGCTTCGGGGTCACTGGACTTGCAGGCCCGTATGATATAGAAATTGAAGGTATTGCATATGTTGGGGATGATGTAGAAAGAATCAGAACCGAGAAGGCACCCTTATTTGATATGCCCTTTTGTCAAGGTGTTAGAGCTGAAGAAATGGTATTTATTTCTGGTCAAGTTGGATATGATCCTAAAACAGGTAATGTGCCAAAAACATTTGAAGGTCAAACCCGACAAATGATGGAGAACCTGCTTGCTATTGGTGAAAAAGTAGGTGCAAGTCCAGATGATTTTGTAAAAACTACTTGCTATTTAACAAATATTCGATATTTTGAATTTTTTAATAGAATTTATCAAGAATATTTTAAAAAGGATTTCCCTGCCCGATCAGCGTTTGAAGTCGCAGGCTTGGCTTATGATTATGTTGTAGAGATTGAAGGGATAGCTTGTATTAATCTACAAAAACGAAAGGAGGTCAATGAAATATAAAGGGTTCATATAATTTTTAATGTTTATTTGTAAAATACAATATCAGAAAATAGGAGTTAGAAATGAGAATCAAGAAAACAATTTTATACTTTTTGCTGATAATTCTTCTTAGTGTGTCTTTTGGGGGTTGTCAAAAGGCTGAAGAAAAACCAAAAGTTATCAGATTCGGGGCCGCACAACCCTTTACAGGCAATCTTGCTATGGAAGGGGATAAACACCAAAAAGGTTACGATTTATGGGCGGAGGAAACAAACAAAGCTGGCGGAATTACGGTAAACGGTGAAAAGTATCTGGTTGAAATTGTATATTATGATTACCAATCTGATACTGCTACAGCCGTTAAACTTGCTGAAAAATTGATTACTGAAGATAAGGTTGATTTTCTCCTTGGGCCGATGGGCTCTGGAGCCGCAAAAGCGGTAAGCGCAGTAACAGAAAAATATCAAATACCAATGGTCGCGCCTTCTGCCAGTTCAATTGAAGTGTTTACTGATGGATATAAGTTCATTTTTGGAATATTTACAGAAAACGCAACATTGGCGGAACCATTAACAGACCTTGCTCTTTCAAAAGGCGTCAAGAGCATAGCGATTGTTAGCCGTAACGACTTATTTCCTCTTTCAATTGCAAATGAACTAATCACATCTTGTGAGAAACGGGGAATCGAAGTTAACTATTTTGATCAATATGCAATCGGGACAACTGATTTTTCTGCAATGTTAATAGATGTTGCAAAAACAAGCCCTGATTGGCTATTTATGACAGGGTATGCAGAAGATGGGTTACAGTTTTTTAGACAGGTTAAAGAACTCGGAATTTCCACGAAAATGCAATCTATGGTTGCAGGAGCTGCATTTCGAGAGTTTGTAGAAGGTTTGGGGGAATCAAGTGAGTATGTTACAACTGCTTGTTGGTGGCATGAAGTCGTCACTTACGAAGGTACTGATGTATTTAAAACATCAAAGAACTTTGTTGATCTTTTTGAGAAAAAATATGGGTTTAAACCTGATTACCCCCATGCGGGTGCTGCAGTATCAGCTGTGGTTCTTGCCCAAGCTATCGAGAAAGCTAATTCACTGGATCCAATTAAAGTCCGTGAAGCTTTGGCTACTGAGACTTTTGAAACTTTCTTTGCACCTATTAAGTTTTCAGAAATTGGAATAGTTGATAGTTATATTCCCCCAGTTATGCAGATCTTGGATGGCAAACATTTAGTTCTCCTTCCAGAGGATATAAAGCAGTCCGAGTTTGTTTATCCAATACCCCCTTGGGATGAACGCTAAGAATCTAAATTAATAATTTGTTTAGCGTTTCGAGTAAAAGAAAAGGCAATCATGTCATTACAGGCTATAATAAGCGGTCTACTTTTAGGTGGAATATATGCTTTAGTTGCTTCTGGTTTTTCACTTGTAAATGGTGTAATGAAAATTATTAATTTTAGCCATGGCGCACTAATAATGCTAGGAGCATATTTAACTTATTGGATTACAGCAAACTATAGAATAGATCCTCTGTTAACGATCCCAATTTCAATGTTATTACTATTTGTGATTGGGTATGTAATTCAAAAGTACTTGTTAAATCTTATTGTCAGAGCTCCAACGTACATGACATTAATTTTTACATTTGGGCTTGATATGGTCATAGTAAATATCGCGTTACTTATTTGGACTGGAAAAATTCGTACAGTACTTGTTTCAAATGCAGGTGCAAGTATTTCTTTTTTTAGAACTGCAGTTCCAGTAACGAGACTGATTGCCTTTTTTATTTCTTTCATCGTCACAGGGTTTTTATATTTAGTAATGGAGAAAACAAAATTTGGTAAAGCAATAACGGCAGCCAGAATGGACCTTGATGCTGCGAGATTAGTGGGAGTTAATATACCAAACACATATGCTTTTACTTTTGGAATTGGGGCAGCACTAGCAGGAGCAGCCGGTTCTTTGTTATCAATGCTTGGACCAATTTCACCTAACTTAGGTGTTCTATATGCAGGTAAAGCATTCGCAATTTGTATTTTAGGCGGGACAGGAAGCATGGTCGGACCACTGGTTGGTGGCCTTATTATGGGCCTCCTTGAAACAATTGGGTCCATTTATTTAGGTGCTGGCTTAAAAGATGCAATACCTTTCGCCTTATTGATCATATTTTTAATAATCCGCCCACGAGGGTTATTTGGGAAAGAATATTATTAATTTGAAAGGATGATAAAATTGAATTTAATATTATTAAAAGATAAGCGCCGCATAATAACATTAACATTTTCTTTTGTAAGTATTCTATTTTTAGTTGTTTATCCTTTCATTTTTAAAGGTTATCTTGTTAGATTGGCAACTTCAATTATTATGTATGTTGCATTAAGTCAAATATGGAATATTCTTGGAGGCTTTGCGGGATATATAAACTTAGGTTTGGTTGGATTTATTGGAATTGGTGCTTATGCAACTGGCGTTTTTATGAATTTAGGGTTTAGTATTTATTTGTCAATTTTAATTGCTGGTACAATCTCAACAATAGTATCTTTATTCTTAGGGCCCCCAATTTTACGATTAAAATCCGGTTACTATTCAATTGCGACTTATGCTTTGGCTTTCGTTTTTAGAGAAATTTCCAATAATTTGAATGATATCACAGGCGGGGGAACTGGTTTAGCTTTACCGATCTCTGGTATGTCAATTCTTACAATGAATAGATATTTTTATTATAATATGCTGGTTCTTACAATTATTGTTACATTAATTTGTATAAGAATGTCAAAATCAAGCTTGGGTTATGGCCTTCATGCAATTAAAGAAGATGAAGATGCAGCAAAAGCTCTGGGAATTAATACAACAGCTTATAAATCAATTGGATTTACTATAAGTAGTTTTCTTTCCTCTGTAATTGGAGGTATGTACGCTTATTGGTTAACTTATATTGATCCAATTTCCGCATTTGATAGCAAAATGTCAGTTTTAGTTATTATAATGGCCATGGTCGGTGGAGCAGGTACTGTACTTGGTCCAATTATCGGTGGAGTTGCGATCTCTTTGGTTTCAGAATTATTATGGAGTAATTTTATTGAGTACCATACGGGTTTCCTTGGCATGGTATTAATCTTAACTGTAATTTTTCTTCCTCAGGGAGTAATGGATCTTTTTTTACATCGAAAAGAAAAATTGTCATTTAAAAATTTTGGCAAGACTATTCAAGAGAATTTAAAAAAATATCGAATTTAACGATGGATAAATATCATGGTATTACAAGTAATTAATTTAACCAAGAATTTTGGTGGACTTACTGCTGTTAACGATGTAAGTTTCTCTGTAAAGAAAGGTGAATTGTTGGGGATAATTGGGCCTAATGGATCCGGAAAAACAACATTAATTAACCTAATTAGTGGTACTATTCCTATAACCTCTGGTGAAATAATTTATCAAGGAAAAAAAATAAATAATCACCCCACATTTCAAAGAGCAAGAAAAGGAATTGCTCGAACTTTTCAAATTGTCAAACCTTTACGAAATTTAACCGTTGAAGATAATATCATGACAGCTGCTTTGTTTGGGAAATCAATAAAAAGTATTGGAAATGATATATTTTCATGCATGTCGACTCGACAGGCAAGGAAGGCATACGAGCATACGGAAAATATACTTCAGATTGTTGGATTAACAAAAAGTAATAATCAGCTTGCCAAAGACTTGACCCTTTCTGGACAAAAAAGGCTTGAAATCGGTCGAGCGTTAGCTATGAATCCACAGCTTCTTCTTCTTGATGAAGTGATGGCAGGATTAAATCATCAGGAAGTAATTGGTATGATGGATCTAGTGAAAAAAATTTGTAATGAAGGCGTCACAATAATTATGATCGAACACATTATGAAAGTAATTATGGGGATATCTAAACGGATAATCGTTATGGATTATGGTCGTATGATTGCATGCGGTGCTCCAGAAGACGTATCTCATGATCCTAAAGTTATTTCTGCATACCTTGGCTCTCGATTTGCAAAGAACAATAAGGAGCAGTAATAATTATGAACATTCTCAGTGTGCGTAATTTGAACTCTTATTATGGTTCTGCTCAAGCCTTGTTTGAAATATCACTAGATCTTTTTCAAAACGAAATTCTTTCATTAGTGGGGGCAAATGGGGCTGGAAAGTCTACTTTATTGAAAACAATATCTGGATTAATATTAAATCGGAGTGGCGATATTGTTCTCGATGGTAAGTCAATAATTTATGCTCCTGCCGATAAAATCGTCGGGTTGGGTATAGCACATGTTCCTGAGGGTCGTCGATTGTTTCCAGGCATGACTGTTATGGATAATTTATTGATGGGTGCTTATTTGCGAAAAAATAAAGAAGATATAAAAAAAGATTTAGAATATGTTTTTGAAATATTTCCACGATTAAAAGAAAGACGTAATCAATTGGCAGGAAAATTAAGTGGCGGCGAACAACAAATGTGCGCAATTGGTAGAGGAATAATGTCATCCCCGAAAATTTTGCTTATAGATGAGCTTTCTTTAGGTTTGGCCCCTAAAATAGTTGATGAATTAATAGAAATTGTTGCTGTGCTACGAAGACGTGGTATATCAATAGTTTTGGTTGAACAGGATGTGCAAATCGGTTTAGAAATTTCTGATCGTGCTTACGTAATCGAGCATGGTAAAATTGTAATGACCGGCTTGTCGAAAGATTTGTTAATAAATGAAAGCATACGAAAAGCATATTTAGGAATTTAATACTTTTATTTAGAAAGCACTTAATCATAATTTGATTCTTCACAGACATTATATGGATTGTATTTGGATTGAAGGAATTAATTAGAATATAATTAGATTTTTCAACTTCCTTACTATAAATTCGAGCTAGAAATACCGTTCGGTATTTATAATAAACACGTGAGCATGCTGCCAATCTTAAGGAAGAAGATCTTCTACTTCATAAAGGACAATAATTTTTCCAACGATTTGAACATAGAACAGCTGATCGGCAACAGGCGATATCTTATACCCTGTCTGTCCATTCAAATCATAAGCTACACAAAAATTGATTAGGATATTAATAATATTTTGCAACAATTTTTGCTTTATTGTTGCAAGGACGAGAAAGCTCGATTATGCAACCTTTTTTCTGTAAATTCGAGCCAGAAATATCCATTGCACTTTAATAATCGAATGACCTGGCAGCGCAATAACGTTTGCCGATTTGCCAATCCTCGCTAATCTCCATCAATCGAGCTGAGATTAGTCTCAAACAAGAAGCTTCGTTTGGAAATACACCTACGACTCTGGTTCTTCTATGATTTTCTCTATTTATCCTTTCCAGGTTGTTCGTGATTCTGATCGATCTTCGATGTTCAAGTGGAAAATCAAAGACGGTAAAACCTTCAGCCAGGTTTTCCTCCATCCAGGCAGACAGTCGTGTTGCAGAACGAGCATACTTTTCAATGATCACCTTGAGATACTGCTCTGCAGTCATTTTATCTGGCACATTGAATATTGCCCGGATATTAGCTGCTACCTCTTTCCGTAACGTTAAGGGTTTGCATTACTGAATAATCGGCTTCACCTCTCATAAATTGGAGGATTTAAAGAAAAAGCTATCGTTCACAGACTTTTTTCTGAGGATTGATTCAAATAATTAATTTCTTACTTTAATTCGTCAGGTAAAATGACTTGGAATTAATGAGAAACAAGCGCTGTCATTAAAATCGATTGCGCAAGCGATGCTTTCTTGTATTAATCACTTTCCTATGTAAGATAAAGCTGGTCAAAGGAGATGAACACAATGGATTTTGGAGAGCAAATCATGTCTATTCGGCTTGAAAACAATTTAACCCAGGAACAAATGGCCAGCAAGCTCAATGTGACCCGGCAGGCTGTTTCTAACTGGGAGGGCAATCGCAATCTTCCAGATATTGAAATGTTGATCACCATTTCTAACGTTTTTCATCTCTCACTTGATCAACTTATTCTTGGAGGTGAAAATATGAGCAATATCAAAGAAAAACTCATCAGAGATGGAAGTGAGACACGGCGCGCCAGGTTGAATTTGATCAGCATCGCCGTTGGGGCAGCGTTGCTATTGTTTGGCTTTATCCTGATCCTGATAAAGGGCGCTTCGGTAGAATATATTGATGAAGCCGGAATCCTGCATGAGAATTTTTTCTTGCTGCCGATGGGCTTCCTTTTTATATTTGGCGGATTGATAACGTTTTTTATCACCGGTTTTCGTCATCTGATCTTAAAACTTAAAAATAAAAAGATATAAAACAATAACATTGCCAGCTCGAATGGTAAAAATCATCGTCTTGATTAATTAGAACAACCCGATTCGCCGCGCGGACTTCTGAGTAGAATTTGTTGTTGAATTGATATTCAGCCGATTATTCCCATTTTTCATTTATAATCAGGGGTGAGGATACATTGCTTTTACGACCGATCCTCATCAAACAAGGAGCGCAATCATGAATTATGGAGAAATACTCTCAAAAGCCTGGAAAATCATCTGGAAAAATAAGATCTTATGGTTGTTTGGCATTCTGGCGGGTTGCAGTGCGTCTGGCGTGGGCGGCAGCAGCGGAGGATGGAGCAGCGCAGGCAGTAGTGGAACCAACACCACCATCAAACCCGACTCGCTAAATTTTCTGTGTTCTTCAACCCAAAAAGCATTAACCGATTTCGCCCAATTTATCGCTGGCATTGATGTTTGGGTGTGGATATTACTTGCCATCGGGTTGTTTGTGGTGGTGTTGATTCTGTCGGTGGTCCTTTTCCTGTTGGGCACCCTTGGTGAAACCGGCGTGATTGCCGGCGCCAGCATGGCGGATCAGGCTGACGAGGACGCACCGCCGCTTTCATTGCGCAAGATTTTTTCAGCATTAAAACCGCACTACTGGAAAGTGGTTTTGTTGAAATTAGGCTATACACTCGCCTCTTTGATCGTCACACTCTTCCTGATGGCTCCCATCCTGATATTGATGTTTTGCACCTGCTGTGTGGGTTTATTTTTGCTAATCCCGGTTGGCTGGTTTATTCAAACAATGCTGTTCTTGACCATCATTGCCATTGTTGAAGAGGGCTCAGGAATCTTCCCGGCTATTACCCGAGCATGGCGGATGATCACCGGCAACCTTCTGCGTGTGCTGATCATCTTCCTGATTCTCGGTATTGGCGGTGCGATTGTCGGGGTGTTGATCACCCTGCCACTTCTGATTGTTCCATTGCCTTTTGCGATCAACCTGGCAATTGTTGCCTCCGCCGGTTCAGGAACTCTGATCACGGGATTGGTCCTCAGCGTCTTGTTAGCGCTGGGCATTTTGCCGATTTTAATTTTCCTGGGTGGTGTATTACGCGCTTATCTTCTGTCCGCCTGGACGCTGGCATATCGCCGCTTGCCTGTGAATGAGGACCTCAAGCCAACATTGCTAAATGAAACACCGGTTGAGGATTAGCGCCAGGCATTCCTTGCCGAACACAAAACCCGAATAGTTATCGTTACCAAAAATCTTAAAAGGCTCTCCTGCCAGAGAAGCAAGGATTTCTCTGGCAGATTGCTTTCTCTAATGCGTGTTTTATCCTTAGAAACCAACCTTGTATTGCATGTTGGTTTTTTCCATATCATAGCATTATTGAACAAAAGGAACTGATGTCAGCTTTATCAAGAATTAATTTGACATTTAGATAAGGAGTCTTTATAATCGAAATAGAAACAATAACACACACCCAAAGAGAGTGAAAAATGAAAAGAAATCGGCAAAACCTTTTATTGTGTTTCCTTGTCGCGTCTATCCTCACGCTTTCCTGCAGGCTCCCTATAAGCGCGTTAAAAAATTAATCGATGGTGATTCACAAGGAACGACCCCGGATGTCCCCTCGAAGGCCCCCATTCCAATTGCTGTTGAACAGGACACGACTCTGGGTGGGCTGGAAGGTGAGCCTGCCCGGGTTCAAATTCCAGCAGGCGCCTTTATGACAGATGCTTCAGCGTCTATAAGCTATTCGGACACGCTACCGGCTTTACCGGAAGAAGGCTGGGTAGGGCTTGGAGCAACCCTGAATGTGGAGCTTGAAAGCGCGCAAACCCGTTCTGACCAACCCATGCAGGTGAGGATGAAATTTGATGCTGCCGGGATCAAGGAACCCGGCGAAGTTTTTGTTGGCTATTACAATGAACAGCATGGCTGGTACTTTTTTAAACCGGATTCGGTCGACCTGGATCAGGGTGTCTTGACCTTCACCACCTTCCATTTCAGCCAGCATGCCCCATTTTCAGCAGAAGAAGCCAAGCGGATAGAAAAATACCTGGAGCAAAAAGCCACCGAAACCTTTGTGAAAGAGACTACACTGGGAAAATCACAGGAAGAGGTGGAAGCAATGGTAAAAACAATCCTGGAGCAAGGTGCGGGAATAAAAGATAACCGGGTGCTGGAGATCATCACAAAGGGCGTTGTGGAACAAATGCCCTTTGGCAGTATCGCTGTTGCCATATATGATCATGATTCTGAAGAATTAACGCAATCCACACTGGAAGAAACTTTGAAAGTTCTTGGAAAATATGTCGCATCGGACGATAACCTGCTAAAAGAAATCACCAGCGACCAAGTAAAAAGCTTTGCAAATGACCTGACCAACAATGCAATACTGATCTCCGATTTAAAAAAATTTGCAAACCGGGTTGTTGAATTGTCCAATGAAGTCATCACTAACGTCTGGTTCAATCCTGAGCTTGAAAAAGCCTTCCAGGTCTATAAGAATGGTGCAGAAGGTGAATGGTTTGGCTATTCAGTAGATGCACAGGATTGGGACCAATTGTCTCCGCAAATGCGCGGTGTTTTTGCGAAAGTGCAATCGGATTATGTGTCCTCCTACTGTAACCGTCGTGGGATCGACCCTGACCAATTGAGCGAAGACGAAAGAAATGCGATTGCACGTAATGGTATGGAAGCATTAAAAGCACAATTTGATGAACGCCTTTCGAACCAGGAAAAGATTGATGAAATTAAGGATAAACAGGAAAAGCTGATCGAGTTGTTTGCAAATCAACAGCTCCTGATTCGGGATAGCGTGAATCCGATGTATGCCGGGCAAGAGGACCTTGAAACGCTGATGAATCGTTTGTTTCTGATGACTGAGAAAATTATGCGGGATACGGGCAGAACAGAGATTATCTTCCACTCCTTTGATGAGGACATTGATCGACCGGGCACCCAGATTTATGGTCAACAAATCGCACAATTGGCGCGGACATGGTATATTAACAGGGAAATAAGCCCCGAACAGGCTGAAAAAGCCTATCACCAGGCGCTCATCGATATGGGATTGATCGAAGATGAAAATTTGATCCATGGTGTTGAACCCCAGAAGGTCACCTGCACCGGTGATTATGTAATCACATTTACAAATGTCTATGACGATGGATCAACTCGCGTATGCTCATTTACGATTCCATTCTCCCTTGAATTTTGGAACGTTGGGGCTTTGGGCGGGGCTGAATATTCAGGGGCAAGTTATACCTGGTCATATGTGAATTTTCTATGGGATGATTGCAGTGTCGATAATTTGGGAGAGCGAGTTTCAACCGGTGAATTTTCCGGAGGACCTGACGGTCATGCAACCATTGGATGGGCAAACTTCAGTTTAAACTCAGGCGCGACCGCTTCCATTTCATTTAGTGATGAAGACGAAAATGTTTCAGGATCTTGCACCATTCTCAACACATCAGCCTTTTCAGGTTGGAAGTGACCCTAAAGGACGCCCTGATCGGAAAAACTCACGTTTCACTGACAGATCACCCTTTCTAATCTGTATTTTATTCTTAGTAACCAACCTGATGTTCCGGGTTGGTTTTTCTTTACCGATGCGTGTGCAAGCACAGGTAGGGGATACATTGATCGTCCTTCCGCCAGATACCTCCGACTTTCCCCTTCTTTCTACACAAATTAAACCCAAATTCTTCCCCCGAGCGGCGGTGACGCCGTTGCAAAGGGAAGCCCTGACCGTACTGGAAGATGGAAGGCGTGTTGAAGTCATCAGCTTGGAAAAGCGACGCGGCGGTGTGCACTTCACCCTGGCGATCAACGGCGATCGGCGCCTGGATGTACGTGATGTCAACGGCGAATCACCCTATCACCGCATTCAGTTGGCGTTTTCTGACTGGGCCCTGGGGCGTCGCTTAAGCTCAGAAGACACCCTTTCACTGGTGGTGCAGGAAGGTCCGCTGATTAGCAACAGCCATGACCGCCAGGCATGGGTAGAAACGCTGCAGAATTATCAACCCAATTTCCGTAGTATGACGCCCGACCTGGTCAGCCTTGAATTGGCATTGCGGCTGTCTGAAGAACGGGTTGTGCCCTTTGGGGTGGATAAAGCCCTGCTGTATATCACGCCCCCGCCGACACCCGAGGAAATCACTCCCTTATTGACCCTGGCTGAAACAGCCCGCACGGCTGAAATCCAGGTGTATGTGTGGATGCTGGGCGAAGAATTCTTTCTCAACAATGACCAGGGCAGGGCGTTGATTAACCTGGCAAACGCCACCGGCGGTGAGTTTTTTCATTTCACCGGCGTCGGCGCCCCTCCCGACCCGGAACGTTATTTTGAGGATATTGGCGTTTATTATGACCTGTCCTTTGTGTCCGGCATTCGCCAGGAGGGCACTTATGCCATCCGTGTTGAAACCGCGGACGGCGCTCTACACGGCGAGAGCAGCGAATTTTATCTCAATGTCCACGCGCCCAAGCCGATTTTAATCAGCCCGCCGGCGACGATCACCCGCTCGGCACCCCAAAATTGGGATGAGAATCTTGAATCTCTCCTTCCCAGGAGTGTGGCGATTGAATTCATGCTGGAGTTCCCTGATGGTTATCCGCGTGATTTGAGTTTCAGCCGTTTGTTCGTGGATGGGCAGATGGTGGATGAGCGCACTGAAGCGCCGTTTGAGCTTCTGACCTGGGATCTATCCGCTGTGGAGAAAACTGGCGAATACGTCATCCAGGTGGGGGTGGAAGATACCCTTGGACTTTCTGGTGAGACAATCCTGACCCCGATCCGGGTTGAGCTGAGCTTGCCCGAAACTGAACCCCCGCAGCCGGTTCAACGCATTGGTCTGATCCTTGTTTGGGTGGTATTGGCTGGGGCAGCCTTGATTTTAGTTGTTTGGGGAGTGCTCAATTTTTTCCGCTCGGCGTTTGTGCAGCGCTTATTTAATAAGCTGTTTTCATCCAGGTCGATATCTACTGCTGAGAAATCACCTGAGACAGGAGATCAGGGCGGTCCCTTCGCCACCTTGCTGCCCCTGGAGAGCGGAATTTCAGGCTGGAAACAGGCTGCCATTCAGATTATGCAGGCGCGCACGGTCATCGGCAGCGACCCGGAGCGCGCCAGCCTGCTCCTTAGCGGGGATACTATTGATGGATTGCACGCACGCTTGCAGGTTGAACAGGGCACCTTCTGGCTGATGGATTGCGGATCCAGGTGCGGAACCTGGATAAACTACAACCCGATTGGCAATCAGCCGGTCGAATTGCATCCTGGCGACCTGATTCACATTGGCTCGGCGGGATTTCGGTTTACAATCATGGATATGGAATCACCACCCGGTGCCACGATTGAAAAATACAAACTGGAATGATGACCAATCTTAATCAAGCCCACCTGGATATTGCTGCTGCCAGTCACCCTGGCCTGGTTGGCAAAAATAATGAAGACCGTTACGGCGTATCAGCATTTATGACCGGCGCCGGGGGAAAGGTCCCGGCATTGTTAGCCGTTCTGTGCGATGGGATCGGTGGACATCGCGCCGGTGAGATCGCCGCACAACTGGGTGTGACAACCGTTACCGAGGTCATCACAGCCAGTGATGGGCTTCAGCCGCTAGAAACCCTGGAAAATGCCATCCAACGCGCCAATCATGCCATCTTTGAGGCTTCTCTTTCAGTGCAGGGGCATAGGGGCATGGGCACGACCTGTGTCTGTGCCTGGGTGATCGCCGACAGACTATATACCTCGAACCTGGGCGATTCACGAATTTACCTGCTGCGCGGGGAGCACATCTTGCAGCTTACGACGGATCACACCTGGTTGCAAGAAGCCTATGATGCTGGGATCATCAGCGATGCACACGGCGAGGAGCACCCAAACGCGCATGTCATCCGCCGTTATTTGGGCTCCGCCAGGGACCCGCAGCCTGATTTCCGCTTGTGGTTTTTTGACGGTGAAAGCGACGCGCAGGCGATCGAGAACCAGGGCTTGCCGCTCGAAGCGGGAGATACTCTGCTGTTATGCAGTGACGGTCTGACGGATCTCGTCTCTGATCATGAGATTCAGCGCCTGGTCAAGTCGACTCCGTTGGAACGCACACCTGCTGCGCTGATTGACCTGGCAAATGCGCGCGGCGGGCATGATAACACGACTGTTGTCCTGCTCAGGGTTCCTGGAGAGCGGGATCAACCGGTGAATCGCGCTCGCAAGGGTCTAATCCTGCGAGGCTGTGTGGTCGGGCTGGTTCTGATAAGTTTGCTGGCCCTGGCGGTTTATTTTGGTCTGCGCTGGCAAACCGCGCGTTTTGATTTGCAGGCGTCGCCAACGTCGGTTGTAACCCGTGTACTTTTCACCCAGGAGCCAGGGACGCCTCCTGCTGCTGAAACGGCACCGGCTGTGATTGAAGCCAGCCCTTCGCCAGTGCGAGAGCAAGGTCCGACCCTGACGCCCTGGCCGACTCATACTCTACAAAGCGAGTAACCTGCGCCTGCCTTTGAATACGTTTCTGTTGATGCAGCTTGTGAGAATGTTGTGAGAGCCGATGAGATTTTAACTGCAACACAGTCCGGTAAGTGATTGCATCTTCAGTCGTGAAAGGTATGATTAAGTTTCGGCTGGTAGAAATCGGCTATTAGTGTTAGAATTTGTAACCTGGAGGGATGGCCGAGTGGTTTAAGGCGCCTGTCTTGAAAACAGGTGTGGGTTTACGCCCACCGTGGGTTCGAATCCCTCTCCCTCCGCCTGGAAGTTTGAGGGTAAAATAAACAATTGAAGCTTGGGGAGGTGCCAGAGTGGTTGATTGGGGCCGCCTGCTAAGTGGTTGTTGGGTTTGTAGCTCAACCGGGGGTTCGAATCCCCCCCTCCCCGCTGAAGGATCTGGCTTGCAATGGAAATTTGCAAGCCTGTTTTTTAACGGCTGGTTATCTAATCCCCCGGGGGTCTCACCGCAACCAAAGACCCCAAGGGTTTGCGTTGGATCTTCGCCTATCTGGCATTCAAACCCCGGGGGTCTAACTGAACTAAAGACCCCCGGGGTTTACGTTGAATCTTCACCTACCTGGCATTCAAACCCTGGGGGTCTAACCACAAACAAGACCTCCGGAGGTATGCGTTGCATCTTCACCTGCCTGGCATTCAAACCACGGGGATCTCACCGCAACCAAAGACCCCCGGGGTTTTATGTTGAATCGTCACCTACCTGGCATTCAAACCCCAGGGGTCTGACCACAAACTAGACCCCCGGGGTTTTTGTTTATTCTTTACCTACCTGGCTTTCAAATCCCGAGGGTCTCACCACAACCAATATCCCCGGGGTTTACATTAAACCTTCACCTGCATGGCATTCAAATCCCGGGGGTCTAACCGCACCAAAGACCCCTATTTCCTAATCCCTGCTACCTGATTCCTAATTACCTGATTCCTGAATTCCAAATTCCTATTCACCATTCACCATTCACCATCCACCTAATGTGATTTAAGTCATATTTTCAATTGTGTCCTCCATGTTAGAATTAAGCCGTAAACACATTTGATACAAGGAGACGACCAACTATGAAAGATGCAATGTTCTGTTTCCAGTGCCAGGAAACGATGCGCAATACAGGCTGTACTTCGCGGGGCGTGTGCGGAAAGCCCGCCGATGTAGCCAACCTGCAGGATCTATTGATCTATTTGCTTAAAGGCATCGCCTTTTGGGGCACCCGCGCCCGGGGCATGGGCGTAATCCACGAAGACACCAATCTCTTCGTTGCCCAGGCTCTGTTTGCCACCATCACCAATGCCAATTTCGACCCCGACCGGTTTGTTGACTACATCCGTGAAGCCATTCAGCGTCGTGAGGCACTGCGTGCAGAAGCTCAGGCGCGTTGTGAGGAACTGCACGGCAATCCCTGCACGGGCAACGGTCCCGATTGGGCTGGCTGGCAGCCGGAGTCCTACGAGATCGAAGTTTTACTGGAAAAAGCCACCCAGGTTGGCGTGATGGCAGATGAGACTTTGAATGAAGACATCCGCTCGCTGCGCGAACTGATCACCTACGGGTTAAAAGGCATGTCAGCCTATATTGACCACGCCTACGTGCTTGATGAAACCGATTCAGACCTGCTGCACTTCATTCAAGAGATGCTGGAAGCCACCACCAACGACAAGCTGACCGTCGAGGAACTGACCGACCTGGTTCTCAAAACCGGGGAAATGGGTCTGCGCGCCATGGCCTTGCTGGATCAAGCCAACACCAACACCTATGGTCACCCCGAACCCACACAGGTCTATTTGGGTGTGCGTCCAGGACCGGGCATCCTGGTCAGCGGCCATGATTTGCGTGACCTGGACGAATTACTCCAGCAGACCGAAGGCAGCGGTGTGAATGTCTACACCCATGGCGAGATGCTGCCCGCCCAGGCTTACCCGGCGTTTAAGAAGTACCCCCACTTTGCTGGCAATTATGGCAGTTCATGGTTTCATCAACGCGAAGAATTCGACACCTTTAACGGCCCGATCCTGATGACCACCAACTGCATTGTCACAGCCAAAGACAGCTATCTCGGTCGACTCTTTACCACCGGCCAGGCTGGATATCCCGGCGCCACCCATATCCCGGACCGCAAGGCTGGCGAACAAAAAGATTTCTCAGCGCTGATCGAGCTGGCGAAAACCTGTGCGGATCCGCAACCGCTGGAAGATATCACCATCACCACCGGCTATGCCCGCAACACCGTCCTGGCTCATGCCGGCGCGATCGTCGACGCGGTTAAAGCCGGCGACATTCAGCGTTTTGTAGTCATGGGGGGCTGTGACGGACGACATAAAACCCGGCAATATTACACCGATGTTGCTGAAACCTTGCCAGATAACACCGTGATCCTGACCGCCGGGTGTGCCAAGTATCGCTACAATAAGCTCGACCTGGGCGAGATCAACGGCATCCCGCGCATCTTGGATGCCGGGCAGTGCAACGACTCCTATTCGTTGATCCGCACGGCGCAGGCGCTGGCTGAAGCCTTCGAAGTTGACGATGTCAACGACCTGCCAATCTCGTACGACATTGCCTGGTATGAGCAGAAAGCGGTCATCGTGCTGCTGGCGCTGCTCTACCTGGGCATCCGCAAGATCCGCCTGGGTCCCACACTGCCTGCGTTCCTGTCGCCAAACGTGATCGATGTGCTGGTGAAGAACTTCAACCTGATGACGATCGGCACTGTTGAAGAAGACGTAGCGGCGATGATGGCCGGGAATTAATCATCAATTTTTAAGCCATTCGCAGGGTGCATACCGGGCAGAGAATCTGCGCACTCTGCGAATGGAAAATTTAGGAAAGTTAATTTTTCAAATGATTGAAGAAATTTTTACTCTAGCGCGGGGACCAGAACGAACCGTGGAGAAGGTGGTCCAGGATGACAACGTGGATTATATCCACATGCTGTTCAACAAAGACGAAGGCCTACCGCCGCATTACTCAAACTCCAATGTGTATATGACAGTTTTGCAGGGCACCCTCACCATCGGTTTAAACGACCAGGACGATCACTTTTACCCGGCAGGCACGCTGTTAAAAATCCCCTACCAAACAAAAATGAACGTCAGGAATACCCACGAAGATTTGCTGGAATTGCTGGTGATCAAAGCCCCCGCACCGAAAAACTATCCCCGTGATTAAAACCTTCAGGGAAAAATTAAAGGGATCAGGTTATAAGTTTTTTACAATGCTTAACCTGATCCCTGGCTTTATGTAGCCTGTTGTTTAAATCAGTTGACCCTTGCTGTTCCACATAAAAAAATTGGCGACATACATTTGCTTGAAGAGGAAGTATAATGCTTCCATCAAGTTTAGCTCTTACCGATCAGAAATATGAGTGAACAACCATCTGCACCCCACGAATTAGCCTCACCCCTGGCACGCTTGTTCCACATCGCCAGGCAACAGGGATACCTGACCTATGATGATATCCTGGCGGTTATGCCCGAGCCTGACCAGGACCTGGACCAACTTGACCGGCTCTACGCCGCCTTATTGGCTGCAGGCATACCGTATGGCGATGCAAGCGCGTTTGACGAGGGAGCCAAATAGGGTCATCGCCGTTGGTCGAAGTTCGCTGATGGGTTTTACCTTTGATGAAAGAGGCTTTGGCGTCTGAAAGGCTGCTGCAGGGGGTTTTGCCTGTGACGGTAATTTTTTAAAGCCGTTTCCAACTTCTTTCATTAATCAATTTGCTATCATTTTGGGTAACGCATTGGTAGCAAATTGGGTTTTTTAAGGCCCTCTTATTTTTTTCAGCAGATCAGGCGACAAAAATGCAGGGATGGGTTTTTCTGGGTATAATCTAATTTTAGTGATTGTCCAATCGGGTCTGCGGTTCATTTTTAGTCTGCAGCTACCACATCATAGATTAAGGAGAAAACATGATCGTTACAACCAAGAAACTATTTGAAGCTGCTTATGGCAAGTATGCCATTGGCGCCTATAATATCAACAACCTGGAGCAAACCATAGGCTTGTTCCGCGGCAACCTGCGCTCGCAGGCGCCCTTTATCATCCAGATCAGCAAGGGTGCTCGTGCGTACTCCGACAAAGTATTTCTGGAAGGTTTGATCCGCAGCGCAGACGAGGTCTTCCCGGAAGCCATCTTTGCTGTGCATCTTGACCATGGCGATGAAGAGACAGCCATGGACTGCATCGAGTCAGGCTTTTACAGCTCGGTGATGATCGATGCCAGCCACGAGGATTTTGAGACCAATATCGCCATCACCCGGCGCGTGGTCGACGCTGCCCATGCCCGGGGCATCGTGGTTGAAGCTGAACTGGGTCAGTTAGGCGGCGTGGAAGAGCATGTCCAGGTGGCAGAGGCAGATGCCAAACTCACCGATCCCAAACAGGCTCGCGAGTTCGTGGAACGCACCGGCTGTGATTCCCTGGCTGTGGCGATTGGCACCAGCCACGGCGCGTTCAAGTTCTCCGGTACGCAATCGCTGCATTTTGACGTGCTGGCGGATATCCAGAAAGAGCTGCCCGGCTTTCCGCTGGTCTTGCACGGAACCAGTTCTGTGCCCCAGGATGAGGTCGCCCGTATCAACGCGGCTGGCGGCAAGCTGGAAGGCGCAAAAGGCGTCGATGCCAGCCAGTTCAAACAAGCCGCAAAACTGGGCGTGACCAAGATCAATATCGACACCGACGGTCGCCTGGTGTGGACGCGCGTACACCGCGAAGTCTTCCGCGATCACCCCGAAGTGTTTGACCTGCGCAACCCTGGCAAAATCTTCATAGAAGAATATGCGAAATACATCGCCGAAAAGAACGCATACCTGGGCAGCGCAGGCCAGCTCCCTGCTGTGCGCGCCCTGCTTGGCTGAAAAGAGCGGCGATGAAACCCATTGAAATACGCCCGGGCATCTACTGGGTTGGTGTGAATGATCGCGTCACCGATTTATTTGAGGGGTTATGGCCAATCAGCCAGGTTGGAGTTTCCTACAACGCCTACCTGGTCAAAGACGAAAAGACCGCCCTGATCGACCTTTCTAAAGAAATGCTCAGCGATGATTACCTGAGTCAACTGTCTGCCGTCGTTGACCTGGCTTCGGTTGACTATGTGGTCATCAACCATATGGAGCCCGATCACAGCGGCGCATTAAAGCGGATGCTGGAGTTTGCCCCAAACGCACAAATTTTGGGGATGCCGAAGGCGATTGACATGCTGAAAGATTTCTATGGGCTGGAAGAAAATACCACCCGGCTCTCCAATAACCAGGAACTTTCCCTCGGAAAGTACACCCTGCGCTTTGTCTATACGCCCTTAGTGCACTGGCCGGAAACCATGATGACCTACCTGGTGGAAGAAGGCATCCTGTTTTCCTGCGATGGTTTTGGCGGATATGGCGCGCTGGACGGGGGCGTGTTTGACGATGATTACGCCGACCTGGCTTTCTTTGAAACCGAGGCGCTGCGGTATTTTTCCAATATTGTGGCTGCCTTCAGCAAATCGGTGCTGAGCGCGTTGAAAAAATTCGTCGACATGCCAATCCGCATGATTGCCCCCTCCCACGGGCTGATCTGGCGGGCTGATCCCGCGCGCATCATCGATCTGTACCGCACCTGGTCGGAATACCATCTTAATCCGGCTGAGGTGGGTATCACGATATTGTTCGGCACCATGTACCGCAACACCGAACACGCCCTCAACGCTGCCCTCCAGGGGATCGCCGCGCAGGGCGTGCCGGTCAGCGTGCACGATGTGCGCAAAACCCACGTCAGCTATATCCTCCCCGACCTGTGGACTCAACGCGGCGTGCTGGTGGCTGCCCCAACCTACGAGGGCAAGCTGTTCCCAACCGCCATGGACGTGCTGATGATGGCTGATCGCAAGCACATAGCGAACAAAACGCCAGCCTACCTGGGCAGCAAAGCCTGGAGCGGCGGCGCACAGGCTGATTTTGCCCGCATCGCTGAAAAACTGGGTTGGCAGGTCCTCAACAGCATGGATTTCCTGGGCGGACCCACACAGGAAGACCTGGTTCGGGCACGGGAAATTGGCTCACAACTGGCGCGGGCTGTCAAATCGACCGCTTAATATCTTCCATTAATAATATTTGGTTTGGTGGCACGGCATGCTGTGCCACCAAATGATCGTTGATCATAGAAATCATCCCACGGAGTTCAACATGACTGCAGAGCACACGCCCAAACGTTCAAACTTTATCACCGACATTATCGACGAACACCTGGAAAACGGCCGCTTTGACCGCGTCCACACCCGCTTCCCGCCGGAGCCCAACGGCTACCTGCACATCGGGCACGCCAAATCGATTTGCCTTAATTTTGGCATCGCCCAGGATTATGGCGGTCTGACCAACCTGCGCTTTGACGATACCAACCCGATTACCGAAGAAGTGGAATATGTGGAATCGATCCAGGCTGATATCCGCTGGCTGGGCTTCGACTGGGATGACCGCCTGTACTTTGCCTCAGATTACTTTGGACAGCTGTATGAATACGCCCTGCAGCTTATCCGCCAGGGCAGCGCTTACGTGTGCGACCTGACCGCCGAGGAATTGCGCGAATACCGCGGCACCCTCACCGAACCCGGCAGGAACAGCCCCTACCGCGAGCGTTCGATCGAAGAAAACCTGGACCTGTTCCAGCGCATGAAAGCCGGCGAATTCCCCGACGGCTCGCGCACCCTGCGCGCTAAAATCGACATGCGCTCGCCCAACCTGAACCTGCGCGACCCCGTGCTGTACCGCATCCTGCACGCCCACCATCACCGCACCGGCGACGAGTGGTGTATCTACCCGATGTACGATTACGCCCACGCCCTCTCGGATTCGATTGAGGGCATCACCCATTCGATCTGCACGCTGGAATTTGAAGATCACCGCCCGCTGTATGACTGGTGCCTGGACGAGCTGGGCATCTTTCACAGCCAGCAAATTGAGTTTGCCCGCCTGAACCTGACCTACACCGTGATGAGCAAGCGCAGGCTGCTGCAACTGGTGCGGGAAGGCTACGTCAGCGGCTGGGATGACCCGCGCATGCCCACGCTTTCCGGCATGCGGCGGCGCGGCTACACCCCTGAGGCGATCCGCACCTTTGCGGAGACCGTCGGCGTCGCCAAGGCTCACAGTGTCATTGACATGGAACTGCTGGAGCACGTCCTGCGTGATGACCTGAACGCCCGCTCGCCACGGGTGATGGCGGTGGTGGAACCGCTGAAGGTGATCATCGAGAACTACCCTGAAGATCAGGAAGAGCATTTTGAGATCCCCTACTTCCCTGCCGACCCGGAAAACAGCCCCTCACGGGCGGTTCCTTTCAGCAGGGAGCTGTATATCGAGCGCTCGGATTTCATGGAAGACCCGCCCGGCAAGTTCTATCGCCTGGCGCCGGGACGCGAAGTGCGCCTGATGAACGCTTACTACATCACCTGCACCGGCGTGGTTAAGGATAAGAACGGTGAGGTTATCGAATTGCACTGCACCTACGACCCCGAATCGCGCGGCGGCATGTCGCCCGATGGACGCAAGGTGCGCGGCACGCTGCACTGGGTCTCCGCCCGGCACGCGCTTGACGCCGAACTGCGCCTGTATGACGTGCTGTTTACCCTGCCCAACCCCTATGACGTGCCCGATGGCGGCGATTTTAAGGACAATATCAACCCGGATTCGCTGCAGGTGGTCAGGGACGCCAAACTGGAGCCCGGGCTGGCATCTGCGGTGGTGGGTGAGTCCTACCAGTTCATGCGCCAGGGTTACTTCTGCCTGGACTCGGTGGATACACGCGCCGACGCGCCGGTCTTCAACCGCACCATCTCGCTGGTGGATACCTGGGCGAAGATGCAAAAATAGCGATTAATCCATCGCCAATATGGTATAATGTTCACTCACGCCGGGCCCGTAGCTCAGCGGCAGAGCAGGCGGCTCATAACCGCTTGGTCGTAGGTTCGAATCCTACCGGGCCCATGCTGATTTCAATATGATTTTGTAATTAATTTATATTTGTGGGCTTTATCCGTTATAATCTCTTTACAGAGATTTTTTTGTATTACTCATAAAAGGTTTTAGAGGGATTATTTTATGACAAATCACACCAACAACGCTGTCGAGCCGATCGAAAAACAACTCTGGAAGGCTGCCGATAAACTGCGGAAAAACATCGACGCGGCTGAATACAAACATGTGGTTTTGGGCTTGATTTTCTTGCGCTACATTTCAGAGGCTTTCGAGTCTTTATACGCCCGGTTGAAAACCGGCAGCGGCGAATACGAAGGCGCCGACCCCGAAGACCGGGACGAATACCGCGCGGAAAACGTGTTCTTTGTGCCCCCCACCGCCCGCTGGTCCTATTTGCAAGCCCGCGCCAGGCAGTCCGAAATTGGAAAAGATATCGACGATGCCATGGACGCCATCGAAGCAGAGAACTCCTCGCTGAAAGGCGTTTTGCCCAAGGTGTACGCCCAGGGCAACCTGGACCCCACCAACCTGGGCAGCCTGATTGACCTGATGAGCAATATCGCCCTGGGTGAAGCCCAGCAGCGCAGCGCAGACCTGCTGGGGCATGTGTTTGAATACTTCCTGGGCGAATTTGCCCTGCAGGAGGGGAAAAAGGGCGGGCAGTTCTACACCCCCCGACCCGTGGTGCGGCTGCTGGTGGAGATGCTGGAACCCTTTGAAGGCCGTGTTTTTGACCCGTGCTGCGGGTCAGGCGGGATGTTTGTGCAATCGGAAGCCTTCGTCCTTAGCCACCAGGGCAGACTGAACCAGATTTCAATCTACGGACAGGAGAGCAACCTGACCACCTGGCGCCTGGCGAAAATGAACCTCGCCATCCGCGGCATTGATTCTTCGCAGATTTTGTGGAATAACGAGGGCTCGTTCCTCAATGACGCCCACAAAGACCTGAAAGCCGATTATGTGATGGCAAACCCGCCCTTCAACGACAGCGACTGGAGTGGTGACCTGCTGCGAAAAGACGGCCGCTGGCAATACGGCACACCGCCCGAGGGCAACGCCAACTTTGCCTGGATTCAGCACTTTGTGTACCACCTCAGCCCGCGCGGGCAGGCTGGCTTTGTGCTGGCAAAGGGCGCGCTCACCTCGCAAACCTCGGGCGAGGGCGAGATCCGCCGGGCGCTGATTGAAGCCCGCCTGGTAGATTGCATCGTCAACCTGCCGGCAAAGCTGTTCCTGAACACCCAGATCCCGGCCTCGCTGTGGTTTTTAAGCCGCGACAAAGCCAACGGCCGGTATCGCAACCGGCGGGATGAAATCCTGTTCATCGATGCCCGCGAGCTGGGCTATATGCTCAACCGGCGCACGCGCAGCTTTTCAGAAGATGACATTCAAAAGATCGCCAGCACCTACCACAACTGGCGCAATATGGACGGCGCCTATGCAGACGTGCCCGGCTTTTGCAAATCAGCAACCCTGGCAGAGGTACAGGAAAAAGGCTATGTGCTCACCCCCGGGCGCTATGTGGGGCTGCCCGAGGAAGAGGATGATTTTGATTTTGAAGAACGATTTACCGCTCTCAAAGCCGAGTGGGAAGCGCAGCTTGAAGAGGAAAGCCGATTGAACGCGCTGATTGTAGAAAATTTGTCAAGGATAATATCGGATGACTGAATCGGAGACGGTAACTTTAGGACATTTAGTGGATTCTGGCTTTTGTGTACTGAAAAACAACTTAAGAGAGCCATTATCGAAAATGCAGAGATCACAAATGAAAGAAGGTCCTCTATATCCTTATTATGGTGCTGCAAATGCAATTGATGAAATTAATGATTACAAATTTGAAGGATTTCATTTACTTGTTGCAGAAGATGGCACTGTTACTTCAAATGGCATAGCACCAATGCTCCAGTTGGTTGATGGGAAGTTTTGGGTAAGTAATCATGCCCATGTGTTGCAATGTGCATCGAAATGGCAAACTAGACTACTTTATTATTTGCTTTGCAATGTAGATATAAACCCATATATTACCGGTGCTGTTCAGCCTAAGCTGAATAAAAAAAATCTCCTTTCAATATTAATTAGGCTTCCAAGCTCTAATATCGAACAGCGCGCCATCGCCGGGATTCTCTCCGCCCTCGATGACAAAATTGACCTGCTGCACCGCCAGAACGAGACCCTGGAAGCCCTGGCACAAACCCTCTTCCGTCAGTGGTTCATCGAAGAAGCCGAGGATGATTGGAAGGAGGTAGCACTTGGCGATATTGTAAAAGTATCAATTGGTAGAACACCGCCTCGAAAAGAAAAACATTGGTTTTCTACTGACCGAAACGATGTGAAATGGATTTCAATTAAAGACATGGGAGATTCGGGGGTTTTCATCTTTAACACAAATGAATATCTTAAAAGGGAAGCTATTTTAAATTTTAATATCCCAATTATTCCCAAGAATACGGTGATTTTAAGCTTTAAAATGACTGTTGGAAGAGTTGGCATAACAACGGAAGAAATGGTATCCAATGAAGCAATTGCCCATTTCACATTTGAAGAAAACACACCGATTTGCAAAGAATACTTATATTTTTTTCTTAAGGATTTTCGATATGAATTATTAGGCAGTACGTCTTCGATTGTAACATCGATAAATTCAAAAATTATTAGGGATATGAATATATTAGTTCCACCCAATAAAGTCATGTTAGATTTTCAAGAATCAGTTGGCTGCTTCTTTGCAAAGATTAAACATAACCAAACACAAATTGAAACTCTTAAAGAACTGAGAGATACACTTTTGCCAAAATTAATGAGTGGAGAAGTGCGGGTGCGATTATGAGCAAAATCTCCGAATCTGCCATTGAAGACCTCGCCATCCAGCGCCTGGGCGAGCTGGGTTATACTTACCTTTCCGGGCCTGAGGTTGCCCCCGATGGCAAAACCCCGCTGCGCACCAGCTATGAGGACGTGCTGCTTTTAGATCAGGTCAAAGCGGCAGTTGACCGGCTCAACCCGCACATTCCCCCTGAGGCGCGCGCCGAGGCGCTGCGGCAGGTTCAACGGCTGCACGCACCGGCGCTGATCACCAACAACGAGACCTTTCACCGCCTGCTCACCGAAGGGGTCAACATCACCTACCAGCAGGCCGGCTACCCGCGCGGCGATTATGCCCGGCTGGTTGATTTTGCCCGCCCCGAAAACAACGAGTTTTGCGCCGTTAACCAGTTCACGGTCGTGGAAAACGGCGTCAACAAACGCCCTGATATCGTCCTGTTTGTCAACGGGCTGCCCCTGGTGGTGATCGAGCTGAAAAACCCGGCGCTGGAAGGCGCCACCGTCAAATCGGCTTTCCAGCAGATTCAAACCTATAAGGCAGCCATCCCATCGTTGTTTCACTATAACGCGCTCATCGTCATCTCCGACGGGCTGGAGTCGAAAATGGGTTCCCTTTCGGCGGAGTTCGGGCGCTTTATGGCATGGAAAACCGCCGACGGCATCGATGAAGCCTCACCCCTGGTGAGCCAGTTAGAAATTCTGATCCGGGGGCTGCTGAACAAGCACACCCTGCTGGACCTGGTGCGGCATTTCACCGTCTTTGAAAAAACCAGCCGGGTTGACCTGGCAACGAATATCACCACGGTTGAAACGGTGAAAAAGATCGCCGGCTATCACCAGTATTATGCCGTCAATAAGGCGGTTGAATCCGTCATCCGGGCGTCAGGCCACCGCTCGAAATCCGGGCTGGTGAGGGAATCGCCGGCGAAATACGGCCTGCCCACGGTGGATGATCAGCCCGAGGGCGATCAAAAGGGCGGGGTCATGTGGCATACCCAGGGCAGCGGCAAGTCGCTTTCCATGGTGTTTTTTACCGGCAAAATTGTGTTAGCCCTCGACAACCCCACCGTGCTGGTGATCACCGACCGCAACGACCTGGACGACCAGCTCTTTGATACCTTTGCCGCCTCGACCCAGTTGCTGCGGCAGGATCCGGTCCAGGCAAGGGATCGGGCACACCTGAAAACATTGCTCAGGGTTGCTTCGGGCGGGGTGGTCTTCACCACCATTCAAAAGTTCTACCCGGATAATGGCAATGATTACGAAGAACTCTCCGACCGCAAGAACATTATCGTGATCGCCGATGAAGCGCACCGCACGCAGTATGGCTTTCATGCCAAAACCATTGACGATCTTGATGCACAGGGCAATCTGATTGGCAAGCGCACCGTGTACGGATTCGCCAAATACATCCGCGATGCCCTGCCCAATGCCACCTTTATTGGCTTTACCGGCACGCCCATCGAGCGCACCGACAGAAACACCCCGGCCGTGTTTGGCAACTATATCGATATTTACGATATTGCCAAAGCCGTTGAAGATGGCGCCACGGTAAAAATCTATTACGAAAGCCGGCTGACAAAAATTGGGTTGAGCGAGGAAGGCAAACGGTTAATTAAAGACCTGGATGAAGAATTAGAGCGGGAAGATCTTTCTGAGACCCAGCAAGCCAAGGTCAAATGGACGCAGCTCGAAGCGCTGGTGGGCAGCAAAAACCGTATCAAAAAGGTGGCTGAAGACATCGTCACCCATTTTGAACAACGACAGGAAGCCTTTGAGGGCAAAGCCATGGTGGTGACCATGTCGCGCCGAATTGCGGCGGATCTGTATGCCGCCATAGAGCGCATCCGGCCCGACTGGCACCATCCCGAGATTAACAAGGGCACCATGAAAGTGGTTATGACAGCCGCATCCTCCGATGGGCCGCAGATGGCGCGGCATCACACCAACAAAAGCCAGCGTCGCGTCCTGGCTGAACGCATGCGGGCGGCGGATGATGAACTTAAACTGGTCATCGTGTGCGACATGTGGCTGACCGGCTTCGACGTGCCTTCACTGCATACCATGTACCTGGATAAGCCCATGAAGGGTCACACGCTGATGCAAGCGATTGCCCGGGTCAACCGGGTGTATAAGGATAAGCCCGGCGGATTAATTGTGGATTATTTAGGCATTGCCGCCGATTTAAAACAGGCGCTTGCCTTTTATTCCGATGGCGGCGGCAAGGGCGATCCGCTTTTGCTGCAGGAACAGGCCCTCTTGCTGATGCAGGAAAAGCTCGAAGTGGTAATGCAGATCTTGAACGGGTTCCATTACCAGGAGTATTTCACAGCGGATACCTCTAAAAAACTGTCGATCATCCTGGCAGCAGAAAACTTCATCCTGGGCATCGAAAACGGAAAGAAACGCTTTCTCGACGAGGTGACCGCCCTGTCAAAAGCCTTTGCGCTGGCTGTCCCGCAAGCAGAAGCGATGGCAGTCAAAGATGTGGTGGCATTTTTCCAGGCGGTTAAAGCCCGGTTGGTCAAGTTTAACCTTACCGGCGCCGGCAAAACCGATGAAGAGATCGAAACCGCCATTCGCCAGGTGATCGATCAAGCCCTTGTTTCTGAGCAGGTCATTGATGTGTTTGATGCCGCGGGGATTAAAAAGCCCGATATTTCCATCCTTTCTGAGGAATTTCTGCTGGAAATTCAGGGCATGGAACATAAGAACCTCGCCCTGGAAACGCTAAAGAAATTATTGAATGATGAAATTAAAGCACGTGCAAAGAAAAACCTGGTTCAAAGCAAAAAATTGATGGAATTATTGGAAAGCTCAATCAAGCGTTACCACAACAAAATTATTACCGCCGCTGAAGTGATCGATGAATTAATTGCCCTGAGCAAGCAAATAAAAAGCATGGACAAGGAACCCCAGGAAATGGGGCTCTCAGATTTTGAATACGCCTTTTACACCGCCGTTGCCAATAACAAAAGCGCCAGAGAATTGATGCAGGTAGATAAATTGAGGGAACTGGCGGTGGTATTAACTGAACGGGTACGAGCGAATGCTTCAATCGATTGGACCATCAAAGAAAGCGTCAGGGCAAAATTACGGGTGATCGTTAAACGCACCCTGCGTCAATACGGGTATCCACCGGATATGGAAAAACTTGCCACCGATACCGTCTTAAAACAAGCCGAGCTGATTGCCGACGAGCTGACCCAACGTTAACCGTGGCAAACCATCCCGTTGAGAACTTTTCGCCCTGTCATCACCCTTGAAAGCCGCTTAAACACCTTATTCTTCGCAGTATTCAGTTTTCCTTGCCGATGAACACATTGCAATGGTGTTTGAAAATCTGAAACAAAAGTTTCCTTTTTAACTTATTTGAAAAGGAAGGTATAATATCTTTACATATATCGATCGATAAGGGTTTGTAAAAATGAATGCTTTAACCACTATTTCCAGCAAATATCAGATCATGATCCCGCGCCAGATGCGCGAACAATTCAACTTACAGCCCGGGCAAAAGGTGATGTTCATCCCCTACAAAAACACCATTCGTTTGGTCATTGTCCCGCCAATTCAAGATGCACGCGGAATTTTCAAGGGCATCAACACCGAGGATTTTCGTGAAGAAATCGATGAGGAACGCTAATGAATCTCGTCGATTCCTCAGGTTGGATTGAATATTTCACTGCAGGCGCTAATGCCGATTTTTTCGCCGAACCCATTCAAGATGTAGAGAACTTATTGGTTCCAACGATTTGCATTTACGAAGTTTTTAAAAGATTGCTGGCTGAACGGGATGAAGATGCCGCTTTGCTCTCGGTAGGGTTGATGTCCTATGGGCGAGAGGCGGAGGTGAATCGCACCATCGCAATCGAGGCAGCCTTAATCTCACGGGAATTGAAACTCGCCATGGCAGACAGCATCATCCTTGCCACTGCCCGCGCTCACAATGCGATTTTATGGACCCAGGATGAACACTTTAAAGCGATCGATGGGGTCCAGTTCATTGCAAAGAAAAAGTCGCGTTGAAAAAATCCTCCTTTATTCTCAAAATCAGTGTAAATCCCGCACTTTTAGCATCCCTAATCATCCCTGGCGATGAACGCATCACATAAAAATGATAAAATTAAACCATAACGACCCTGTTTTTTAGCAAAAAGGAAAAACGATGCGCATCCTGATAGAAAAAGACGGCAAGACAATGGTTGAATCGGCAGACCTGGATGACGTGCGCGCTGCGCTCAAGGACCAGGAAACCCTTCTCTGGGTTGACCTGGACGGCGCTGCCCCCGACGAAAGTCGCCAGGTCTTGACGCAGGTCTTCGACTTTCACCCCCTGTCCGTCGATGATGCTCTGGTAGAAATCCACGTGCCCAAAATCGACGACTGGGGCTCGTACCTGTATACCACCCTGGTCGCAATCCGCCCCGACCGCCCGCTGGATGATATTGATAAATCAATCGAACTGGACGTGTTTGTCGGCGCGAATTACATCGTCACCTGCCACCAGGAGCCGGTAGCGGCAATCGATCTGGTGTGGAACAACCTCCTGCACAACGAAGCCCAGCTGCAACGCGGCAGCAAATTCATCCTTTACCAGCTCATCGATGCGCTGGTGGATGAATACATGCAAATGATCGACTACTTGGATGCGCAAGTCGATGAGATTGAAGACACGGTGATTATTAAACCGGATAAAAAAATGCTGGAGGATATCTTCTCCATCAAGCGTTCTTTGCTCAACCTGCGGCGGATTGTATCACCGCAGCGAGAGGTGCTGAATAAGCTCTCACGCGGCGATTTTGAAATCGTCAGCCAGAAGGAACGCATGTATTTCAGAGACCTTTATGACCATCTTGTGCGAGTGCACGAGATCATCGAAAGCCTGCGCGACATGGTCAGCGGCGCGCTGGATACCTATTTATCCGTGGTCAATAACCAGCTCAGCAACATCATGAAAACGCTGACCATCATCACCACCCTGTTTATGCCGCTGTCATTTCTGACCGGTTTTTTCGGCATGAACTTCTTTTCCGCCAGCGGTCAACTCAACCACCTGACCAGCAGCGTCAGCTTTTTCCTGGCTATGGCGGTGATGGTCTTCCTTCCGATTCTGATGTTTTTGTGGATGCGCCGTCGCGATTGGATGTGAGGCACGTTGTCCTGCGACTAGCTGTTTTTGTGTCCCCCTGTGATCAATCGATGATCGGATGGTGGCGTAAAGCTGTCACCGCTTTATTTCCATCTTAACCGACGCTGTGATTAAGGTACACTTGATGCTGAAGGAGAAACCATGGAACTATCACCTGAAATTCGAAAAGAAATCCTTAAAGCCCAGCGTATTGAGATAACCGAATACCATGTCTATCACAAAATTGCCAAAACGCTCCCGAATGAAGACAATCGCCATATCGTCGAGAAAATTGGCGACGACGAGAAACGGCATTATGAAGTTTGGAAAGGGCACACCAAAAAAGAGGTCAAACCCAGCCGCTTCCAAATTTGGCTGTACACCACCATCAGCCACATTTTTGGCTATACCTTTGGTTTAAAATTGATGGAACTGGGCGAAGAAAAAGCCCAGGTCAACTACGAGAAGATCTCTGAAGAAGTTCCCGATGCGCTTTGGATCCTCAAAGAGGAAAATGATCACGAAAACCAGCTCCTCGGCATGCTGGATGAGGAATCGCTGCTGTATGCCGGCTCGGTCGTGCTGGGCTTGAACGACGCTCTGGTGGAGCTGACCGGTGCGCTGGCAGGGCTGACCTTTGCCTTCCGTGACGTGAAGATCATCGCCCTTTCGGGGTTGATCACCGGCATTGCCGCATCGCTCTCGATGGCTTCCTCCGAGTATCTTTCCACCCGCTCCGAAGAAACCAAAAAAGATCCCGTCCGTGCCGCCATTACCACCGGGATTGCCTACATTATTACCGTGACGTTGTTGATCCTGCCCTATTTGCTGCTGAACAATGAGATCATCAGCCTGGCCATTGCGCTGACAACCTCGGTGTTGATCATCGCCATATTTAACTTCTACTTATCCGTTGCCAAGGATCTTCCCTTTGGGAAACATTTCCTCGAGATGGCGGGATTAAGCCTGGGTGTGGCTGCTTTCAGCTTTGTGATTGGGATACTGATCCGCAACTGGTTTGGGATTGAAGTGTAATCGAAAATCGACCGCCGACTTTCGCATTACACCCCATGCAGTTCAGCAAGCATCTGCAAATTAGAATACGAAAAAAATTGCGCGTGAATACAGGCGCCCGCCAGTGAGACCTGGCGGGTTTTTCACTGCTGCGTGCCAAAAGGTTTTATTCAAACGCGCATGTCAACCGGGTGAACGCCCAAACCCGGTTAACGAACATCAATCCATGCTTATGGTTTATTCCAGGTTGTGTAGCCAATTTTAATCGTGGTTCCCGTCAGCTCATTCACCCGGAAGGCGCCGGGGCGCCCTTCGTTCGTCCTATAACAGACATAGGTGCCCACCAGCGAGCTGGAAAGCGGGATACTGGTTGTGCTTAAGCTGGCGCCAATGCAGTCGGACATCCCGGGTGCAGAACCGCCCCAAACTGCAAAACCGGCTCCATTAATCGGGGTGAGATATCGTTCAGTGGCAGAAACTACCTGGTACCACAAATCCTTTCCAGAGCCGCCATTCAAAAGGCCCTCATCTAAATCTGCTGTATAGGTCTGTTCAATCTCCAACGCGCCGGTGCTGTAGGTTGAGGGCGTTAAGGGCACAGTTGTGTAGGTGGCAGCCGGCGCGGGCGTGGGTGGTGGGTCCCAAACAGGCAAATTGCCTGTGTGTCCGAGCACGATGGCGTAATAACCCCACAACCAGCACGTGCCCTCACCACCAGGGTTTCGGACCACCCAATAGTCGCCGTCGGCGCTGCGCGCCACCACCTCAACCTGAGTTCCTACCAATAACACGCTGACCTGGGCATATACCTCTCCCGGCCCAAGACGGCAGTTCGTAGGTACGCTGACCGATACCATGGGAACAGCATATGTGGCTGTAAAAGTCAGCGTTGGCACCATCGTCTCGGTCGGAATCTCTGTGAAGGTAGCCGTTGGTGTGGGGGGTTCCGCCGTTGCTTCCAGTGTAGGTTGTTCAATCTCCCCGGCAGATACCGTCATCGCCACGATGGTTTCGACGCTTTGCATCACCATCAGCGTCTCGGCAACACTGGTGCTGGCCTGGTCTTCAAAGCTGAGCTGCTCCTGCGTGCCGGAAACGGCGCACCCATTCAAAAACAACAGGCTTATAAGCAACATACTCATCAACAACGATAACTTCCAATTCATAAGCACCTCTTCCTTCGTGAGTTGACGTCAATTTTCGTGATCGGAAACATGCTAATTCACAAACTGCATGGTGATAACCGTGTTGCACATAGTATAGCAGTTTAATTAATTGTTTTCCACCCCATCCTGCCTGTTATTGTGATACTTTTCCAAAACGGAAACACCTGGCTTGAATGGTAAAATCAAACTGTAATTCAAATGATAATCACTGATGATGACAAAGGAGGCCCAATGCGCATCCTGATACAAAAAGATGGGAATCTAATGCCTGAATCGACCGATCTGGATGCCGTCCGGTCGGCACTTGAAGATCCAGAAGTGCTTGTCTGGGTTGATCTTTATCACGATGCCCCTGACAAGAGCCGACAGGTGCTTTCGGAGGTATTTAATTTCCACCCACTCTCGATCGATGACGCCCTGGAGGAAATCCACGTTCCCAAAATCGATGATTGGGGGGATTACCTGTATCTATCCTTGGTGGCTGTCAGGGCAAATCAACCCCTTGACGATATCACAAAATCCATCGAATTGGATGTGTTTCTCGGCTCGAATTTCATCGTCACCTACCACCAGGAAAGTTATCCTGCTGTGGACGTGGTGTGGACCAGGCTCCTGCGCAATGAAAGCCACCAGCAAAACAGTAAATTTATCCTGTACCAGATCATCGATGAACTGGCAAATGAATACATGAAAATGGTCAACCGGCTGGATGCGCGTGTTGTAGAAATTGAAGGCGTGCTCATTCAAAAACCAGATAAAGAATTGCTGGAAGAAGTGTTCTCCATCAAGCGTTCCCTCCTCAATTTGCGCCGGATTGTTGTCCCGCAAAGCGTGGTATTGAACAAACTCTCCCTTGGTGATTTTGAGATTGTCGAGCAAAAAGAGCGCATGTATTTCAGGGATGTGTACGATCATCTCATACGGGTGCACGAAGTCATCGAAATTCTGCGGGAATTCGTCAACAGCGTTCTGGACATCTATTTGTCCGTGGTCAATAACCAGTTGAATAACACCATAAAAATTCTAACCATCATTACTACGCTGGTTATGTTGTTTTCATTCCTCAACGAGTTTTTTGGGATGAATATTTTTACCCACGGAGCGCAAATCAGCCAATGGGTCAGCACGATCAGCGTGGCGTTGTTCTTGATTGTGCTGGCTTTTCTTCTGGTGATTATTCTCTTGCGGATGCGCCGCCGTGACTGGATGTAACCGGTTCGGTATTAATGAATACCAAAATCCAGGCTTGCCTCTCAGCAAAAATTTTTTGCATCACCGTGTTTTCGGAATCCTGTGTTTATCTACGCACAGCCCGGATGCACATAAAACCGGGTTCTCGCAAGAGCTTCTCGTAATCCTCCGGTTGTGCTGCTTTAAATGCCTCCGTCGGCAGGGGCTCCAGCACCCGGTCGATGTTAAAGCCTGCGTCAATTAGCGGGTTGAACACCTCCGTCAGCGAGCGTCGGAAGGTTGGCACTTCCACCGGTGGTCCAAATCCTTTCCAGGTATAGGAGACTTGCTCAACCTGGAAGTAGTTGCTCTTCTCAATGAAATCAAAATACTTCATCACCGGGTGCTCAATGGAAAACACCAGTATTCCGCCCGGCTTTAAAATCCGTTGAAACTCGCTGAAAGTTAAGCCCCAATCGCGCACATAGTCCATAACCAGGGGCGCTATCACCAGGTCAAAGGATTCTGCTTCAAAAAAGTTCAATGGATCCTCGAGGCTGGCTTGAATAACCCGCGCCTCCTCGCCAAGGCGGGCGCGAGCCAGCGCCACCATCTTTGGGTTGACATCCAGAGCAACCACCTGTGCACCCTGTGCAAGCAGGATCTGCGCATAAACACCAGGACCGCAGCCTGCGTCTAACACCCGCCAGCCGCGCACCTCCGGCAATAGCGAAAGCGTCGCTGGTCGCTCATAATAGGCATTATGTGCTTTGGTTTCAACCAGGGCTGCATAAGCTTCTGCAAACTGGTTGTAAGCGGCTTGTGCAATCGGTTCTTTTTTAGGGTTTAAAGGATCATTCATCCGTTATCAGCTCAGTCCAAATTTTTAGGGGGTCATCGTTGCTCTCGCCTGAGGTAAATTATCGGGACAAGTTATGGCGCATTCCTTGAATGGTTTTTTTATCGTTGCTGCCCGTTCATTCACCTGATCTGAAATAAATTGTACCCAATCAGTGTCATCAATAATCACCCTGATAAGCCGCATGAATAGCTCTTTGTAAACAAACCCTCTAAGCAGAAACGCTGTGCTGATATTCACACAACCCTGCGAATATATCTTATAGCAGCCGAAAAGTGATAAAATGGCATCTTAGATTCAAACGTGAAGTTCAAAGCGACTTTTAAAGAACACGGAGAAACAAAATGCGCAAATTTCACCGCAACGTGTGGGCGGTCAGCCTGACCAGTTTTTTCATGGATATTTCCAGCGAAATGGTGATCAACATCATTCCGCTGTTCCTCTTCAACGTCCTGGGCGTGCGTACCAATATCATCGGCATTATTGAAGGCGTGGCTGAAGCCACAGCCAGCGTGCTGAAGGTGTTCTCAGGGTGGCTTTCAGACAAACTGCGCGCTCGAAAATGGCTGGCAGTCATCGGGTACGGGCTTTCAACGCTTTCAAAACCCTTCTTTTATTTTGCTAAAAGCTGGGGGATGGTGGCTGGCGTACGCTGGGCAGATCGCGTCGGAAAAGGTGTGCGCACCGCGCCGCGTGACGCATTGGTTGCAGACTCAATCAAACCCGAGCAGCGCGGTCTGGCTTTTGGTTTTCATCGGGCTGCAGACACCGGCGGTGCTATGGTCGGTTTGTTGATCGCTGCCCTGGTGGTCTGGCTGGCGCAGTCGACCAACTTACAGCTGGGAGAAAATACCTTTCGCACCGTTGTGCTGATCAGCCTGGTGCCGGCATTGTTCGCAGTGATCAGCCTGGCGGTCATTGCCAAAGATGTCAAGGTTCAGGATGCATCCGCTGCTACGAAAATCTCTTTCAAGCGTCTGGGCAAGCCTTTTCTGGTCTTCATGCTGATTGTGGGCCTTTTCGATTTAGGAAACTCTTCGGATGCTTTTCTGGTGCTGCGGGCACAGGAGCGGGGTGTGAGCGTGCTGGGCATCCTGCTCATGCTGGCAGCTTTCAACCTGATCTATGCCCTGGTTTCCACCCCTGCCGGCAACCTTTCGGACCATATTGACCGACGCCTGGTGATCATCGGCGGATGGCTGTTATACGGACTGATTTATCTGGGGTTTGCTCTGGCCAGGCAGCCCTGGCATGTGTGGACGCTTTATTGTGCTTATGGTTTATATTATGGGTTGACCTACGGTACAGCCAAAGCCATGGTCGCCGATCTGGTCGCTCCCGAGCTGCGCGGCACGGCATACGGCACGTATAACGCTGTCCTTGGCATGCTTGACCTGCCAGCTTCGTTAATCGCCGGGGTGTTGTGGCAGGGCGTCGGTCGCTGGGCAGGTTTCGGACCCTCTGCACCCTTCTTGTTTGGGGGTGGGCTGGCGGTTTTAGCTGCCATCGGCATGGCGATCTGGCGTCCTCAAACCTTGCCGGGATCCACAGAGTAAACAAGGATTGCAAATGAACTTCACAACCATCCTCAAAGATCACTTAAAACGCTACCCGTTAATGCAAGCCCAGGATGGGTATAAACTCATCCACCAGGCAGCTTGCGGTCCGGCCCACGCAGTCACCCATCGCGAGGCTGCCCGTGAATGGCTGAAAAATGAGCTCGAAACCCTGTCTGACCCCTGGCCGGAAGCGCTTATCGACCCGATCAGCCCGGATGGAGATTTGGTGCGGGTCCACCTGGCGCCCTTCAAAGCCGAGGGCGGTGACCCTGAACCACTTTTAGATGCCTTTATTCGCACCAGTCAGGAGGTTATTCCAGATTTTCAACTGCTGGAAGAATATTTACATACCTCCCTGCCATTCGTTCCAGGACTGGAAGAATTGATGTCAACGTTGAAGCCACAGGGCTATCCCGCCCTGCACCACTCCGACGCATACCGCACCGCTTACCGACCGGCTTACCGCGTTGTTCTGAAAAAATACTTGTTATCACACCCTGAAGCTGATAATTAATCTTTACCGGGCATGGTTCGGTATTGTTTATCCGCTCTGATATGTTTATATAAAAATCCCTGCGGTTCTGGCAGGGATTTTTTAATGATGATTGTGCTTTCTGTTGTTGGATTAGCCTTTTGCTAAGCGCGCATTCATGTCGGCGATCGACCGGATAGAAAGCCTCTCTTTGCCTTTAATATAGGTTTCCAGCAAATCTTCCAGCGGGTCAGACCATTCTTCTGGCACTTCCCGCATGACACCCAGAACATTTCCAACCAGGCCGGCATTGCAGTCCACATCGTACCCGGCTTTTGCCAGCAGAGCCATCGTTTCAGTAAAATCACCGTCCCCATACCACAGCGCCAACAGGTCAGCAGCCAGGTTGGGATATGCATGAATCCAGTTGTACTGTTCAAAGTGCTTGTCCAAAACCGCCCAGGCTTTTTCGGGATCGGAATTATTACTGAGCACATCAAAACAGAAGGCTAATTTGGCAGCATATTCACTTTTTGCAGGGATATACCTTGCACCCTCGACCACAATTTCACGAGGATTGTCCATCACAAAAGCTAAGGATGTTATCACAGCGGCATACATCCCCCCATAAACACCATTGCGTGCATGCGAAATGACAGAATCAATATGAGCCAATCGGGCTGCTTCCATGGGGTCGGCTGGTGCTAACATGCCGCACACCATTGTTCGCATTTGAGCGCCAATCCAATCACAATAAGGGTTTAAAAAGCTGCCCGAATCCGGTGGGTAGATACCCAAATTCAAATTGCGAAGTGCAACGCCCTCAGCAGATACACCATACGGAAGTTTTTGAACCCACTCGTCTCCTAAAACGTCCGAGGTGATACCTTTACCCATTCTTTCGTACACATCCAGCAACAATAATTCGTAAACCACATCATCATTCGTGGTTTCCGGGGGGATCAGATATCCCCTCACATCGCCATAAACTTTCTGGATGAGTTCGCCGGTATATCCTTCAATGGCTGTTCCAAACGAGCCTCCGGCGATCTGACCAATCCAACCCTGGTAAATGCGTTCTGGAATGTCGTCTCTCCAGCCTGATAGTGGCTGATATCCTGAAGCAGCAGGCAACGCCTCTCTTACATCATCCCAGGAAGAAGGATGTTCGTAACTATGATATGGGTGGCCAGGAATTTTTGGCGCTTCGCAGAGTGCCTTCATCACCCGAGCAGAAACGACACGTAACTCTTCCATGCGGTCTTCTGCCTCCAGCTGAATTCCCAAAGGCAGGAGTTCTTCCGCTTCACTGACGTCATAGCCCTGATTTCCCCAGTCCTGCACCATACCGACAAAAAAACGGTCAACTGCGAGGGAACCAGGTACTTTAATATTCCAGTTCCAGCGCAGAAGGCCGTCCCCACAAGGATATTCTTGCACATGATCCCATTGTGCAGGAACAACCCGACGGTCTACCGGCAGGGCAGTCTGGCGGAATTCTTTTTCTAATTGCCATGCTTTTTTAACCATTTACGCACTCCTTTTCAATTGGTTTGTTTATTAAATTGATCAGTCAAACAGTCAACTCAAACGGGGCATACTGTCTAATTTCTGGCAGATCCTATCGGCAATCCCAGAAAAATCGATGCTGTTAACGCGCTCAATTAATTCGATGTCTTCAGCTGGTATTTGATGAGCGCCATTCAGTGCTCCACAAATAGCACCGGTCATTGCCGAAATTGTATCAGTATCGCCGCCAAGATTGGCAGTAAACTGCAACGACTCTCGCAACTGTCCCTGGTAAAAAAGTGCTGTTGCCAGGCTGGTGGGAACTGAGTCGATGGTTTGTATGGAAGTCCCCAGCGACTTATGCAAGAGCTCCTGCCTGGCTTCCACATCTTTGTGTTGATTAAATAATGAAATAATTAAGTCCAAACGTTTATCAATATGCGGGTAACCCAGATCGCGTCCGAAGTCTCTCCCCGCGGTCGCTGCCTTTCTAACCCAGGTGAGCATTTCATTTAGGTCACTTCCCACATGCACCCCGTATGAAACTGCCGCTGCAATCGCTGCCGCACCAGAGATAGCGATCGCTGTGTTGTGGGTAGGTAAACATGCCAAATGTACCTTTGCCATGAATGTATCAAATTCCCTCAAATCAAAGAAGATGCCAATCGGTGCGATGCGCATTGCACCGCCATTGGTCTCGCCAAACAAACCGATTTGCTCTAATGCCATACCCTGCTGAAAAAGTTCGACAGCTTTGATCGTGCTGGGGCCGATCAGTTCGGCGCTTTCGGGATTGTTTTCAACCCAGTTCATCAAACGGCTGAGAAAATGCTCGGGGATGATATCGCCTTCTTCAATCAACTGCTGGCAAAGAATCAGGCTGATGTGCGTGTCATCTGTGACTGCACCTTTTTTAAGGCTGCTTGTAATCAGGTTTCCTGTCTGACCGGGTAATAAACGGTCAACTTTTCCTACAGCTTCAAAAACTCGTTTTCGAGGCCACATTTCGACAGGCATACCGAGGCTGTCTCCGTAAGCCAGGCCGACAAGCGTGTCGTAGATATGCCTCATAAAACTCCATATTTAAAAGGAAAACGTAGAATGACGGCCCCGATGAAAATGAGCAGAATAAGCACCAATAGCACCTTATCCACACGACTGAAGCTTAAATCTTTCATCATGGTCATCTGTGAAGTCGCCCCATAGCCTCTATTGGTCATCGCAATCGCCAGGTTGTTTGCCATCAGAATAGAGTTGGTGATTAACGGCACCATGATAGGTACAAAACTTAACAGTTGCCCAAAGACGCCTTTTTGGTTTACCGTTGCGCCACGCGACTTCTGTGCCTGGAAAATCAGATCTTTCTTATGGTTCATGGTTGGGATGAAACTGATCGCAGTCGTTATCAGGATTGAAAGCCAGTAAGGCGCTTTCATTTCACTCATCAACAACAAAATGTCATCGATTGCTGTAGATGAGATAAAAATATACGTCACTGAAATCATCAACATAATCCGCAGCAGGAAATTAATCCCTAGGATTAACCCACCTGAAGTAGCAGGCATCTTTTCATTGGGTAACAAATAGAAAAGAATCTGCTCAGTATAGCGTTCGGGCAGACCATAGGGTTTTGTAAACAAAGTAAAAAGCAGAATAATAATAAAAACCGGTAACATGGGCTTTAACATCGACCAAAACCCAGCCAATGGCAATTGTCCCCAAAGCATCACGACAATTAAAAACGCCATAAGCACGAAATTGTAAGCCGGATTATTAAAGAAGAAGGCTAACACCACCATTGTTACGAAGAACAAAACCTTCAAACGAATATCGAGTGAACTAATTCTTGATGTTGTCATGCGCGTTTTCCATTGGTAAGGTTAATGATGCTCTCAGCCAGCTGGCTTCTGTCGAGGTACACGGGTATGCCCAATTCCTTACAGAGCCTCACTGTTTGCGTTGTGGTCACACTTGCCTGTCGGAGAATTTCAGTTTCCGCCAACACTTCTTCCGGACTTCCTTCCATAAGGATTTCGCCATCGTTCATCAGGATGACATGATTGGCATAGCGACTGACAACATCCATATCGTGTGTGATCATGATGATGGTCGTGCCTTGCTCGTTGAGCGTTTTCATCATTTCCATCATCACCTGGATGCCTTTCCAATCCTGTCCCGTTGTGGGTTCATCCACCACCAGAATTTTTGGTTTCAACGCCAGAATAGATGCTACGGCAAGTTTCTGCCGTTCACCCTTGCCCATAGAAAAAGGGTGGATGTTTTTAAATTCTTTAAGGTTGGTAAATTCCAAAACTTCTTCAATGCGTTGATCGATTTCGTCCTGGGGTAATTTTGCGAGTTTGAGCCCAAAAAGGACTTCATTGTAAACCGTGGTCGAAAAGATTTGATGGTCAGGATTCTGGAAAACATAACCGATGATATATGCCAGCTCTTCCGGCTTTTTGCCGGTGACATCTTTGCCATCAATAATAATTTTCCCTGAAATGGGGGTGAGCAAACCGTTTAATTGTTTCGCCAACGTCGTTTTTCCGGCGCCGTTCTGCCCAATGATCGCTACAAAATCGCCTTGTTGGATTTCAAGATTCATTTGATCAATGATCAAATTATCTTTTCCATAGCCAAATGTCAGGTCTTCAACCTTGATTAATGTGTTTGAGTTTCTGGGTTCGCGTTTCGGTGGAAGCGGGACCGGTTGATTCTTAATCAAACCACGAATCAATCTCGCAGCATCTTCCACTGTCAGGGGGATTTCCTCCCTGGCGATCAATCCAGCTTCCATTAACTGCCAGCCAATGGCTGAAACCGTGATGGGTTTGATGCCATTTTGGGTCACCAAATCCATATCCCTGAAGAAGTCCTGCGGCTTGCCTTCCCAGGTTAATTTTCCATTTTGCATGATGAGCAAGTGTTCAGCTTTCTCGCAAATATCTTCACTGGAATGTTCAACGACAAGCATGGTAATATCTGAATTCTTGCGCAAATCATCTATCGTTTCATAGATTTCCTCACGCCCAAGCGGATCCAGTTCGGAGGTGGGTTCATCTAGTAGTAGAATTTGAGGATTGAGCGCCAGGATGGAAGCAACGGTTAAGCGCTGTTTTTCCCCTCCAGAAAGTGAAGTTGCCTCTCGCTTCTCAAAGCCCTGTAACCGGACTCGCTTGAGCGAATCCTTCACCCTTTGAATGATTTCTTCACGCGGTACCAGGTAATTGCGAGGACCGAACATCACATCTTCTTCAACGGTTCGACCGAGAATCTGCGACTCAGCATCCTGCATCACCAGACCAACGTATTCTGTGATGGTCTGCACCCGATATGGCTGGATAGACTGTCCTTCCAGCTTAACGTCTCCGGTCTGGGTACCTTCCATCATTTTTGGAATGACGCCATTCAGGCTCATTAACAAAGTTGATTTACCAGCACCAGTCTCACCCATAAGTACAGTAAACGTACCTTTCCCAATATTGCAGCTAACGTTCTGCAAAGAGGCTTTGTGAGCATCCGGGTAATGATAGGTTAGGTCTGTAACCTGAATGGCGTCCATATAATCGTCCTGTTTACTTGAGCAATGTGCTGTTACGCAGCGCGTAATAAGCAATGGCCGCAATAACCAGGTTAACCGCGGACGCGACCAGCAGCGGCACAATCATCGATACATACAATGCCTTGCCGCCAATAGGAAGCAGCAAAACGCCCAGGGCAAAGCTGTTCAGCAGTGAACAAACAATAACGCCCGCGATAAGACCAATGATGCCCTTGCGCCCGAGGATGTAGAATACCCAGGCAATTAAAGCCATGCCAACCGCGATACCGATATGAATCGGAATGGTGAGCGGAAACCCTACGACGGCACCAGAAATCAGGTGACCGATGGCGATGACAATGCCACCAATCAGGGGTCCAAAGGCAACTGCCGAAAAATAGCCTGGGGCTGAATCCAAGCCAATTGAACCAATCGGGCTTGGAATTTTGATAAACGCGCCAACAACACTCAGCGCGATGAAAATGGCCATAATCGCAATTTGCTTAGTGGTCCATTTCCCTTTCTTGTAGTCTGCTTTTTTATCCTCTAATTTCATAATTATTCTCCTTTGGTATGTGTTAAAATCCATTCTCCGAGTTGCTTTGCATTGGGACTGCTGCGCGCGCCTATACCCAGGCACGTATAAGCTGCGCTGGCATTCGCCGTGCGAAGCGCTTCGTCCAATGGTTGATTCCATTGTAAATGAGCGACCATAAAAGTGCCAATGAATGAATCGCCAGCACCTGTTGTATCAACAGGGTCAATTTTCACTGCTGGAACTGCTATCACCCGGTCATCTGAGTCAATGGCAATGACCCCTTTTGCGCCCAGAGTGACAATGATGGTTCCTCTAAAATATTTGCGTAATTCCGGTAGCACTTGCTGAGGATCTTCAGAGCCAAACAGATCTTTAAGCCCTTCACGCGAAGGGGCAAATATGTCAATCTGAGAGAGTGCCTCCAGAAGATCGGCTTTTTGGATGCCAAAGGCAGCATAGGTGCCAAAGCCAGTCTGCATGTTAAAAACGGTTGTTTTCCCGAGTGATTTTGCAAATTCAAGCGCGAAAAACGGTGCTTCATTAGGAAAACAATCTGTAAAGAAGGTGTCACACCTTTCAATCAATTCCCGATCGACATCTTCGGTGCTCAGCGTTCCGAAGGCATCTCCAAAATTAAGTAGAATGAATTTTTGTCCATCTTTATCCAGCACTACATTGGTATGCAAAGATATTCCTTCAGGCTTTATTCTCATTCCCGCGATATCAACACCTTCATCCTCCAGACTGGTTAATATATCTTTCCCTATGGAGTCATCTCCGAGCTTGGCAATGTAGGAGGCTTCAGCGCCGAGCCGCGCGGTTTGTACGATAACGTTGGTACCGCTACCTCCTGGCAGATAACTCACTTTAGAAATAACGCCAAAGCTGTCGGCAACAGGCAGTTGATCCACCTCCATGAGTACATCCATTGCCACTGTCCCTAAACCAAGGATTTTCATAATCTCTCCTCTTTTATTTTGCTCTTAACGTGATGGTATGACGGTATCGATCAGCCCGTAAATAAATGATGCTGTATTCAATCGGTCGATTCTTTTTATCAAAGGCTGTACGTTCTATCATCAGCAACGGATCGCCTTTGCGGATGGAAAGTTGCTTTGCCTGGCTTGCGTTGGCACTGATTGCGCTGTATGTATCTTCTGTGGTGGCGATTTTTATCATGAAGTCTTTTTCCAGTGCTTCATAAAGTGAATCGCGGGTATGAATAACCTCTAAAGCATTGGTTTGCAACAACTCGGCAGGCAGATAAGAGATATTGACAGAGATGGGTGTGTTATCCGCTGTGCGCAGTCGCGAAATTTTGATCAGATCCCCCTGGTATTCCAACGCCTTTTGTATATCAGGGGTCGCTTTTTCTTTTGTAATCTCCAAAATATTCGTGCCGGGCTTCACGCCTTGATTTAGCATGAGTTGTGTAAAGCTCATCAATTCTTCAGGCATTGTCATCAATCGGCTTGGCATAACTTTGGTACCAACTCCTTTGATGATGGTAAGGTAGCCTGCGTTAATCAATTCTGAAATGGCGCGCCGCACTGTGGTACGACTGACTTTGTAAATATCCTGCAGTTCCAGCTCGCTGGGAATGAACGTGTCACTCGGATACTGACCGGAAACGATTTTCCCCTGAATATCACGAATAATGTGAATGTAGAGCGGTTCGTTTATCATTGACACAACCATTGATTGAAGAATAGCAATCTAGGTCAATTATCAACGAGATGCTGCAGCCTGTCAATCATTTTTTCAAAAAAAGTACCACCTCATAGGGACGTCATGACCTCTCTGCCTCCGTGGAGGGTACAGATTCAAATAACATAAATGTCTCTTATATTTTTTCAAAAAGGGTAAGATACGGATATTTGATCCTATTAATTACCAAATAGCAAGAATCACAATGAGGTTAGTATGGCGTACTTTTTAAAAACCTGTGCTTAATCACATACAAAAGTCTCTCATCTCTCTTGTGGAGTACGTGATAAACAGTTCGCAATTCTATACGAAGGGCTTGTTGCTCCCACCCGATTTCCAACCCCATCTCCCAGCATACGCTATGATAAGATTAATAACAGAATTTCACCTTGGAGAACGCGTATGTACGCTAAACGTGCCATCATTGCTGGGCTGCTCTGTCTGGATGTGATCCCCGATCTCTCGGCGGTTTCTGAGGGGCAATTTCAACACCGGTTTCAACCCGGGCACTTGATGCGCACGGGCGGTGTCAGGTCCATCCCAGGCGGTGCGGTCGCCAATACCGGACTGGCATTGCACCGTCTGGGCATCCCCGTCCGGCTGGTCGGCAAAATCGGGGATGACTTATTCGGTCAGGTGCTCCAGGATGCCCTCGGTGAAGTGTCACCTCACCTGGCTGCCGACCTGGTGATTGACCCTGGTCAGTCCACCGGCGTGACGATTGTCATCGACCCACCCGGGGTCGACCGATCTTTCCTCCAACACCCGGGCGTCAACGATACCTTTTATGCCTCCGATCTGCCCCGCGAAATCCTGGAAAGCGTCGACCTGTTCCATTTTGGATACCCGCCGCTGATGCGCTCAATTTACCGGGGCGAAGGGGCTGAGTTGGCCTCAATTTTGGGACGCGCCCGCCGCGCCGGGCTGACCACTGCGCTTGATTTCAGCCTTCCCGACCTCTCTTCTGGTCCCGCCGCACGCCTGGATTGGCTGGCAATCCTGGACAACACCCTTCCCCTGGTCGATCTGTTCGTTCCCAGCCTGGAAGAACTGATCTTTTTGCTCGATCGAAAGCTGTTTGACCAGCACTGTGCAAAGCCTGATTTGTCTTTAATCGAAGCGATTGAGCCGTCACGTTTGGAAGGGCTGGCTGACAGGATTTTGCGTTATGGCGTCAAAGCCCTGTTGGTCAAACTTGGTCCGCGGGGAATTTACCTGCGCACAGCGCCCTCAAATCGCTGGAAAAAATGCGGGCGCGGACTGGAGCATCTTGGCGAGGACTGGCATGATCGGCAAATTTGGGCGCCTGCTTTTGCAGTCACCGAAAAATCACGCACGGGTGCCGGCGATGCGGCTATTGCCGGGTTCCTGGCGGGTATATTGCGGGGCGCCTCTCCCGAGCAAGCCCTGCGTATGGCTGTTGCAACCGGCGCCCACTGCGTTGAAACGCCGGGTGGGATGGCTGAACTGGCGGGGTGGGATCAAATCGGTTCGCGAATTGAGCGTGGATGGGAAACCGTCCCGCTTGATTTAGCACCTTACGGGTGGTCAGAAGGCCGGGCACAGGGCGTATGGATCAAACCGCCAAGCCACACCACCAATAGTTCAAGCATAACGAGATGAAATATCCACCACTTCAGCCGGGCATTCTGATTGAGCGAAAAAATCGGTTCTCCGCACTAGTTCAGCTTGATGGTGGCAAAACAACCACAGCCTATGTACCCACTACCGGCCGGTTGACCGGCGCACTCCAGCCAGGATGCCGGGTATGGATGGAACAAGCGCACAATCCTGGACGCAAGACCGCCTTCACCCTCCTGCTGAGCGAACTGCCGGGGGGCGGTCTGTGCTCGGTCAAGGCAACGATGGCAAACACGCTCTTTGCCGAAGCCGTAAGCACGGGTCTGTTGGCAGCCTTCCCTTTTACAAACGTTGAAAAAGAGGTCACCTATGGGCACAGCCGGCTGGACTTTCGCCTGTCATCACCTGGAACGGTGTGCTGGGTGGAGGTTAAATCGGTAACCTTTGTTGAGAACGGTGTGGGCATGTTCCCCGATGCGCCCACAACGCGCGGTCGCCGTCACCTGGAGACTTTGGCAGAATTGGCGGCAGGAGGTGAGCAGGCGAGCGCGGTCTTCATCGCTCAGCGCGGCGATGCACAACGCTTCGCCCCTTATGAGACGGTCGACCCCGAATTTGCTGCTCGGTTGCGCCAGGTCAATCTCGCCGGCGTAGAAGTCCACGCGTACCGCTGTGACGTACGCCTGGATAGAATTGAGATCGCAGAGGAAATATCGGTGGTGCTATAAAACATTCGTTCCCCGGTGATGTTTACAGTTATTTCACTATTGGGTACAATAAGCCCTGTTTTTTTGCTGAAAGCGAATTCCAAAATTAACAGTTAATGAGGAGAAACTCTATGAACATCCTGATCATCGGTGGAACAGGTCTGATCAGCACGTCCATCAGCCGCCAACTGCTCGAAGCCGGGCACAACCTGACCCTGTTCAACCGCGGCCAAACCGAGTCCAGGGTGGATGGCAAGTATGAACATATCCGGGGCGACCGGAACAACCGGACTGTTTTTGAAGAAAAAATCGCCGCCGCCGGGCCCTTTGATTGTGTTATCGATATGGTTTGCTATAAACCAGAACAGGCTGAAAGCACCATCCGGGCGTTGACCGGAAAAACAGGCCAATTGATCTTCTGCAGCACGGTTGACGTCTACACCAAGCCACCGGCGACTTTTCCCGTGCTTGAATCCCACCCGCGGGAATCCCTCTCGGATTATGGGCGTGAAAAAGCCGCCTGTGAAGATGTGTTCATGGCTGCTCACCATGCCGGCCACTTCCCGGTCACCATCCTGCGGCCAGCCAGCACCTATGGCGAAGGCGGAACCATCATTCATTCTCTTGGCAGTGACACCTATTTCCTGGATCGAATCCGGCAGGGCAAGCCCGTGATCGTTCACGGCGACGGGGAGTCCCTGTGGGTCTCATGTCATGTTGATGATGTTGCCCGCGCGTTTGTCAACGCAGCAGGGAACGACACGGCCTTTGGAAAGGTCTATCACCTGGCCGGCGAGGAATGGCAAACCTGGAATCAATATCACGAGCGCCTGGCCGCAGCCATTGGCGCGCCCAAACCAAAAATCGTCCACATTCCTGCGGAGGTCCTCGCCCGCATCACACCGGAAAATGCCATCGTCACCTATCTCAATTTTCAGTACACCAACATCTTCGACAACAGTGCTGCTAAACGCGATCTGGGGTTTGAAGTCACCGTCGATTGGCTTTCTGGATCGAAACGGACTTACGATTGGCTGAACGAACACCATCGGATTGAAGATTGGCAAAGCTTTCCGTTCTATGATCAATTGATTGAAGGCTATCGTCAACAATGCAATAAATTAGTTGCTGGTTTGGCAGGTCTTAACAACCATTAAGCGCACTAAAGGTTTTCACTCGGAATACCACAATTTAACAGCTCGTTTTATGTGGCATGTGTTCCTTTTTAATCGTTCTTCAACACACACTCCATCGAAAAAAGCGCCCAGAAAAGCATCGCAGTACACTAATTTCCAATTTCGATGATTCAATTCTCCTCTCATGAAATTTCCAAAACCGAGGTAGGCTTTTCTCCCGATCGCTCTCACCCCCATCTTTACCTCCAGGGAGTAAATTCGTGATAAACTAATTTCGCATGGATAAAAAAGCTTATCTGACCCTTGAATACAACAAAATTATCAGCCGATTGGCAGACTACGCCAGTTTCAGCGCCTCGGCTGAACTTGCACGCCGTCTGCAACCCCAATCAGACCTGCAGGACGTGCGTGACCGGCAATCTGCGACCCGCGAGGCACGCCATATCCTCAGTCTGAACCTTGACCTGCCTTTTCACAACGCCCACGACATTCGCCCCCAAATTGGGGTTGCGCGCCGCGAGGGTGTGCTTGAACCCGGGGATTTGCTGGAGATAAAAAACACGTTGATCGTCGCACGTTCGGCGCGGCGCGTCCTGGAGACCCTGGTCGAAGAAACACCCATGCTTTCCAGCCTGGCAGAGCACCTGCCCGTGGGTCTGGGGCTGGTGGATCAGATCAACAAAACCATATCCGAACGGGGCGACATCCTCGATTCCGCCTCAGATAAACTTTCCCAAATCCGCGGCGAGATTAAGATCACCTACGAACGCATGATGGCGCGCATGCAACGTTTTCTATCAGAGCCCAGCACAGCCCGCATGCTGCAGGAACCGATCATCACCCAGCGCAACGGGCGACATGTGTTGCCACTCAGGGCAGAGTACAAAGGGCGCATCAAAGCGGTGATTCACGACCAATCCTCGTCGGGAGCGACTCTGTTCATTGAACCGCTGGCGGTGGTGGAGTGGAACAACCGCTATCGCGAGCTGGTCCTGGCAGAGCGTGACGAAATCCGGCGTATCCTGGCAGAATTGACCCTGCGCGTCGGTGAGCATGGCGATGCCCTCAAACACATGGTTGAAGCCCTGGCTGAACTCGACCTGGCGTGCATGTGTGCCCGTTTCGCGCTGGATATCGATGCAGTCGAACCCCTCCTGGTGCCAACCAGGGAAACAGGTACCATCCACCCCGGCAGCACGATCCGATTGTTCAAAGCTCGCCACCCCCTGTTAGATCCCAAAACCGTGGTTCCTATCGATGTGGATCTTGATGCTGATACCTTTGCGCTGGTCATCACCGGACCCAACACAGGCGGAAAGACGGTAACCCTGAAAACCGTCGGCTTGCTGATATTGATGGCTCAATCGGGTCTGCAAATTCCCGTTCAATCGGGTTCGACGCTGTCGATATTTGAAGATGTCTATGCTGATATCGGCGACGAACAATCCATCGAGCAATCCCTTTCAACGTTCTCCGGTCATGTGACCAATATCAACGGCATTTTGAAAAAATCGACGCCTAAGTCGCTGGTCTTATTGGATGAATTGGGCGCCGGGACGGATCCGCAGGAGGGATCTGCCCTGGCGCGCGCAGTGCTGGCTCACCTGTTAGAGCGGGGCATCACCTGCCTGGTGGCCACACATTACCCGGAGCTCAAAGCCTACGCCCACGCCACTGCGGGGGTGTTAAATGCCAGCGTTGAGTTTGACCTCGAAACGCTCCAACCAACCTATCACCTCACCATCGGGCTTCCTGGGCGGTCGAACGCCCTGGCGATTGCCGAACGTTTGGGTTTACCAGAGTCAATTATCTCGGCAGCTCGAGCCGAAATCGACCCTACCGACCTGCGGGCAGAAGATTTGCTCGATGAGATCCATCGCCAGCGAGACCTGGCACGACAGGCACGCTCAGCTGCAGAAATCGCCCAAAAAGAGGCAGAGGCGATCCGTAAAGAGCTGGCTGATCGCCTCGACCAAATCGAAGATGAGCGCATTGCCCTGCTGGAAAAAGCCCGTTTGGAAGCCGAGGATCAGTTATCGATGGTGCGCGACGAACTGGAAACCCTGCGGCGTCAACTTGCCAGGGCGCACCAACCGCTGGATGTTGTTAACGAGGTTGCAGAAGTCGTTGAAACCCTGGAAGAAGAGCTGGCAGAACCGATCGTCCGCCAGGCACCCAAAAAACCGGTGCGCAAAACCAAAGGTCCCCTGCATCTGGGTGAAAAAGTTCATCTCCGTTCGATTGACCAGGATGGGGTGGTCACCGGTATTACCGAGGCTGATATTGAAGTCCAGGTCGGTATGCTCAGAATACGCGCCCGCCGTTCGGATATCATCCGCAAAGGCGAGACCGAAGAAGATCCGCCTGAACTCCAAAAAGACAGGACAAAACCTGGGAAAACCATTCTCCCCAGGACGCATGAATCCCCCGGGTTTGAACTGGATATGCGCGGTCAGCGGGTGGATGAAGGGCTGGACACCCTTCAAGGCTATTTAGAAAAAGCCTTCCTGGCTGGATTGCCCTTTGTACGGATCATTCATGGTAAAGGCACCGGACGCCTACGCGAATCCGTGCGGGAAGCCCTGCGACTCAGCCCCTTCGTTGATCGCTATGAAAGCGGCGGAGACACGGAGGGCGGGGCAGGTGTAACCGTTGCCTTCATCAAACAAAATTAATAAGAGAACTGACAGCGCCCTTTTTCTCCCATTGCATTGCCAGTTCTCTTGCACGTGAAGTCCTCTATCACATGCCCGTCATCGGAAGAAATTTCAATCGCACCAAGCAGGCGGATGTTCAGGATGAATGGGTTGTTCATCGCTACCGGGGTGTCTTAATTCAAACCGCCAGCATTCAGAAATTCGGTGATTAATCGGCGCTTTAAACGCAAAAGCTCACCTCGATGAGCTTTTTTAACCTTAGCATGCCGAAGGTGGGAATCGAACCCACATGCCCGAAGGCACACGATTTTGAGTCGTGCGCGTATGCCTATTCCGCCACTTCGGCTGGCAGATAGTATTTTATCCAATTCACCGGTCCAGGTCAAGCAATTCCATCGAGATGCTTTGAATCCGGGGTTTCAATTGCACAACCGCACACCCTTCATCAACTCGCCAGGGATTAATTGGGTATCATTTTAAGGTAGACTTTCATCCTCCTTTCAAGCAAGGTGGAGCGATTATTGGAGCAGTAATGAAATTAGGCATCATCGGCTTACCTCAATCCGGAAAAACCACCTTATTCAACGCCCTCACGCAGGGCGATACCCCCACAGGGATCAGCGGAGGCAAACTATCGTTGCATACCGCCGTTGTCGACGTTATCGATGAGCGTATTAATGCCCTGGTTAAAGCGTTCCGCCCAAAGAAGATCGTTTATGCCAAGGTCACTTATGTCGATATTGGCGGGTTGGACGGCGAATCAGCCAGGAGTGGCATTTCTGGTCCACTGCTCAATACTTTGTCGCAAATGGATGGATTCATTCATGTCATCCGGCAATTCGAAAACCCCCTTGTGCCCCATTCAGCCGGTTCAGTTGACCCGTTGCGAGATTTGGCGACCATGGAATCGGAATTCATGCTTCATGACCTGATTCAGATCGAACGTAAATTAATGCGCCTGGAAGAGGAGCGGCAGCGGGGAGGGTATGGTCGTGACAAAGCCGAAATCGCACGTGAGCAAGCGTTATTCACCAGGCTCAACGAAACCCTGTCCCAGGGGCTTCCCCTGCGCGGCGAGACCTTCAGCCCGGATGAAGAAAAAAAGCTCTCGGGGCATGGTCTGCTAAGTCGGATACCACAACTGGTTGTAGTCAATCAATCAGAAGGTCAGCCTCCCATCAGTTTAGATGCATTCAAGGGCTTCACACAGCCAATTTGCATGCCCATCAAACTGGAGATGGAGATCGCCCAGTTGAGCCCCGAGGATGCAACACTGTTCATGAAAGAATATGGCATTCAGGAACCCAGCCGCAACCGCCTGGTGCGTTCATCCTACGAATTGTTGGACTTAATCTCCTTCTTTACTGTGGAAGAAGAAAAAGAAGCCCATGCCTGGACGATCACGCGCGGGTCAACCGCCCTTGAAGCTGCCGGCAAGATTCATTCGGATATGGAAAAAGGTTTTATCCGCGCCGAGGTGATTGGGTTCGATGAATTGATCCACCTGGGCGGCTTTACAGAAGCGCGCCAGGCGGGCAAACTGCGCCTGGAGGGCAAGGGCTATCTTGTTCAGGATGGCGATGTGATCACCATCCGCTTCAACCTTTAGCTGGGGTACGCTCGGACCGGTCGCGTTGACGCACCGATAGGGCAAAGGTAGAATCTTTTTCATCATGTCTGATTTCCTCACAGAGCTCAACCCACAACAAAAACAGGCTGTGGCTTCCCCGCCCGGTCCAATTCTTGTGTTGGCAGGTCCCGGATCCGGAAAGACTCGCGTGCTGACCTACCGCGTGGCTTATCTGATCGCGGCATTAGAGGTGCCTGCCTACCAGATCATGGCGGTCACTTTTACGAATAAGGCTGCCAGGGAAATGGGCAATCGCATCAAGGATTTACTGGGAGAGAGGGTCGAGGGGCTTTGGCTGGGCACCTTTCATGCCATATGCGGACGCATCCTACGGCGTGAGGCCGCGTACCTTCCCGTCGATTCCAATTTCGTAATCTTTGATGAAGATGATCAACTGGCATTAATCAAGCGCGTCATCAAAGAACACAGGCTCAATGAAAAGGACTTTAATCCCCGCCAGGTGTTGGCTAAAATCAGCAACGCGAAAAACGACCTCCAGACACCGGAAGAGCTCCCGTTAGAAAATTATCGAGATGAGATCATCCAGTCATTATACAGAGCCTACCAGGCTCACCTTGTAACCAGCAACGCCATGGACTTTGATGATATGCTGCTGTATACCGCGAGCTTAATGAGGAATCAACCCGATGTGCGTCAAAAATATGCCGGGCGATTTAAACACATCCTGGTCGATGAATTCCAGGACACCAACCAGGCACAATATGACCTTCTGTTCCATTTAGGCGCGCATCATCGCAACCTGTTTCTGGTTGGCGACGAAGATCAATCCATCTACCGCTGGCGCGGCGCGGATTATAAAAACGTGGAACGTTTCAGAAGAGATTTTCCCGACCATATCGAAATATTACTGGAACACAATTACCGTTCAACCCAAACCATCCTGGATTCTGCGACAACGGTGATCAATAAAAATGTTCACCGGACAAAAAAGGTTCTCTTTACGGAGCGCGGTAAAGGTGAACCGGTGATTGTCTACGAAGCGCTCGATGATTATGATGAGGCTGCCTACGTGGTGGATATCATCGCTCGCCAGTTTGAACAGAAAACAGCCAAAGAAACCGATTTTGCCATCATGTACCGCACCAATGCCCAATCTCGACTGCTGGAAGAAGCCTTCCGCCGCGCCAATATGAACTATCGCCTGGTGGGTGCACAGCGTTTTTACGGTCGCCGTGAAGTTAAAGACATGATTGCCTTTCTGCGCTTGATCTACAATCCCAAGGACGAGGTCAGCCTAAGCCGGGTGATCAACCTCCCGCCGCGCGGCATTGGCGCGGTCACCCTGCAACGTCTGCAAGAAATTGCCCGTGAATACGGCGTCAGCAGCGGTGAGGTTCTCCTGTCCTTATCTCTGCAGCCTGATTCGGAATTTGCACAGGCATTGGGATCGCTCGCAGCCCGGTTGTTGCCCTTCAGCAAGCTGCTGGTCGGCTGGCGCAGCAGCCTGGACCAGGCATCACTCACAGGACTGTTTGACCAGATACTGCTGGATACGGATTATGAGGCTTACATCAAAGCTGAGGATGATGTATTTCTGGACCGTTGGGCGAATGTTCTGGAGCTGCGGTCCGTGCTGTTGGAATATGAAGAAGCCGGTCTGGACGTATTTTTAGAAACGATGGCTCTGGTCGCTGATCAGGACACCCTCCCGGAAACCATTGACGCTCCCACCTTGCTGACTCTGCACTCCGCCAAGGGATTGGAGTTTCCGCAAGTTTTTATCATCGGGCTGGATGAACACATCCTGCCCCACAGTCGATCATTAAATGAGGATGAGGAATTGGCTGAAGAACGGCGCTTAATGTATGTGGGGATGACCCGCGCCAAAGATCGCTTATACCTCACCCGCGCCCAAAGACGGCGCACCCCTTATGGCAATTACGAAACCATGCTGCCTTCCCGGTTTTTGATGGACTTGCCGGCAAACCTCACCCGGGGGCGTGTCAGCCGGGTTGATCGCTGGGATGAAAGCGATGATTACCAACAATATCAATGGGATCGACCCTACGGTTCAAGAGCACAGACAGCCGCACCCAAACCTCCTAAAAAGCACGAACAGCGCTTTTACGCGGAAATGCACGTGCGACACCCGGTGTATGGAGAAGGTATCGTTCGTAGCAGCCGCCTGGAATTTGGCGATGAAACCGTGGAGGTCTATTTTGACGGGCTGGGCTTGAAAGCACTGGTTGCCTCCATGTCCCGGTTGGAGATCATTGAAGAATAATGCCCGGGCGTCAGAGCAGACACACGAAAGTATTTCTGATCTGGGGAGTGATTCTCTTTCTTGGAACCGGGATTGCCTGCCAGTTGACTTCACCGCGTCCAGCGTCATGGGCAGGAACCTCCACTGCCGTTGTGCGGAACACGGAAATCGCCCTGACTCGAGAGGCAATCGCCGGAACAGCCCCTTTTGTCTTTACCCCGACTGCACCGAGCAATACGCCAGTCGCTTCGCCCACTGTCATCATAACATCAACGCCCCAGGAAAAAGCCCACGGTCCCTGGCTGATATTCCCAGACCCGGAGGGCGAAGGCTTGAATGCTTATGATATCAACACCCGCGAAATTCATCGCATCAGCTTGCCCGAGCCGATCATCACCGCTGATCTCACCCGGGGGCTGGCTCCCGATGGCAGTAAATTAATCCTCCGGGCAGGATCAGCGGAGAGCACAGACGAGCTGGGGCTTTATCAGGTCAACCTGCCCTCATTTGAGGTTAGCAAGTTGACGCCATTGTTATCGATCTCGGTTCAGCGCAAAATCGTCCACAACCAGGGCGATCGGGCGCTAAAAACCCTGATGACTGTCACACGCCCGGATGGGCTGACGTGGTCACCAGACAGCCGTTATCTGGCTTTTTCAGCCGCATTAGATCAAGAATCCAGCGACCTGTATGTTATCGATACACTCAACAACCGCGTCGATCGTGTAAATGGTCTTTATTCTCAAAACGCATTGCCTGTGTGGTCACCGGGCGGGGAGTGGTTGATTTCCCAGGAATTTGAATACGACTATCGGCTGGAAACATGGCACCCGGCATTGGTTTCAAGCTTGCGCTTTCCCAGCTATGACAGCCAAAACACCCTCTATCGCCCACCAATCGACAGCTTTGAAGAAGTGATCATCGGCTGGATCAACCCACACACATTTTTGAGCTATTCCAACACGGCAAGCGGTCCCAGGTTGCTTCGCCGGGTCAGTGCAGAAGAGGTGAAAGATTCGATTATCTTTGAAAAGGCTTTTCAACAAGCAGCCTATGATCCCGGCTCTGGCGTAATCGCGTTCAGCATCAGTTTTTCGGACGCGATTGCCCAGGGCTTGTCAGGCGGCATCTATCGGCGTGAGCTCGACAGCCCGGTGCAGGTCTTACAGGCTGCAGGCGATTGGACCCATCTCATGTGGGACACAGGCGGAAGGTTTGTGGCTTCAGGTACACAGGGGGTGTTGTTTTTCACCCCCCAGGGTGAGAGCATTCTCCTGCCAGGTGAGGGCAATGCGCGCCTGGCGCCGAATGGGAGCTGGGTTATCGCCTGGGGCGATGGTGAAAATTCCAAAGCAGGGGCGCGCCTGTTTCAATCTCATAGCAGTAACCCGCTGCAAACGCTGATCGACCAGCCTGTTGAATCCCTGACCTGGCAGCCCGATTCAAAAGGGTTTTTCCTCGTTTCCGGCGGCTCACTGTATCATTTTGCCTTTCCCGGGTTGAAGCCAGAAGAAATCATAACCGGGATACCTTTAAAAACCGAGTTTGTGTGGATCTGGGTGGAATAAGCCCTGTTCAAGCCCTTGCTTGAAAAAAGATTATAATTAGAACACGATGACCGTCAACCCTGAAGCTCCGCAAAGCATTGCCGTTCTGGCGCATCCCAATATTCCCCGCGCACTGGAGGTTGCCGGGGAGGTTGGTTTAACGATTCAAGCCCTGGGTGGCAACGCTGATGTGGGCTCGCTTTTTGACGAAGATTTGCGAAAGTCCGTCAAAGCGGGAGAACATGACCTGGTGATCGCTTTAGGCGGCGACGGTACCATGCTGCGTGCCGGGCACCTGTGTGCGCCTGTGGACATCCCCTTGCTGGGCATCAATATCGGCACCTTTGGCTTCCTGGTTGAGCTCAAAAGCGACCAATGGCGCGATTATTTTCCACGATTGTTGTCCGGTGACTTTCGCTATGAGGCGCGCATGATGCTTCGTGCTTGCTGTGTTTGCTGTGGTGAAAAACAGGATCCCTTTGATGTGATCAATGATGTGGTGGTTGCCCGGGGTCGCTATGTGCGCCCGATCAATGTCGAAGCCCTGCTCAACGGCGAACACATTGCCAGCTATGTGGCAGATGGCCTGATTGCAGCCACGCCCACGGGCTCCACAGCCTATTCACTGGCAGCAGGCGGACCGATTTTGCCACCCGAGATCCGCAACATTCTATTGATGCCGGTCGCTCCCCACCTGTCGGTTGACCGGGCGGTCGTCCTCTCGGAAGGCTCATCGGTAACGATGCGCGTCCTGAGCGCACACGAGGCTGTGGTCAGCGTCGACGGACAGCCACCGGTTCACCTGAGCAGCGGAGATTGCGTTGAAGTCTCCGCGCATGAAAAGTCACTCTTGATGGTTCGCTTTCAGGACCCGAACTACTTTTATCGCAACCTGACCGTGTATATGGAACACAACCCTTTACTCAGCAGTAAATCCAATGCCAGATCATAATCATTATCAAACACAAGAAATCATCCTGCGTTGCAGTCGCTGCGGCAAGCCAATCACCCCATCTGAAGCCATCCAGACGCCTACGGGTTACCGCTGCTCAGATTGCGTCAGGCAGCAGCAAAAGATCTTCGATACCAGCCGCCCCCAGGATTACGTCCTTGGTTTTATCATCGCGGTGCTGCTGAGCCTGTTGGGTAGCTGGTTGACCTCATTGATCGGTTTTTTTACGGTTTTGCTGGCGCCTGCAGCCGGCGTGGGTATCGCTGAAGCTGTCCGCCTGGTCACAAAAAAACGGCGCAGCAAAAGACTGTTCCGACTGATAAGATTGGGAATCATCCTGGGCGGGTTGCCCATCCCTGTACTCATCCTGTTTAATTTGCTCTTCAGCCGGGGTGCAGGCGCGTTTAGTCTTTTCAGCCTGTTACCGCTGGGTTATCAAATCCTTTATCTCGTAATGGCGGTGCCATCTGCGTATTATCGCCTTTCTGGAAGCCAGCGGTAGTGAGGATCATCAATGTTAACTGAATTACAGATTGAAAATTTTGCTATTATCCAGAAACTACACCTGGATTTTTTACCCGGGTTGGTGATCTTCACCGGCGAAACCGGCGCCGGCAAATCGATCATCATGGATGCACTGGAAGCGGTGCTGGGCGGTCGCGCTGAAACTACCGCCATTCGCACCGGCGCCGAGCGTGCCCAGGTCGAGGCCACCTTCCGCCTGGATTCAGCCGTTCGGGAGCCGATCCACGCCCTGCTGAAGGCAGAGGACTTGCTCGACGACCCGGATTACATCGTGATGGGGCGCGAAATCCGCCGCGAAGGGCGCAACATAGCCCGCATCAATGGGCGGACGGTGACAGCAGCCCTGCAGCGCTCAGTCGGTGAATACCTGATTGATATTCACGGACAATCGGAGCATTTATCCTTGCTGCACGTTCGCAATCACCTGCACCTGCTGGATGGTTTTGCCGATATCGGCGAGTTGCTGGCGCAATACCAGGCTGTCTACCGCCAACTGGTTGAAGTCCGGGCGGAATTACAGCATCTGCGCACCCTGGAACAGGATGCTGCCCGCCGGATGGACATGCTCACCTACCAGATCCAGGAAATCGACGCTGCCCAGTTGCAGACCGACGAAGAAAGCAATCTGCGCCAGGACCGAACCCGCCTGGCAAATGCTGAAAGCCTGGCAAAACATGCCCAGCAAGCCCTGATCGTGCTGGAAGAAGGCTCGCCCGAAGTGGGCGGTGTAAACGACCTGCTCGGTGAAGCGCTGGACGCCCTGCGCAACCTGGCGCGCATCGACACATCCACAGAGCCGTTGTATGAGCGCCTGTCTTCCAGTGTGACCGCCCTGCAAGACCTGGCGTTGGAGGTGCGTAATTACGCCGAAAACATCGAATTTAACCCCCACCTGTTAGACCAGGTCGAAGAACGCATCGATCTGATCAACAACCTGAAGCGAAAATATGGCGAGACGATCGATGCGATCTTAGCTTATGCCCAAAAAGCCCGGGCTGAACTGGAATCGATCACCCATGCCGGGGAGCGAATCTCAGAACTGGAAGAACGCCAGCTCAGCTTGATGACGGCTCTGTCAGGATACGGGCAAGCCCTCAGCCAGCGGCGGTCAGAATCTGCCGGCGAGCTCAGTCGAGGGATTGAGGTTGAACTGCAGGATCTGCAGATGGAACGGGCACGCTTTCAAATTGAGATTACCCAACGCCCAGATGAAAACGGTCTGCCATTGCAGGACGGTCAACGCGTGGCTTTCGACGCCAACGGCATCGACCGGGTGGAGTTCCTGGTTGAAACCAACCCCGGGGAGGGGTTTAAACCCCTGGTAAAGATTGCCTCGGGCGGCGAGACCTCTCGTTTGATGCTGGCTTTGAAAAACGTGCTGGCGAACGCCGATAAAATCCCCACGCTGGTATTTGATGAAATTGACCAGGGGATTGGTGGTCGTGTCGGCATGGTTGTCGGCGAAAAACTGTGGAACCTTTCTCACCAGCACCAGGTGATGTGCATCACCCACCTGCCGCAACTGGCGGCTTACGGCGAGCAGCACTACCGGGTCATCAAGGCGCTTCAGGATGGGCGCACCCATGTTGAAGTCCAACCCCTGGCGGACCCGGAGCGGCTGGCAGAACTGGCACAGATGCTCGGCCCAATCAGTGAGGGCACCCTGCAATCCGCTGAGGAAATTCTTAAGATCGTTCATCATCAAAAAACCGGCAAAGTGGAGGACAAATCGAAATAAACTTTCAGCGATCGTAATTTCCGAAATATCGGCTACAATAGAAATGTAAAGAAAAACCAGTCATATCCACGTTGCACGGAAAGGAGACCTGATGCCCAGTTATTCTGATATCATGGCGGTGATCCTGGGGGGCGGGCAGGGACAGCGCCTGTATCCCCTCACTTTAGAACGTGCCAAGCCTGCTGTGCCGATTGCTGGAAAATATCGGTTGATTGATATCCCCATCAGCAACTGCATTAATTCGAACATCTACCAAATCGCAGTGCTGACGCAATTTAATTCCGTCTCTTTGCACCGCCATATCACCAATACTTATAAATTTGATAAGTTTCACACCGGCTTCGTACAAATTTGGGCAGCCGAGCAAACCATGGAGCACAAAGAGTGGTACCAGGGCACAGCCGATGCGGTTCGAAAACAATTGTTTGAAATCCGCACAACGCGTGCAAAATACGTGTTGATCCTGGCGGGTGACCACCTTTACCGTATGAATTATTCCAAGATGGCTGATTTTCACTGGGAGAAAAACGCCGAGGTGACGGTGGCGGTACAGCCCGTCTTCCGTTCCGAAGCCTCGCGCTTTGGTTTGCTGAAGCTTGATCAGAGCTCTGAAATCGTCGATTTTACCGAAAAACCCAAAGACCCGCACATCCTGGATAATTTTGTTACCCGCGATGATCCTGAACAACCCTTCCTGGCGTCCATGGGCATTTACCTGTTCAACCTCGATGTTCTGGTTGACCTGTTAACCATGCAATCCGGGAAAAAAGAGTTTAACGACTTTGGTTATGACATCATCCCCTATTGTGTGAGTAATGAGCCAGCCGTTTTTGGCTATGAATTCAGCGGTTACTGGCACGATATTGGAACAATCCGTTCGTTCTACGAGGCTAATCTTGAGCTGACCTTGCCGCGCCCCCGCTTTGACATCCACGATCAATATTTTCCCATTTATACCCGCGGGCGTTTTCTTCCCGCCACCCGGATTTCTAACTGCGTATTGAACGATGTTCTCATCAACGAAGGCTGCATCATCAGCGAAGCAAACATCAATCATTCGGTGGTCGGCATCCGTAGCATGATCAGATCTGGCACACGTATTAAAGATTCGGTCCTGATGGGCGCTGATTTTTTCGATTACACGGGCGAGATTCCCGTCGGAATCGGGAAGAATTGTGATATTGAAGGCGCCATCATTGATAAAAACGCTCGCATCGGTCAGGATGTGTGTATCAAACCCTTCCCGATCGGCACCGATTATGATACAGATGCTTATTCTGTCAAAGACGGTATCGTGGTTATTCCCAAAAATACCATTTTGCCGTCCGGAACAAAAATTTGTCCCGAAGCCTAAAGCCATTGAGGAATGATGGTCAAAAAAAGGATGTTCGCAGAGAACATCCTTTTTTGTCCGGATGATATACGGGCGAGCCATGCCTCGTCACCCTCGATTTTACGTTTGCGTTTTCTGCTCTTTTGTGATCATTTACAGGATTTTTCAATAGAACCTGAGATTATATCAGGGTTTATTTTACAGGAGCGAATATAATGAGTGGCTGTAAATTAATCGATCGGAGAAAATTGTATGACAGGTGATCAGACCGAGAAATATGTCGAAAGTGCGGATGATGTGTCGATTTCATGGCATACTCTGACCAGCTCAGACGCGTTGCAGCGGTTAGAATCGAAAATTGACGTTGGGCTTACAAGTATAGAAGTCGCGGCAAGGCAGGAACAGTACGGCTTGAACGAGCTGGAAGAAGCGCCCCCGACCACCTTCTGGCAGATGTTGTGGGCACAAATCAATAGTTTTGTGATCTACTTGCTGCTGGGTGCAGCCATTGTTTCAGCGCTTCTGGGGGATTACGTAGAGGCAATTGCCATTCTGGCGATTGTAGTCCTGAATGCCATTATGGGGATCATTCAGGAAAGCCGAGCAGAGGCTTCCCTGGCTGCCCTCAAGAAACTGGCTGCGCCGGAAGCCTCCGTGCTTCGGGATGGTAAACGCAGTTCCGTGCCCGCCTCTCAACTGGTTCCCGGGGATATCGTCTTCCTTGAAGCAGGCAACTATATCCCGGCAGATATACGCTTGCTTGAAGCGGTCAACCTACGCATCGATGAGGCTTCACTGACCGGTGAATCCGTCTCCGTACAGAAAAATGCGGAATCCAGGCTCGAGAAGGATGTTCCCCTGGGCGACCGGACCAACACCGCTTTTATGGGAACCCTGGCGAATTATGGACGTGGCAAGGGTGTCGTCGTCAGCACCGGCATGCACACCCAGCTTGGAATGATCGCCACCATGCTCCAGCAGGTCGAGGATGAGCAAACCCCCTTGCAGCGGCGGTTAGACCAGTTCGGGAAAATCTTGGGTTGGGCGTGTTTGGCTGTGTGTGCCCTGATCTTTGTGATTGGCGTGGTCCGCTTTGCCCTTGAACCGGGCCAGGCAGATTTCTTCAGCAGTCAAGCGCTGGAAACCTATACCGAGCTGTTCATGATTGCGGTTTCTCTGGCCATTGCTGCCGTGCCTGAAGGCTTGCCCGCAATCGTCACAATCAGCCTGGCGCTGGGAATGCGCGAGATGGTTCGGCGCCATGCCCTCATCCGCAAGCTTTCTTCGGTTGAGACCCTGGGATCAGCCACCGTCATTTGTTCGGATAAAACCGGGACATTGACTCAAAACGAAATGACCGTCACCCGTGTTTGGGCCGATGGTGATTTCATCTCCATCACAGGAAGGGGATATTCCCCGCAAGGTGATTTTCTAAAAGACGATCAGCCGATCGACATCAAAGATTACCCGGCAATTAAATCGACCCTGTGGCTGGGCACTTTGAATAACGATGCCCAGCTCGAACCAGCCGGCGAACAGGACGGACGGGAAATCTTCCGCATGGTCGGTGATCCAACCGAAGGCGCGATCCTGGTCGCAGCGCTAAAAATGGGCGCTTCTATCGATCTGCTCAACCAAACCTTTCCCCGCGCTCAAGAAATCCCTTTTGATTCCGTACGCAAACGCATGCTGACCATTCATTCGGTTGATGACCAGGCGAATGATGACCTTTCACTCATCAACAATGGGCAAAGACAACAAAACCCGTACATCATCAATGTCAAAGGCGCACCAGACGTGGTGCTTGGCTTGTGTACCCATATTGAGGTCGGTAATGATCGTCTTGAACCCCTGACCGAAGCGCGCCGTCAGGAGGTTTTGGCAGCCAACGATGCCATGACCAATGATGCATTGCGGGTATTAGGCGTTGCCTGCCGTACCGTCACCACATTACCGGAAGAGATCGACAGCGAGGAACTGGAACGCGATCTGACCTTTGTGGGGTTGATCGGTATGATCGATCCAGCCCGCGAGGAAGTGTCAGACGCCATCGATACCGCCAATCGCGCCGGGATTCGCACCATCATGATCACGGGTGACTATCTCAATACGGCCCGAGCCATCGCAGAACAGATCGGTCTATTGCGCCCAGGCCATCAGGTGATGGCGGGAAGCACGCTCGATACGCTCAGCGATGAAGAGATGATTCAAAACGTGCAGATCACCGATGTGTATGCACGCGTCAGCCCGGAACACAAGATGCGCATTGTCGATGCCCTGCGAGCCAACCAGGAAGTGGTGGCGATGACGGGTGACGGTGTCAACGATGCGCCAGCGATCAAACGGGCGGATATTGGCGTGGCGATGGGCATCACCGGCACCGATGTTGCTAAAGGCACAGCCGACATGGTCCTTACCGATGATAACTACGCCAGCATCGTTTCTGCAGTGGAACAGGGTCGGGTGATTTATAGCAATATCCGTAAATTTGTCTACTATTTGCTTTCCTGTAACATGGCCGAGATCATGGTCATCTTCCTGGCGACCTTGTTAGGCTGGCCCATCCCCCTGACCGCGATTCAACTGCTGTGGTTGAACCTTGTCACGGATGGAGCCCCTGCGCTGGCGCTGGGAACCGAACCCGGTGACCCCGACATCATGGACCTCCCGCCCCGACCGCCAAGCGAGCCCATCATCAACCGTCACATGCAGATCGGCATCGTGGTACAAACCATCGCCATCACCGCAGTCACCCTGATTGCATTTGCGATTGGTCATATCTTCGAGCCTGAACATGCCGAGTTTGCCCAAACCATGGCTTTTGTGACCCTCAGCATCTCCGAGTTGTTCCGAGCTTATACCGCACGCTCTGAATACTATCCGCTGGTCAAGATCGGTGTATTCAAAAATAAAATCATGAACTGGGCTGTGCTGGTTTCGCTGCTGCTGATTTTCGTAGTGATATACATACCTTTCCTTCAGCCGGTTTTCAACACAGCCCCGCTGGGGATTGCAGAATGGCTTGAGATCCTTCCGCTGGTCCTGATCCCCTCGGTTGCTGCGGAGATAACGAAAGTGTTCTTGCGAAAACAGATACAAAAGGCTCAGTCTGCTGCCTAATTAACGGGGGTGTTGAAAAACACGGCATACACGAAGCTTTGAAAAAAGGGCGAGGTCTGCCTCGCCCTTCTTCTGTCCCTGTCCCCAGCCCCCATCCCAAAGGATGGGGGAGACAAATACTTTCAATATGCTTTGCTATTGGGATCACCTCGACTCACATGTCACCGTGGGGTGCTACACTCAAAGACTTTCCGCCAGCAATTAGCTATTGCCTATCGGCTATCAGCTATCAGCTATCGGCTATTAGCTATTTGCTATCGGCCATTGGCTATCGGCTATCAGCTATCAGCTATCGCCTATTAGCTATCAGCTATCAGCTATCGGCTATCAGCGATCAACCGTCAATATTTTCCAATTTGCTGTATCATTCCCATTTCAGCTTATAATCAACACCAGGCAACTCTTCTTTATTTCACCTCAGAAGGCAGGTATAAGCATCTCATGGAAAAATTCATTGCTGTAGCCGGAAATATCGGCGTGGGAAAGTCAACCCTGGTTAAATTGCTCAGTGAAGTCCTGGGCTGGACGCCCTTTTATGAGCCAGTAACGGAAAACCCTTATCTGACTGATTTCTACGCGGACATGCAAACCTGGGCTTTTCACTCACAGGTGTATTTCCTTATGCGGCGTCTGCATATCCACCGGCAGTTAATGAAAATGAACGGCTCGGTCATCCAGGACCGCAGTGTCTACGAAGATGCTGAAATCTTTGCCCACAACCTGCATCGGCAGAACGCCATCAGCGACCGGGATTATGCCACCTATCGAGAGCTGTACCAAGTCCTGGTGGAGTTTTTGCCACCGCCTGACCTGGTGCTTTACCTGCGAGCCTCTGTTCCTACCCTGTTGGAGCGTATATCAAAGCGCGGACGCGATTATGAAAAAACCATCAGCCCGGAATACCTGGCTGACCTGAATACCCTGTACGAAAACTGGATAGAGCATTTTGCACTCTGTCCTATCCTGACCATTCCCTGCGACAATCTGGATTATGTAGCCAAACCCCGACACCTGGAATTAATTGTGAATAAAGTCAAAGAAATATTGATTGGCAAAGCCGAAGTCCGCTTTGACCTTTAACCCCCTGTACGCGCGATAACGCGCGTGTTAACCTCGCTAAAAGCTGGGGGATTAATTCCTTCTACCCGTACAGACAGTTCATTCCACAGGCAATGCTGAATTCTGTTCCTGTAGCACGGGTTGTGTCATAATGGTTAGCTTGATTGCAGTTCGAGTTTTTCCGTCAATATCCACATCCACAAATTCTGGCACCAGCACAATCCCCAAATCATTTTTAGCTAAATAGCTTTTGGCAATAATAATTGACTTAATGGCTTGGTTAACAGCGCCGGCGCCAATGGACTGAACTTCTGCAAGCTTTTGCTCACGGAGAATCGCTGCGATTGCCCCGGCGACCGCAGCGGTTCGGGAGTTGGTTGATACTTTGATGATCTTCATTTTTGTGCTCCCTGAATGACATTAACTGCGAATATAAAGCTCAGGATATACCCGAATCCCGGGACTTTCATTCATTTTCTTTTAAAATTTTACATGATTATTGCTGCGCAATCAAGTATTTCAGGTTTGGCATCGCTTTTTTTAAATATGTGAACCAAAACACAATCAACTCTCTTTTGTGGAAGGTTAACACTGATTTATTGTAAAAAGCCCTGTGAAGTTTCCTTTCACAGGACTTTGTGCGTTGACGTCTAAATCGTTGAGGAAAATTTCTGCTGCTAACCCCAGCCAGAGCTCTTGTTAAGTGCGCTTCGCTTTTAGAGCCGCACGCCGCGTGCGCAGGTCATCCACGATCTGGCGATGCTGTGTGCGTTCCAGGGGATAAAAAATAGCAATTAAAATGCCAGCGATCAAACACATCGCAGGAATGGGACCGACGACCAGGCGGATGCCCAGCAATGCGCTGGGGGGTTGTACTGCGTCCTGACCGGTCTGCAGATTGCTGATCTGCAAAACCAGCAGCGAAAGTGGTTGCGCGATCGCCATGCCGATCTTTCCCAACAGGGTGACCAGGCTGTAAAAAATACCCTCATTGCGTTCCCCGGTGTGCCATTCCTCCCATTCAATTGCATCCGGGATAATTGCCCAGGGCAGTACTTGCCCGGCGCTGACGCCAATCCCAGCCAGCACACACAGGATGAGAATGAGCCAGAAGGGCGTTTGGGGATTCATGAAAATCAGCACAATCATCACCATAGACCAAAATCCCACGCCAATAATGTAAGCCCTGCGCTTATTCCAGTTTTTCGAAACCCAGTTCCAGAACGGTAGCGCAAAAATCGCCGTGACGAAGATGCTGACCATGATGATGATGTTCTGAGACTGGCGCCGGATGATATGCAGGATGAAAAACTGCAGGTTGGATTCGATTACAATAATTGCCATCCAGGTGGCCAGGTACATCAGGGCACCAAATACGAAGGGTTTGTTTTTGAAGGCAGCCTTAAGTGAAGGCCAGAACTTTGGTAATTTTTCGGACTGGTATTCCTTCTTTTCTTTTGTGCCAAAAAAAACGCCAAAATAAGGCGCGGCCGCGAGTGCTCCAGCCGCCACTGCCATGATTATCACATTGCGCGAAGTCGCCTGGGTCCAATCGTTGCCCACAATCAGTAAAGGCAGGATATATGCCGTCAGGCTGCCGGTAATATTGAACATCATCCTGAAACTGGTGAGTTTTGTGCGCTCATCGTAATCGGAGGTCAATTCCGGTGTGAGCGCAAAATACGGCATATAAACAAAGGTTGCCAGGGCTTCATAAATAATATAAGCCAGCGAATAATAGATCACCAATCCGGTCTGGCCAAAATTCGGGTGGAGCCATAACAGCAAGAAAGATAACCCAAAAGGAACGGTGCCAAACAGCAAAAAGGGACGCCGCCGTCCCCACCGGGTCCGGGTGCGATCCGAGATGTACCCCACCAGCAAATCATTGACAAAGTCCCAGCTCCGCCCAACGAATAAAATAATGGCCACCAATCCTGGTGCCACACCCACCACCGTCACCAGAAAAACCGAGAAGAAGGCTGAGATGATTGAGTTGTTCATGCTGAAACCGAAATCTCCCATGCCGTAAAGAATATTTGTAATGAAGGGCAGTTTTTCTTTTTTCTCCATGGTGTCAGCTCCTGTAATAATTGCTTAGAATGGTCACTTAATTAACATGAAAGCATTTTAATAGTTCTGTTTAAATCGTTAATCAGCAGGTGAATACCCGCCCGGCGTTAATCATCCATCGCTTCGATCAGCCGGCGTAACTGATGAAAATCTGTGCGGGAAGTCATATCAATGCTGATTGGCGTGACGGAGACTTTTTTATCGACTAAAAGCACATAAGTATCTCCGTCTGGCTCTAAATTGTTTGGGTCATAATTCGGTTTGTATTTGACCGGGCCGGGTTCAGAAAAAGAATTACGCTGCGTCATTTCTGGGTGATAATATTTCATGCGTGATTGGCGGGTGATCATCCAGGGGGTTTCCGCTGAAGCCCCTGCGGGCACGTCCACTTTAAGTACGTCCACATCGAAGGGAAATTTCCTGTTCAACATTACCCGGGCGAATTTGTGCGTGAAATAAGCTGCTGCACTGAAATCTATGTCTTGCGACAGAGAAAGATGATACTCCGGTTTTGTCTGCATCGAAACCGCCAGGGCGGGGATGCCAAATGAGGTCGCTTCAAGGGCTGCGCCAACAGTGCCGGAAACAGTAATGGATGAACCGATATTTTCCCCATAATTAATCCCTGAAACCACCAGATCGGGTTTGGATTTGATCACCTCATAGATGCCGTGCACCACCGCCTGTGCCGGTGTGCCATCCACGGCATACACAGGCCAATCACGCCCGTTGACGTGCAGCGACATCGTCTCGATAATTCCGGTTGAAGTATTGGGCATACTGTGCCCGGTGCCGGTTTGCTGGTGCCGTGGTGCAACGATATGCACAAATCCAAGCAAATCCAGGGCTTGTGCGGCAGCCCATAAACCCGGTGAGTGGATGCTATCGTCGTTGGTCAGTAAAATTTGGATTGTTTTTTCATTCATAGGGTTTAGTTTTCGTCGCTAAAATTGTTAATCGGATCAAGGTTATCACAGAGCTGGGGTTTTATCCCGGTCAACGGCTGCCAAGATAAACTCTGGCAGACAAATGCAAGTTTTTATGATCAACTTGAGAAGGAATTAACGGCCCTCCCCCATACATTGTACAGCAAAGGACCGGATTTCATTTACCATTGCCAGCAGACCGTTGGTGCGCTGGGAAGAAAGGTGTTGATTGAGTCCGATCGTCTCAAAGAAATGCAGATCAGCCTGGCTCACATCTTCTGCAGGCTGACCGGAAAAAACCTGCAGCAGTAATGCCGCCAGCCCTTTGACAATTAGCGAATCGCTGTCAGCCTCCAGGTATACGACGCCCTGGCGGCATTCACGGGCCAGCCACACCAGCGATTGGCACCCTCGCACAAGATTGTCCTCGGTACGATTTTCCTCGGCCATGGGCGGACTTTTTTGTCCCAATTCGATCAAATACGCGTAACGTTCATCCCATTCGGGTAGAAAAGAAAAATCTTCAATAATCTGGGCTTGAATTTCCTGTATTGTTGGCATGGCTCACCGCCTTAGAATCTTAAGTGCCTGCCGAATGGATTCGACAAGCACGTCGATATCCTCAAAAGTGTTATATAGCGCCAGCGACGTCCTCACAGTGCCTTCAACCCCCAAAGCCGCCATGATCGGTTGCGTGCAATGATGCCCGGTACGCACCGCCACGCCGCGGGTATCTAAAAGCGTTCCCAGGTCATAATGGTGCACCCCTTCAATATTAAAGGAAACAATGCTGGTATGTCGTTTGCCATTCCCGTAGATCTTCAACCCGTCAATCTCGAGCAATTTTTTACGGGCATAAGCTAAAACCGCATCTTCGTGTGCCATGACCTCGGTAAAGTCCAGGGCGTTCAGGTAATCAAGCGCTGCTGCCAAGCCAATCGGACCAACGATATTGGGCGTTCCGGCTTCGAATTTAAAGGGGAGCTTGTTATAGGTGGTCTTTTCCACGGTCACCTGTTCGATCATCTCGCCCCCACCCTGGTAAGGCGGCATGGCATCCAGCCATTTTTCTTTGCCGTAAAGTACGCCAATGCCGGTCGGTCCGTAGATCTTGTGCCCAGAAAAGGCATAGAAATCCGCATCCAGCGCTCTGACATCATGGTCAACATGCTGAACGGCCTGCGCTGCATCGACCAATACAACCGCCCCAGCGGCATGAGCCATTCGAATGATCTCCTGCGCCGGGTTGACCGTGCCAAGTGAGTTGGAGACATGGTTAAAAGCAACAAGGCGCGTCTTGCTGCTCAGCAGGTTTTCGTAGATATCCAGCCTGAGGTCGCCATTTTCATCAAAGGGGACCACGTGGTAGTTTGCTCCACGGCGCTCGCACAGCATCTGCCAGGGGACAAAATTCGAATGATGATCCATCATTGTAAAAATCACTTCATCGCCAGGGTTTATGAACGCTTCTCCAAAAGAATACGCCACCAGGTTAATGGCTTCCGTTGTGCCGCGTGTGAAGATGATTTCGTGCTCGAATTCGGCGTTGATATGGCGTTGCATGGTTCGGCGGGCACCTTCATGTGCTTCGGTCGCCAGGTTCGAGAGGTGATGTGCCGCACGATGGATATTGCTGTTATAGCGGGTGTAATAATCCACGATTGCATCGATCACCACTTGAGGCTTTTGGGTTGTGGCGGCATTGTCCAGGTAAACCAGGGGCTTTCCGTATACCCGAGTGTGCAAAATCGGGAAATCAGAGCGGATTTTTTGAACATCGAGGGTCATCATTGCCTTCTTGTTGATTAAATTGATCAAGGTATTCTACCGCACCAGGACCGCGAAGGGAAAGCAGTTTCAGCCAGTGCTCGGTGCGATCGGTATTTCATATAAACCCCTCCGAAATTGGATCAGCCGGACAATCATTTGAGCACCGTCTCAGCCTTCAAAAATGAATGCAGGTCGCAATTTTTAAATTAACCGATCAAAAGCCTTTTCCAATCACAGCAAGCCCTGAATGGTTTTCAGGTTCAGCAAGTCCTGGTCTGCCGAACGAATTAAAAATGGCGCCACGTCTTTACGGATACTGTCAAAATCTGCTGTGGATAAAAAGTCGGACAAAATGGATTTCCAATTGAACTCGGATAATTGTGGTCCTTCCCAACCGGATTGCTGCAGAGCAAAATTAAGCATAACAAAATTTGGCGGTGGCCACAACCGATCGCTCAAATACCAAATAAGGTCAAAAATATCCCGTCCTTTTAAATATTTTCGTTGCAAAACAGCATGCACCTTGCCTGCCAGCAATGAAGCTCTGTCATGATGCTGGAGATTCAAAAACAATTCACGATAGCGGAACAATGTCGTCCTCAAGACGGCGCCCTGAGGCGGTCGTGTATCCACCTCTAATTTGATCGTGAAGTTTTGATCTACATGAGGTGAAAGACCTAATTCAAATAATAATCCAGGAAAACCAATAAAGGCATGCTGCACCACTTTTTGATCATTGAACCTCAGGTTAACCGGGTACTCCTCAAGGGAAAGTTGGTTTGAAATAGACGATAAATAGCTATGAAAATCATATGCATCCATGTGATTTTCCAATGAGAAATCCAGGTCTTCAGAATATCTGGGGAGCTGATAAAGAAACCGAAGCGCCGTCCCGCCATGAAATGCCAGCGGAATCATTGCACCCTGTTCCTGTAAGATAGCCAAAACGCGCGCCTGTAAATATTCTCTCATCCAATTCAAGGCTTGTTGCTTGCTTTTTGCTGTAAGTAGATAATTCTTTAAATCAGATTTCATAGCCACCTCGAACCTTCTTATGAAATAAGGGTGACAAGGTTTTTAACCGCCTGGATCAATTTATTCATACCTGAATCCCTTGCCGTTTTTTCCATCCACGCCAAATCGAGTTGATCACAATTTTGAAGTCTGAGGGCTTCTATAAAAGCCATTGAGTGTCCCTGTTTGGTCAGGTAAATTAAATCAAGGAGGGCTTTTTCTGGACGAGCTAAATAAACAAATTGGTCAATATCGACCTGTTCCAGTGAAAATCCAAAAAATAACTGCGATTTGATGTGATGAAAAGCAAACAAACCCAATGGTGTGTCAAATTTCTGAGTTCGATATCTGCTGGTGATACTTGTCACCTGAGGAACCGCTTCAGGAATGAGATTATAGTATTCAAGCGCAGACTGTAAGCTGACATAAGATGGTGAAACCAGGCGGTTACCAATCGTGAAAGGATGGGGCTCTATTTTTCGATAAGGTTCTGCAAGGGTGTAAACTCCACGCCGCAATTGGATGATCTTCTTCGCAGTCGTCCAGCGGGATAGTTGTTTATGAATATTTACAGGATTTACATCGCCAGCCAGCAAAAGCCCACTGGTAAATACCGGTAAATTTCCAACTCGATCGAGTAATTCTTTGTATGTCATTGCATTAACTTACCATAATTGGGTATTTAATGCAATAGCTGATTATTGTCTTTCAGTCAACACTGCCACGACGGGTTCAATCTTTAACTTCGCTGCTGCATTCCTGTAAACTTCAACTTCCGGCAGGCGATCAGGGCTGTCGATGGGTGCGCTTATCCCCCCGGAAAGGACAATGAATGGCTTGCCCGACGTGTTATTTTTCTCAACATCATCGCCCTTTCACGTAGAGGGGCTTGTTGAGGTATGAAAAATCTACTTGATTTCCGCTTCAAATTTTGAAGCATGCCTTTTCAGTGGATCGAAGTTTTTAAAAAAAATACACCGTGGTTTCAGTCCTGGTTTTGTTGGCTGATCTCATCAACCATGAGGGCAAATTGATTCGCCAGTTCAGCGCGGGAAAAGCGTGTTTCGATCAGTATTCTGCCATTTATCCCCATTTTGCGGCATTCTACGGGGTCCTTTGCCATTGCCTGGATGGCATCCGCCAGAGCATGGTGGTTACCAGGCGGAACAAACAAGCCAGCCCGGGCTTCCTCAACCACTTTGCGAATCTCACCATCAATCGCCAAAAGCACCGGACGACCCGCTGCCATATAATCGAAGACCTTGTTAGGATAGGTGGTTTTAAACATTTCAATGGGTTTCAGGATTGCCAGGCAGGCATCTGCGCCAGCCAGGGTTGCTGCCATATCCTGTTTTGCCACCGGCGGAAGGAACAACAGGTTCTCCAATTGACGCTGCTCAGCTTCAGCGACCAGTCGGGGTTTTTCCTTGCCTGAACCCAGCATGACAATGCGAATAGAAGGTTCGTCTCGCAACAACTCAGCCGCATCCAATACCACATCCAGATCATTCGATATGCCGTGGGCGCCGGCGTATAAAACGACAAATTTCTCCTCCAAACCATTTTCCACCCGAAACTGGCTCCCATCTGCAGCCGGGTCAAACATGTCGGGGTCGGCGCCATTGGGCACCAGCGTAATCTGCCGGGCGCCGCGCTGTTGAAGGTGTTGGATGAATCCGGGCGAATTGACCACGACCCGGTCAGCGTACCGGTAAAGAAAACGCTCCAAGCCTTCTGAGAGGCGGATCAGACATTTATTTTTCAACACCCCAACAGCCACAGCGAAGGCAGGCCACAGGTCGCGGACCTCCAGCAGAAAGGGTACGCCCTTCAAACGTGCCAGCAGCCACGCGGTTAGCGCCTGGAATATTGGCGGGGTGGTGCCCCAGACCAGGTCTACCCGCCGAACAAAGAGACCGTTGACCAGTGAAGAGAGCATAAAGCTGAGAAAGCTGAAGACGCGCCAGATGAAAGAATGGTGCAGCGCGGGCAAGGTACAACTGCGGATGATGGTTACACCCAGGTCATCAACCGCTTTGCCAGGTCGCCGACCGGTGCCAGCGCCCGTCAGGTAGCTGACCGGGCTGGCAATAATGGTCACCCGGTGACCGCTGCGGGCGAGATGCCTGGCCAGCTCATGGTGACGGGTTCCGCCGGCTTCATCCAGCGCGGCAAATGCCTGGTGGATCAACAATATGTGCATATTATTAACATTTTACTCGAATTTGCGACAAGGAATTGCAAAGGTTCGGTCAACCCATCATCTGCCAGGTGCTTGTTAATCTCATCGGCAGCCACCCGGATCTGACAGCAATTAATAACAATGCGGGCGTTTTTTCAGCATAGGTGGGTGAATACCATCCCCAGGAAGGCTGAGCTGCGATGGTGCCCACCAGCGTCTCCCCCCCTCTGACCAGGTTGACCTGATCCACCCCGGTGATTTGCAGCCTGACGGAGAACTCGGGTCCCTTGACACGCAGTATTTCCCCAGATTCAAATGTCCAATCCCAATCGGGCAGCAACCAGGTCAGGTTGACGGTGTGAGGCTGTTGTTCAAGATCGCTGCTCTTCAAGATATTATCGACCACCAGCCAGCCATCTTCAATCCTGGATAATTTTCGCTGATGAATCGCCCCCAGCCTGCGGTAACCGTCATGTTCGGCTAAAACCCACTTCAATCGATGGTCTTCTCCAGCCTCATACCCTGAAACATCCGCCTGTGCCCAATCCAGCCACAGGAAACGCCCGGCCAGGGTCATCTGCTCCTGTCCATCGATCGTGATGGTATTGTGAACTTTGCTGCTCTGCAAGGCGTTATCCCAGGGCGCCGGCGTATTGTAATGGAAGGTGCCCGGGTCCCTGGCGATGTTCACCCCACGCCACCACAAATCTACATGCAACTGGTCTGCGTGGGAGGGACGGTCAGTAAAGCGTGCCGCCCGGAGGAAAGCCCGTCCCTGACCTGAGGCGATGCGCACCATATCGATCGCCTGGGGTTGAATTTGCTCTGATGCTGCCGGTAGGGCAAGGCCAAACCAGTTGCTCATTTCGTGCAATTCTGGTTGATGGTAAATCCCGCTCCCTAAAAACGCCCTCGCGGCTGCTTCTACGACCGGCCTGAAGTCTTCCTGGGGCGCAGCAGTTAGAGGAAAAAGATAAGCGCCGTCATTGGCTCCGAGGTTTGGCACCCAGCCGGTCTCCGGATCGGTCAGAGCCCACAGCCAGCGTGTGGCTGCTGCCAGGCGTTCGAAAGTCGCCTTCGGCCAGTCGATGTGCCCGGTGGCACGCCGAAGATGATCCGCAAACAGGACAATTTGGAGCATCAAACGGTGATAATTGGTGCTGTTCTGGACGTAACTTCCAAATTCTGTGATCTGCTGTTGCAGTCCCCTATTCAACCACTCCCAGCCCAGTTGCCTCCATTTCCCAGCCTGCGCATGCGCTGGCAGGTAAATTCCAGCCGTGAATAACCCGGCAGCTTCAGCCAGAAGGTGGTTGTTGTTTTGCGCACGGGCATAAACCAGCGTCGGAAGAATGCGTGAAGCGTGTTCAGCCACCGCCGACCACAGAGCCTGGCGATTTTCGCGGGTTGATGACGGCGCCTTCGTCAGCGCCCGATCACAAAAGACGAGGGTCATCAAACGCATGGCAACTTCCTGGGCAGATTGCCATTGACGACCGGTATTGGGCGGATGTGCATTTAAAAATGCATGCATTTTGTCCCAAAAAGCTTGCGCATAATTTGGGTCGTCGCTAAAGGCAAACGCCCTGACCAGGGTGATCCCCCAGCCAAACCGGGCAGGTTCCCAAATGAGCTTGATGTCCTCCTTAAGCGGCGTTCTTTCCAGGACAGTCCAGTGTTCACCGGAAGCGCCAGCTTCCAGGATCAAGGGGACCGGTTCCCCACCAAACAAGCGCACCCGTCCACGGCAGATTTCATCCGCTACTATCAACGTGCTGTTGATCTCTTCCTGGCTGACCTGTGGGAAATGCTCTAAAGGCGCTAAGCCCGGTATGCCGACATCGCCCTCTCTGCGGCTGGGCGTTGCCCGGCGATAGTGTCCGCTGCGTAACCCGACCTGGTAACGCGCAAAGCACCACAGCTTGGTAAAACCCAGCTGGCGCAGGGCTTTGATCAGTTTATAATTGATCTTTGTCATAAAAAACTGGCCAGGCAAACATAATCGGAAAAATTATCACGGATGACCATACGCCCAGCGTCCGGATCGTTCGTCCCACCAAGCATGGTTTTTGGACTAAATCTCCACACGCTTCCCACTGCGCAAGGATTCCAGGGCAGCAAAGCTGGCGCGGGTCACACCCAGCAGTTGCTCATAGGGAATGGGCAGCTCTCCCTGTCCCTGCACGGCAGCCAGGAAAGCCCGCCAGGCATTTGAGTGTCCCTTATCCTGCCGTAAAAGATGTCGCTTCATCTTACGGCGGCCTTTCGCCACAGTTGCCAGCAGGCGCCAATCGTGCAGAGTTGCCACCTGACCGCCAAAGAACACTTCCAGGTACTCCTTTGGAAAGGATTTGTCACCATTCGCCAGGTAAGACACAAGACCCAGGCTCTGGTCCGGGAAGCGGAAGGTCATAATCACATTGTCTTCACTGTAGACGCCCCCATCCGGCAAGCCCTGGGTCAACACCTCGACCGGGCTTTCGCCTACCAGAAAAGTCAGGAAGTCAATAAAGTGACAGGCTTCACCGATGATGCGCCCACCTCCAACCTCCGGATCGAGCAGCCAGTGACCTTTCGGCAGGACATTGGCATTCAGGCGGTAATGCATGTACAGCGGTTCATGGCGCGTATCAACAAAGGCTTTCAGGTGTTGGGCGAGGGGCGCAAAACGGCGGTTGAATCCGACCGTCAACAGGGGTCGGTTTTCCCCTTGCAGCATCTGTTCAATTTGCTTCAGCTCTTCCGTGTTGACCGCCAGGGGTTTTTCACAATACACATGCTTACCCGCTTGAATGGCAGCCTGAATCTGCTGGCTGTGCAGGTGATGGCGGGTGAGAATGGCAATCATGTTGATCACAGGGTCATCAAGCAAGGTTTCTGCTTCGCTGGCGGCAAATCCGAACCCAAAACGGCGTGCGGCGTAGTGCGCACTGACGCCAGATGCCGATACAATCCCCACCGGCGCGATCCCACCGATCCGCTTAACGACCGGTAAGAAGGTGGAAAGGGCATAATTTCCAGCGCCTAAAACGCCTAAAGCGAGGATTTCATCGGGTCTGATCCGTACAGAAGGCGCTGCTGTGTTAAGAATGCGCCGTTCATGGGGCAGGTCCTGTTCTTCATAAGTGAGGAGCACACCGAGGTAGGGCTGATCCCCGGTGATGATCTCATAAGCCCGCGCCCCTTCTTCAATTGCCACCCGGTGGCTGATCAGCGATGAGATATCCAATTTGTCCTCCGCCAAAAGGGTCAGAAAGGCGGCGATATTGCGCGTTTCTGTCCAGCGGACGTAACCGATGGGGTAATCATGCGCTTTTTCTTCATATGACGGATCGTAGCGACCCGGCCCATAGGACCGGGACACAACCAGCTCCAGTTCTTTTTCATAATAGGGCTTGCGGGGGACTTCCATTCCCACGGAACCCACCACCACCACTTTGGCGCGATCGCGGGCGATCTCACCAGCCAAAATCAGTGGATCATTGTCGGAGGTGTCGGCGCAGATCAAAATGGCGTCCAACCCATCACCCTGAGAAAAAGATCGGGCTGCCTCAATCGCCTGCTCTCGATTAACGGCTTTGTTAGCGCCCACCTGGAGCGCCAGTTCAGCCCGTGCCGGGTCAAGTTCGACGCCCAGCACCTGGCAACCAGCAGCGCGGGCAATGCCGGTGGTTAGCAGACCCAGCAGCCCCAGGCCAATGATCCCAACCCGGGCGCCAACCCCAACCTCGGCCAGGCGAAAACCCTGCATGGCAATTGCCCCGATGGTGGCAAAGGCTGCTTCCTCAAAACTCACCGGCTCAGGAATGGGCACCATCAGGTTCTGAGGGATGATCGCGTATTCTGCATGCACCGCATATCCACCACCGGCACACGCGACCCGATCGCCGGCCTTAAATCCCGCCAAACCCGACCCGGTTTTGATGATCGTGCCCGCTGAAGAATAACCCAGGGCAAAGGGTTGATCCAGCTTGTTCAACGCCGCTTCGATGGTGGTGAGCAATCCCTCGCGTCGAGCTTTGTTGAGCACCTCACGAATTAAATCGGGGCGGGAGCGGGCTTTACCCAGCAAGCCCTGTTTGGCAAAGGACACCAGCATGCGTTCAGTGCCTGCAGATACCAGCGAATTAGCCGTCCGAATCAACGCCATTCCATCACCGGGAGTTGGTACGGGCACCTCAGCCACCACCGCTTGTCCAGTTTTCATATTTTGTAAAAGTTGTTTCATCGCATTGCACTCGCTAAACTAAAGTTAGAATAATAAAATTATAGCGCAAACCCAAATTAATGAGCCTTCTCCATACAACTTAAGTCTGACACAATGATCAGGGAGTGTTAAAAAATAGTATTTCTACCATGAGAGTGTCAATGGTCAAGAAGGTTTTCTTAGCGACCCCCCATTTGATCTGCTGACCTGCTGAAGAAAATCCGCTAAATCTGCTTTTACTTTTTTTTCAATTCGACGTTAGAATAAGGATAACATCTGATGGAGCGCCCATGGTCCACAGCAACGACAAAAAACAAGCATAACTGATCACACTGGTTCATCATGGCGCGCGAAACGCCCGCGGAAGAGCGTCCGATTTCTCATAGACTTTAGCGCATTGCCTGGCAACGGGCTAAAGGGCTCTCCGTTAAAACATTTTTCTGGCCCCCTTTTTTCTGGGCGGCGAATGTGATATGATGTCTGACAAATCATTAACCAAGGTGTAAACGATAATGAACTTTCTGATTACGGGCGGCGCTGGTTTTTTAGGCGCGGCACTCAGCAACCGACTGTTGCGGCAGGGACATCATGTGCGCGTATTGGATGATCTTTCCACGGGCAACCCGAACGCGCTGGACCCGGAAGTGCACTTCACCCGCGGTGATATTAACGACCGCCCGAAACTGTGGACGCTTTTGCAAGATATTGACTGTGTCTATCACATGGCGGCACGCGTGTCGGTGCCGGAATCCATCCTGTTTCCGCGCGATTATACAGCGGTTAATGTTGTCGGCACGGTGAACCTGATGGAAGCGGCTCGCGATGCCGGGACGCCCAAGGTAGTGCTGGCTTCTTCCGGTGCGGTCTATGGGGAACAGAAACAGCCCGTGCTGACCGAAGACCTGGCGCCGCGTCCGGGTTCGCCTTATGCAGTGTCAAAGCTCTCATCGGAATGGTATGTGCGCACGATTGGCGCCCTTTCAGGAATTCAAACCCTGTGCCTGCGCATCTTTAATGCCTATGGTCCGGGACAGCACATCCCGGCGTCCCATCCTCCGGTGATTCCTAATTTCATCCGTCAATCACTGCAAAACGGTACCCTGGTTTTCCATGGTGATGCAAACCAGACCCGCGATTACGTCTATGTGGATGACGTGGTCAATGCACTGGTGGCGGCTGCCAGCGCCCAGGGCGTCAATGGAATGGTGATCAACGTGGGGAGCGGCAGCGAAACCAGTATTCGCGACCTGGCCAACGTGGTGATCAAAGTTACGGGCGGCAACCCGGAAGAGGTGTACAACACACGCATCAGCGGTGGCGTTTCGCGGATGTGTGCCGACCTCACCCTGGCCAAAGAAAAATTGGATTATATTCCCCTGGTGCCCCTGGAAATGGGCATTCGGCTGACCCTTGAGGATCATATTAAGGCTAAAAACGGGCTGTAAACGCAATTGCCCGATTTCTAAAGGGTTTTTTAGTTAAATACAAAAGGGCTCTCTTTCCAGAGAGCCCTTTTGTTTTGAGATATTTAGAAGAACAATCCATTGATGCAGTTATGCATCACCAGTATCATCACAGCCATGGTTGAAAACACCATAGGACCAAGCCAATTCTTCCCGGTGATTTTGTAGAATGCTCTTAACATATACGGGGCAAGGAACAGGACAGGAATGGCAAATATGATCACCAGCGGGTCAATCCAGCTGCAAAACTCTTGTGGTCCCCAAAGCACGTTGTGGTCGATGAAAAAGAGTTTGCCGTACTGGAGGATACCGACTAACCCTGCACCGATAATGTTCGATACAGCACAGATAAAGAGATTCTTTTTCTCACTCATCCCTTCAACTCGCATTGCGCCGTTAACGATCAGGGCATTTGATAGATAGAACAAGAAGAAAGCGATCAGATAGGGGAAGAAGGGTATGAGCTTGTCGGGTGCGAAAGTTTTAATAGCAGGAGTCCAAATCCGGAAATCGGTGTTGAACAACCATTTACAGAACCAAACGACGATATAGACACCACCAATAACAAAGATAGCAAGTAAAAGCGTTTTCCAAAACTCTTTACTCGTAATTTTCCACCCAATCATCTCATCCGTACGAATGCCTGCTGCCTTGTCCTTTTTAAAGTTAATCCAAAACCAGAACATACACCAAATTGCCATGATCGCTGTCCAGGTGAAGACATTGTTTGCTGTTGGAGCGTTGAAGATAGCCTTTGGTTTTGTGGCAACAACAAAAATTTTGTCGTAGATCAGCCAGGACAAAAGCGCTGCTCCAAACGATATTGCGCCAGTTAGAAGAATTCCAATATTCCACAGCTTTCGACTTTTCGGTGTAAGTGCAGGAATCTTGGGCCCTTCTTCACCTTTGAGCTCTGCAAACAGTGGACAGGACATTAGAATTTGAGCTAAAGGAACCATTATCATAAACAATCCAATCATAGAGAGGAAGTTAAAGAGTTCCTTTATTAAAAAGGTTTGATTTCCTGGGCCCAGTTGGGTGTTTAAATCGAAGACATACGTAAAGAATTCAATGATGTCTCTTGTGGCATTTGGCATAAAGTGAATAAGAGGGTGCGTTGTCTTGGGTTGATAAAGAACGCGCAAAGTCCGGTCTGCTTTATTACCGTAGAATACACCTTCCTCCACATATTTTATTGGAGCATCTCGCAGCTCTCCAAAGGGAAAATTCACCAGGTCAAGAGCTTCTTTAGACTCTCCAATTAACACTGCATTGCCAGTTGAAGAGCCAAAACCACCCTCCTCGTAATATCCATAGAGGACGCCTAAGTTGGCGTAGATATCCTTGTAAGGGTTGCTCGCTTCAGTAATCATTCTGGGTGCCGCACCCGTTGGAAGAGCTGCCCAAATCTTGTTAAATGAGTCAGCGTAGGCTTGCTCAGCTTCAGTGATTTCTTCTCCACCATCAGAATCGGGATGCATTGCTTCTTCAATGGCTGCGTTGTACAAACGCCCATAATGCATGATCGTTGTGAAGCTATTCCCTCCACCCATGGAGTGCCCCATGACACCAATTCGAGAGGTATCCACATAGTCAAGGATGCCGCTTGTCAGATATTCAACCAGTGAGATCATCCCCATGCCGGTGGTTGACATAGCACCCCAGGTGCCGCCAGAATCGCTTGTCAGGTTGCTTGACATGCCATGGCTGTATGCATCCATAGCTAAAACAACCACACCACGTCGAGATAGTTCAATTGATGCAGCGTCTTGAACCTCGCCGCTGTTCAACCAGCCATGACTGGTTACAACCGCTGGGCATGGCTTTTCTGCAGTACAGTGCTTTGGGATAAAGGCGAGCGCATGGACAGTTTGTTGTTTTTCAGTCCCAATGTAAAAGTCTTTCACGCGGACTCTTCGAAAATCTGTCTGCAATAAATTCGCGACAATACTTCCAATTAAAATCAATAACAGTCCAATAAATAGAAGTCGTACAGGTTTACTTAATTTACTCATTTTAATATTCTCCATATTACGTTATTCTTGTTGTGTCTGATTGTTAATAGAGTGAACACAGTATCGGTTTAGGAAAAGAGTGTGTGGAAAATACGACGATATTCCTCCTTTCACTTGGAAGTTTTATTAAAATGTAACCAACTGCCTCTACGAATAAAATATTGGGGGGCTAACGAACATTAACAGCATTTTTGTGGATGCTGTTATTGAGCACTTTGATTCACTATCATAACATATTTAAGGGAATTTTTCAAAGTATAAAAGAATTTGAGATGATGCTTCCGATAAAAAATGATCGACAATTGCTCCCCGGTTTGTTGACTGGCAGTTTTAGGTGATATTCTATAAACGCTGCCAAACTCGATCTTAAATAATTTTCCCCAGCAATTATCAAGTAAAATAACAGCATGCCAATTATTCCGCGCGATTTTTATTCCCGCCCGGCGCTGGCCGTCGCGCGGGACCTGCTGGGCTGCCGCCTGGTCCGCACGCAATCCGGAACGCGCCTGGCAGGCTTGATTTTAGAGACGGAAGCGTACCAGGGCGAAGATGATTTGGCCTGTCACGCCTCGGCGGGGAAGACACCGCGCACCTCTGTGATGTACGAGCAGCCCGGGCATGCCTATGTCTACTTCACCTACGGGATGCACTGGCTGCTCAATGCCGTGACTGAGCGAGCCGGGACGCCAGCCGCAGTGTTGATCCGCGCCATCCTGCCGGTGGAAGGGGTCGCGGTTATGGCGAAAAACCGCCCATACCAGGCTATGAGACCGGGTTGGACGGACGGTCCTGCCAAATTAACCCAGGCGCTGGGCATCGACGGCGCTTTTAACCGCCTGGATCTGTGCGACGAGACCGGTGAGCTGATCATCGAACACGGGAAGTTTCTGAGCGACGATGGGATCGAGCAAACGCCTCGAATCGGTTTGAATGCGGTTCCCGAGCCCTGGCGCTCACTGCCCTGGCGTTTCACGCTGCGAGAGGGGGCGATCAATGCCCTCTAACATCGAACTCTTCCGCAGGCTCTACCGCATCAGGCGCTTTGAGACGGTCCTGCTGGATCACTTCAAATCCGGGATTTTCCCGGGCACAACGCATACCAGCCTCGGGCAGGAAGCCAACGCGGTGGGGGTGCTGGCTCACCTGCAGGAAGGCGATGTTGTGGTCAGCAATCACCGCTCGCACGGGCACTTCCTGGCACATGGTGGAGACCCACAGACGCTGTTTGCCGAATTAATGGGAAAACCCTCGGGCGTGTGTGGCGGGGTGGGCGGATCTCAACATCTCCACTGGCGCAATTTTTATTCCAGCGGCATACAGGGGGGCACGGTCGCCATGGCAGCCGGCATGGCGCTGGCAGAAAAACGCGCGGGCAACGGGGCGATCGTGGTGGATTTCATGGGAGATGGCACCCTGGGTGAGGGTATTGTCTATGAGTGTTTGAACATGATCTCACTCTGGCAGCTACCGATTCTGATCGTCCTTGAGCACAACCACATCGCGCAAACCACGCCAGCCAAACTGACTATTGCCGGCAGTGTCAGTCAGCGTTTTGAGACCTTTGGCATCCCGACCGCTGAGCTGGACAGCAGTGATATCCTGGAGATTTTCCCACTGGCCGGGACGTTGATTAACCAGGTCCGTGTTGAATCTGCACCGAGGGCGTTGATTATTCATACGGAGCGTTTAGGCGCACATTCCAAGGGCGATGATACCCGCCCATCCGAGGAGTTGGAAAACCTGTGGCAATTTCGCGATCCAATTGCGATCCAGGCGGCTCGCCTGCCAGAGGCAGAGCGCAACCGGATTGTGAATGAAGTCGATGCTGACATTCAACGGGCTTTTGAAGCCGCCCTGGGCGCTAAAGGAGGGGGTTGATGCGCGAACAACTCCCCCGCACTGTGCTCGATTCCCTCAATCTGGGTTTGCATAAAGCCCTGGTCGATGACCCGCTGGCAATCCTGCTGGGCGAAGACCTGCTGGACCCTTACGGCGGGGCATTCAAGGTCACTCGTGGTCTTTCCAGCGCCTTTCCGGACCGGGTGATAACCACGCCGATCTCAGAGGCGGGCATCACTGGCATCGCCGGCGGGATGGCGTTGCGCGGCCTGCACCCGGTGGTTGAAATCATGTTCGGGGATTTTGTCACGCTGATCAGCGACCAGGTCATCAATCATATCGCTAAGTTCAACAGCATGTACAATGGGGCGGCAACAGCCCCGGTGGTGATCCGCACGCCGATGGGCGGTCGTCGCGGTTACGGCCCGACGCACTCACAGACGCTGGAAAAATTCTTTTTAGGCATTCCCGGGCTGACCGTGCTGGCGCCCTTTCACCTTCTGGACGATTGTCCCCTCGGGGCTCCGGGAGAACTGCTGTATGAGGCGATCCTCACTTCAGATTCCCCGGTGCTCTTTGTTGAGAATAAGCTGCAGTATCTGCTGAAGCTGCTCACACCGGCTGACCTGGTTGAATATGAGCTCGATACGGATCGCAGCAGTGCCTTCTATACGCTGAGGATGAAAACAGCCCCAGCAGCGATGATCACCCTGGCAGCCTATGGCTATATGGCGCACCTGGCGTTGGAAGCCTTGTACAAGCTGGCATACGAATACGAAATCTTCTGCGAATTGTTAGTGCCGACTCGGTTGGCGCCCTTTGAGCTGCAGCCGTTGTTTGATTCTGTGGCACGTACAGGTCGACTGCTCACAGTTGAAGAGGGCACGTTCTCATTGGGCTGGGGCGCAGAGGTACTGGCTCGAACCTCAGAAGTCCTGGGGGCAGACCTCAGATGCGCCCGGCGCCTGGCGGCGAAAGAGGAAGTGATCCCCGTTGCACCGGAGCTTGAAGCAGCCTGCCTGCCGGGCGTCGACGATATGATTGCCCGGGTAAGAGAAATGGTGTGAAATCATGCAAAAACTGATCCCGATAAAAATCCCGCTGATCAATCCCAACGAATCCGAAGCCCTGATCGTCGCATTGCCGGTCAAAGAAGGCGCAGCGATTCAACAGGGTCAGGTGGTGGCGGTGATTGAAACCACCAAGTCTACCGGTGAAATCGAGTCCGAAGCTTCCGGATATTTGGTCGGCCTGCGATTTTCAGAAGGGGAGACGTTGCAGGCTGGCGAAGTGCTGGGGTATATCGGCATGTCACCTGACGCCAGCGACCCTTCATTGCCGCCCTGGGCGGACTCCCAACCCTTGAAAGTCGCTCGGGAACCTGCGCTGACCGGTTTGCGCATCACCGAACCGGCGCGGGAATTGGCTCTGTCGCAGGGTTTATCCTTGGAAGACCTGCCGCAGGGCACCCTGGTGACCCGGGAAACGGTCATGGCGTTGATTTCATCGGAAAAATCGGTGTCCGGCACGTCTCTCCCGCAAGGTGAGAAGCGCCTGGTGATTTACGGCGCGGGTGGGCATGGCTGTTCACTGGCTGCCCTGGTGCGCCATTCGGAAGACTATGAAATACTTGGTTTTCTCGATGACGGCTTACCGGAAGGTTCACCTGTGGATGGGTTGCCGGTTTTAGGCGGTGGTGAAAAACTGGTTGAGCTGGCACAGGCCGGCATCCGCCTGGCGGTGAACGGCGTGGGCGGAATTGGCGACCTGCCAGCACGTTTGTCAGTGTATCGAAAGCTGGCTGAGGCAAGTTTCTTTTGCCCAAGCGTGATTCACCGCACGGCTTTCCTGGAAAAAAGCGCGATGCTGGCTGATGGCGTGCAGGTCTACCCGATGGCTTATGTCGGGGTTCGGGTTCAGGTGGGTTACGGGTGTATCATCAACACCGGCGCGATCGTTTCCCATGATTGCAAGCTGGCTCCCTATGTCAACCTTTCACCGGGGGCGACCCTGGCCGGGGGTGTTGTGGTCGGCGAAGCAGCCCTGGTTGGCATGCGCGCCACGATCAACCTGAATGTGAGCATCGGCAAACGGGCGCGGATTGGGAACGGGGCAACGGTCAAACAGGACGTCCCGGATGGCGGAATTGTCCCAGCCGGAACCATCTGGCCGCCCAGGCGTTGAATCTGTGCCGGGATGGTCGCTAAAAATTCAGCTGGTTTGTTGATAATGAAAGGTGTTAACACTGATGTTTGCAAAAAAGAAGACTTCTCCTGACATTATTTCTGCCCGTCCCGTCGATCGGGTGACCTCGGTGCTGGGACCGGGTATTAGCTGGAAAGGCGATCTGCGCGGCAAGGGCGGTGTGCGCATTGAAGGCGCTCTGGAGGGCGAGGTTGCCGTGCGTGGCATGGTCATTGTTGGAGAGACCGGCAAGGTGACCTGTGAAGTGCTCAAAGCAGGGACGGTGATTGTCGCGGGGTTGGTCAGCGGGCAAATTATTGCGGAAAAGCTTGAAATTCGGGCAACCGGTCGGGTGTATGGCGATGTAGTCATTCAATCGATCTCAACCGATGAGGGCGCCTTCCTGCGAGGCACGGTCACGATGGAGGAAAGGGTGGACCTTTCGGACCTACCAGGCGAGAGTCGAGATGCTTCTGAACCGGGTGCTGAAGAATTTTCGTAACAAAGGGTGGACTGACCCATGCGAATGTCAAAGCTGTTCAGCGTGACTCTGCGCGATGTGCCCTCCGAGGCAGAGATTACCAGTCATCAACTGCTGCTCAGGGCGGGATATATCCGTCAACTGGGGGCAGGCATTTATTCCTATTTGCCACTGGCACAGCGGGTGCTTGCCCGCATGGAAAACATCATGCGCGAAGAAATGGCGACCATTGGCGGACAGGAACTGAAAATGCCGGTCGTGCACCCGGCAGATGTCTGGCAGGAGACCGGGCGCTGGGACCAGGTCGGAGATGAGATGGCGCGCTTCAAGGATCGCAGCGGTCATGATATGGTTCTGGCTATGACCCACGAAGAGATTGTTGCCGACCTGGCGCGGCGTGAAATCCAGTCCTACCGACAGTTGCCACAGTTGATCTACCATATTCAGACCAAGTTCAGAGATGATCCCCGTCCTCGCGCCGGATTGATCCGGGTACGTGAATTCACCATGCTTGATAGCTACAGCCTGGACCGTGACCAGACTGGATTAGATGAGCAGTACCGGGCACATTACGCAGCATATTTTCGCATCTTCAACCGCTGTGGCTTGCCAGTCAGGGCGGTGGGTTCGGATACCGGCATGATGGGTGGGTTGGAAGCCCATGAATTTATGTACCTGACGCCTGCCGGTGAGGATACGCTGCTGTTTTGCAACCAGTGTGATTATGCAGCCAACCGCCAGGTGGCGACTTTTAGAAAGCCCGACCCATCCGCCGAGACGCTGCAGCCGCTGGAAAAAGTAGCCACCCCCGGGGCGGCGACCATCGCCGAACTGACAGAATATTTACAGATCTCTCCGGCGCAGACAGCCAAAGCGGTCTTTTTAATGGCAGAGCTGGCTGACTCTCTGCCGCCTCGCATGGTGTTTGCTGTTTTGCGGGGGGATATGACCTTGAATGAAACCAAACTGGTTAATGCGCTGGGAGCCGCAGGCTCAGGCACAATAAAGAATCTCCGACCTGCCCGTGACGACGAAATTATCGCCATCGGCGCCAACCCGGGATATGCCTCACCGATCGGAATTGATCGGGAAAAGGTCTGGGTTGTGGCGGACGACCTGCTGACCCGGGCACCGAACCTGGTCGCCGGCGCCAATGAAGCTGGCTTTCACTTGCGAAATACCAACCTTGGGCGGGATTACCAGGCGGATATCATTGCAGATATTGCACAGGCAGAAGATGGCGCTCCCTGCCCGTTTTGTGCGGGCACGCTGAATGCCGCGCGGGGCGTTGAGGTGGGCAATATCTTCAAGCTGGGAAGTCGGTACACCGATGCGCTGGGCGCCTCCTTCCTGGATGAGGATGGTTTGCCCCGATCGATCATCATGGGCTCTTATGGGATTGGCTTGGGCAGGTTGATGGCATGTATTGCCGAAGAACACCATGACGACCAGGGTTTGATCTGGCCGTTCAGTGTAACTCCCTATCCGCTGCACCTGGTGATGCTGAGCAGCAGGGATGGCTCGGCTGAAAAAGAATCCGAAGCGCTCTACCAGGTATTGATGGATGCTGGCCTTGAACCACTGTATGATGACCGGGAAGAACGCGCGGGCGTCAAGTTCAAGGATGCTGACCTGATCGGCATCCCCCTGCGAGTGACCGTTTCGACCCGGTCGCTGCAGAGTGGCGGGTTTGAGTTCAAACGACGGGAGCAGGAGGAGCGCTGGATTGTCCCGGCAGAAGAGGCGCTGGCGGTGATAAGGGCTGAAATTGAAAGATTGGAAGCTCAAAACATGGCTCATTAATGCAGGAGCGCTCCCTCAAATGAAGCAGATTGAAGCTTAGACCCGCTCCTACCTTGGTGATGGGAGTGTGTCAGGCGGTTTTTAGTGTGAATCCCTTGATTATTCCTTGAAAATTGAATATTTTAAGCCCCTTTAGTTTGTCGGACAATTGACAAGAACGACTTATTCCGATACAATCAAACCTATGCATTTGTCTGACAATCTGTTTGATCGGAAAGGATGCTGATGACGACTTTATTGATCAAAAATATTGAAATCCTGGTCACCATGGATGACCAGCGCCAGGAATTGCAACACACTAACCTTTTCATCAAGGATGGGTTTATCCAAGCAATCGGCGCGTTAACCGACATGCCCGCAAAGGCTGATCAAGAGATTGACCTTTCCGGGCATATTGTTTTTCCGGGGTTGGTCAACACCCACCACCATTTCTACCAAACCCTGACGCGTGTCGTGCCCAAAGCCCAGAATGCCAACCTGTTTAACTGGCTGGTGACCCTTTACCCGATTTGGGCACGCATGACCCCCGACGATATCCGTATTTCTACCCAAACGGCACTGGCTGAGCTGGCGCTATCGGGCTGTACGACCGCCTCTGACCACCTGTACCTGTTTCCGAACGGCTCCAGGCTTGACGATGAGATCCATGCCGCAGCCGAGGTCGGCTTACGCCTGCATGCCTCTCGCGGCTCGATGAGCCTGGGCGAATCTGCTGGGGGGCTGCCGCCGAATAGCGTGGTAGATAGCGAAGAACACATCCTGGCTGACAGCCAGCGTTTGATCGAAACCTATCATGATCCTTCGCCGGGGTCTATGGTGCAGATTGTGCTGGCGCCCTGCTCGCCCTTCAGCGTGACCGGCGAGTTAATGCGCCAATCTGCCCTGCTGGCGCGGGAATACGGGGTGCACCTGCACACTCACCTGGCAGAAACTCAGGACGAAGAGGATTTTTGCCTCGAAAAGTTTGGACACCGCCCGGTGGCTTACATGCAGGAGGTGGGCTGGATTGGCGAAGACGTGTGGTTTGCTCACAGCGTGCACGTTAACGATGCCGAGATCCAGCTCTATGCCGATACCGGTTGCGGAGTGGCGCACTGTCCCGGCTCGAATATGCGCCTGGCCTCAGGCATTGCACCAATCCTGCACATGCTGGGCAGGGGCGTCAAGGTGGGCTTGGGAGTGGACGGTTCATCCAGCAATGATAGCTCTCACCTGCTGGGTGAAGCTCGATTAGCCATGCTGCTCGCTCGATTAAACGCCGGATTGGGCGGAGCATCTCGCTCTGGCGAAGACGCGCCGCCTTTGATGAGCGCCCGCCAGGCGTTAGAAATCGCCACACGGGGCGGTGCTGCCGTCCTGGGGCGCGAGGACATCGGTTCGCTGGAAGTGGGCAAATGTGCAGACCTGTTTGCCATCAACCTCAACCGGCTGGATTATGCCGGCGCCCTGCACGACCCGGTGGCCGCAGCCCTGTTCTGTGCCCCTCAGAAGGTTAATGTCAACATTGTTGGCGGAAAGTTCATTGTCAAAGATGGTGAGCTGGTGACGATCGATGTGCCCGATCTGGTCAAAAAACATAACCAGGCGGCAAAACGGCTGGTGACTGAAAAATAATCAGGGCTTCGTTTCATTGCGTGCAAATACTGGCTTTCAGTGTTTTAATCAACAAGTTTTATAACCAAAAGGAGAACTAAAAAGAAAATGAACAACGAATCAATCATTAAAGAAATTCAAAGCAAGGTTGAGGAGCAACGGGAAGAGATCATCCAATTCCTTCGCGACATTGTTGCCATTCCAAGCGTGGAAAATCAGATCGGCCCCGTCGGTGAGCGCATTGCCGAAGAAATGAACAAACTGAAATTTGATGAAGTCCGTTTCGACAAGATGGGCAACATCATCGGTCGCATCGGAGACGGTGAGCGCATTATCGTGTTTGACTCGCACATCGATACGGTTGGGATCGGCGATCCTGAATCATGGGAATGGGATCCCTTCATCGGCAAGGTTGAAGACGGGGTTCTGTACGCTCGCGGCGCCTGTGACGAAAAAGGCTCTACCCCCGGGATGGTTTATGGCATGGCTATCGCTCGCGATATGGGCTTGCTGGAAGGCTGGACTGCGTATTACTTCGGTAATATGGAAGAATGGTGCGATGGAATTTCGCCCAACACTTTTGTTGAAGTGGATCCTGCGGTTAAGCCAGATTATGTCATCATTGGCGAGCCCACCAAAATGCAGGTTTATCGCGGTCACAAAGGCAGAATCGAGTTAAAGATGACCGCCAAGGGTCGTTCAGCACATGCTGCCTCCAACCACCTGGGAATCAACGCCATCTACCTGTTATTGCCCGTCATTGCAGGCATTCGTGACCTGGAACCAGAATTAGGCGATCACGATTTCCTTGGGCATGGAAAAATCACCGTGTCCGACATGGAAGTTAAGACCCCTTCCATCAATGCCGTCCCCGATGAAGCGGTGATCTATATTGACCGGCGATTAACCTTTGGTGAGACAAAAGAAGAAGCTTTTGCACAAATCCAGGCTCTGATTCCCGAAGAATCTCGCGATCTGATCACCCTTGAAGAGCTGTTTTACGATGAGCCTTCATACACCGGCTTTGTCTTCGAAGTTGATAAATACTTCCCGGCCTGGGTATTGGATGAAGATCACCACCTCGTGCAGGCGGGACTCGAAGCCATGCAAAAAATTGGGCTGCCCGATCTCCCCGCCGGCAAATGGAATTTTTCCACCAATGGCATCTACTGGGCTGGTAAAGCTGGCATCCCCTCGATTGGCTTTGCCCCTGGCGATGAGGAAACCGCGCACACAAATGTGGACAGCGTGAATCTGAATGATGTGGTCAAGGCGACCGAATTTTACGCCCTGATCAGCCATTTGATTAAAGAAAGATCGCAATAATTTCGTTTTGTGAATGACAATCTGGAAAAACGATTTTAGGACGAAACCGAATAAAACATAAGTTCAGATCTTTCGACATATCACCGCTTGCAAAACGACCTGAGGGAGATGATTGAAAATTCTCCTAAGGGAACGAAATTGCCGTCAGAACCCCAGTTGGCGAGCGAGTTGGGCGTTTCTCGGGCGACTTTGCGAGAGGCAATGCGCACCTTTGAAAGCCAGGGTTTCCTTCGGCGCAGGCAGGGCTTGGGAACTTTTGTTGAGAAACCAACCCGGGTGATTGAAACCGGTCTTGAAGTGCTGGAAAGCATCGAAACGCTGGGAAAGAAAATTGGTCTGAATGTCACGATGGGCGCCCTGGATATCAAGCATGCCCTGGCAGATGAGATGCAGGCTGAAAAATTGCATCTGCGGGTGGGGGCGCCCATTTTACAAGTCAAACGTGTGATTATCACCGATCACGCACCGGTGGCGTATTTAATCGATATCTTACCGGACCACGTCATCACTCTGAAAACGATTGAAGACCAATTTACTGGCTCGATGCTTGATCTTCTGAATCGGTTTGTGAATCCACCTTTGTCGGAATCCAAAACCGAGATCAGTGCAGTCCATGCACATTCGGAAGTGGCAAAAGCCCTGGACATCCAGCGAGGAGATACCTTGCTGCTGTTGTCGGGTGTGCTGTTTGATGTTGAAGGGCACCCGGTAGACTTTTCTTACAGCTATTTTCTCCCGGGTTATTTCAAGCTGCACATCGTCAGGAAAATTGGACGTTTCGAAATACAATGATTTTTCTAAATAAAATAAATTGTAAAACACTATTTTTTAAACAAAGGAGCCTTAAATGCAAACAAATTTACGTGGACGAGATTTAATCAGCGACCTTGACTTCAGTAAAGAAGAAGTTGAAACCGTTTTAGATGTCGCATTCGATCTTAAGCGGAAACGTGCCCTCGGTCAACCGCACGCCTACCTGCGCGACAAAGTCCTGGGATTGTTGTTTTTCTTTACCAGCACCCGGACGCGCTGCAGTTTTGAAGCGGGTATGGCTCAATTAGGAGGTCATGCTGCTTTTATCGAATCGCAGACCACTCAGATCTCTCATGGCGACACGGCAACGGAAATTGGCGAAATTCTGGGTCGTTATTTTGACGGCATCGCCATCCGTCAATGCGATTGGGGCATTGGCAACCGCTACCTCAACGAGGTCGCCAATGCAGCACGCGTGCCCTTGCTGAGTATGCAATGTGACGTTTACCATCCGCCACAATGTTTAGCAGACCTGATGACCATTTGGGAGAAGAAAGGCCGCGATCTGCGCGGAAAGAAGATCGTTGTTTCGTGGGCATATGCCTCCTCCTATTCAAAACCCATTTCTGTCCCGCAATCTCTGATTCTGCAGATGCCCCGCTTTGGTCTGGATGTGGTTCTGGCTCACCCACCCGAGTTTGAACTGATGCCCGAAATTATGGATCAGGCGCGCGAACAAGCTCGCAAGTACAAAACCGGCTTTGATGTTGTTGACAGCATGGAAGAGGGTTTCAAAGATGCGGATATTGTCTATGCCAAATCCTGGGGTCCCCTGGTTAACATCACTGATCCCGCAGAAATCACCCGGGTGACCAACAAATACGAGAGCTGGATCACCGACGCGCGAAAAATGGCTTTAGCCAAAGAAGATGCCATCTTTATGCATCCTTTACCAGCGGACCGAAACATTGAAGTGACGGATGAGGTGTTGGATGGTCCGCAATCGGTTGTGTTTGATGAAGCCGAGAACCGTCTGCACGCGCAAAAGGCTGTCATGGCGTTGACGATGGCGTAATTTTTAAAATAATTAACGGAACAGGATCAATCAATCGTATGGGAAGACAAGGAATTGCAGTCGTTGCGGTGGGCGGCAATGCGCTGATCAAAGATAAGGCGCACCAAACGGTTCAGGACCAGTATGAGGCTGCCAAAGATACGATGAAACACATCGTGGATATGATTCAAAAAGGCTGGGACGTGGTGATCACGCACGGTAACGGCCCACAGGTGGGTTTTATCCTGCGGCGTTCAGAACTCGCCCGGCATGAAATGCACGAAGTCCCGTTGGATTACTGCGGTGCTGATACCCAGGGCGCAATTGGATATATGTTCCAAAACGCGCTCCAAAATGAGTTTAAAGACCGCGGCATGCAGAAAGATGCCGCAGCCGTCGTAACGCAAACCATTGTCGACAAAAATGACCCTGCCTTTCAGAATCCCACCAAGCCCATCGGCTCCTTTATGGATGAAGAAGAGGCACAGCGACGCGCCAAAAATGAGGGCTGGACAGTGGTGGAAGATGCCGGCCGCGGCTGGCGGCGTGTGGTTCCCTCACCCATCCCCACCCGCATCGTTGAAGCTAAGGTGATCGAGACCCTGATTCGCGCTGGAATCATTGTGGTGGCGGTCGGCGGCGGCGGGATCCCGGTGGTGGAGGACGAAGCGGGTCGGGTTACAGGTGTTGAAGCTGTAATTGACAAAGATTTTGGTTCGGCGCTGTTGGCTGCAAACATTCGGGCAGATTTATTCGTCATCAGCACGGCTGTTGAAAAAGTGGCTCTTTACTTCAATACGCCCGACCAGGTTTTCCTGGATCAAATGACTGTTGCAAAAGCCAAACAATATATCGAAGAGGGCCATTTTGCTGCCGGTAGTATGCTGCCAAAAATTCAGGCGATCATCAAATTCTTTGATGAAGGCGGCAAGAAAGCCCTGATCACCGACCCAAAACACATCAGTGATGCCCTTGAAGGGAAAACCGGAACGTGGATCGTTCCTTAACCTCAAATAAGCTGGGCTGCGATTGGTTAGATTGCAGCCCACAGGGTTTTATGCTGACGATGCAACGAACAAATTGATGCTTATGAAACACAAGTTCTCACATTATCTCTGCTCGGTATGCGGCGCTGAATATGGGCCTGAAGAGGTGACCTACACCTGCCCTGCCGATGGCGGAAACCTGAGCGTCATCCTTGATTACGCAGCCATCAATGCCTGGTACACTGCCCAAAAGTTTATGGATTTGCCGGAGGCATCGTTATGGCGTTACCTGAGCCTGCTGCCCGTGGCAGATCCGGGGGGCATTGGCACACCCCTGCGGCGTGCAGGATGGACGCCAGTGTATCAAACCACGCGTTTGGCGGAAAAACTTGGCTTAAAGAGTTTGTGGATCAAAGACGAGAGCCCCAACCCGACCGCATCATTTAAAGACCGAGCCAGCGCCATTGTGGTCGCTCGCGCAGCAGAAATTGGCGCTGAGGTTACCGTGGCTGCCTCAACTGGCAATGCCGGCTCAGCCTTGGCAGGTATGGCTGCCGCAGTGGGCGCAAAAGCGGTCATCTTTGCGCCAAGAACCGCCCCGCCCGCCAAAATTGCCCAGTTGATCATCTTTGGCGCTAAAGTATTGCTGGTGGATGGAAATTATGACCAGGCTTTCGATTTAAGTATTGAAGCGACGCACGCCTTTGGTTGGTACAACCGTAATACCGGTTTTAATCCCTTTACCACGGAGGGAAAGAAAACAGCAGGTTTTGAGATTTGGGAACAGGTGATCCGCCGCATGCCAGCGGAAAGCAAACCTCTGACCGTGTTCATCCCGGTGGGAGATGGAAATATCATCTCTGGCGTGCACAAAGGCTTTAAGGATTTACAAGCCCTGGGCTGGTTAGAAAAAATGCCGCGCATCATCGGTGTGCAATCCACCCGGTCTGCGGCTGTCGCCAATGCTTTTTGGCGCGGCGATGAGGATATCCAGCCCGTTCATGCGGAAACGCTGGCGGACAGCATCTGTGTTGACCTGCCGCGTGATGGTCTGCGGGCTGTGCGCGCGGCAACAGAAACCGGCGGCACCTACCTGACCGTGCCTGATGAGGATATTCTGGGGGCAATTGTCGAATTGGGTCGTGTGGGAATCTTTGCCGAGCCGGCGGCTTCAACAGCTTATGCTGGCCTGGTCAAAGCCGTTGAGGAAAAAATAATTGAACCCGATGATCCTGTGTTAGTGCTCAACACCGGCAGTGGACTGAAAGACGTTAATGCTGCCATGCAGGTTGTCGCTGCAGCGCCAATTATCGAGCCAACACTGGATGCGTTAAAAAAGGAGCTTGGATGACCTCACCAAAATTTACTGTCATTGCCCCCATCTTTAATGAGCTGGAAAATATCCCGGAACTGTATCACCGGGTTAAGGACGTGATGGATCGCACGGGTGAACCCTGGGAGTTAATCCTGGTTGACGATGGCTCAACAGACGGTTCCACGGAATTGATACGAAAACTGGCAGAGAATAATCCACGCGTGCGCCCGATCATCTTTGCCCGTAATTTTGGTCACCAAATTGCGGTGACTGCTGGCATTGATTACAGCCAGGGCGATGCAGTGATCATCATCGACGCTGACCTGCAAGACCCACCCGAGGTGATCCTCGACTTGATTGCCAAATGGGATGAGGGTTACGAAGTTGTCTTTGCGGTGCGAGAAGAACGCGAAGGTGAAACCTGGTTCAAACGCACAACAGCGGCTTTATTTTACCGGTTGATCTACCGGATCACCGATGTCAAAATTCCACTGGATACCGGGGACTTCCGCCTGATAGACCGGAAAGTCGTGCATGTCATGCAACAAATGCGCGAGAAGCACCGCTTCCTGCGTGGGATGTCAGCCTGGGTGGGCTTTCGGCAGGTGGGCGTCACTTATAAAAGACAGCCGCGTTATGCCGGCGAAACCAAGTACCCCTTCAAAAAGATGTTCAAGCTAGCTTTGAATGCCATCACTGGTTTTTCTTACTTTCCCCTGCAACTGGCAACGTATATCGGTTTTATTACCGCCGGGTTAAGCGTGGTCGCGATCCCGGTGGTCGCGATCCTGCGCCTGATCACCGGTACAGCCCTGTTGGGGCAGGCCACCACATTGATCGTCGTACTGTTTTTGGGCGGTGTGCAATTGATCAGCCTGGGGATTATTGGTGAGTACATCGGGCGCATCTATGATGAGGCAAAAAACCGGCCCCTGTACATTGTGGCAGAGGGACCTGAAATGCCGGCTAATGAAAATAAAAGTTTGTGAAAGCATCATAATATCCGTTACTGTGGAGATAATGCTTCTTAACAATATTGTCAGACAAATTTATAGGAGAATCTAAATGACAAAAATCGATTTAACCATGTATCCCGACCGACTTGAGCGAACCGTACAGCGTGTCCGCGAGCGGAATATCATCATCCCAACCTTTGAACAAATGCGCAATCCAAGCCTGGTTCCGGAGAAAATTAAAGAAGAGCTTAAAGGGATTGGTTTATGGGACATTCACCCACGAAACCTGTTCCGGATCACCTGGCACAATGAGCCGAAAGTCAGCGGTGGTTTATTTGGTGGGCTGAATTATTTGGAATTTCCCGAAAGCTTAACCGGTACACCAGCTCGCATTGTGGGTTTGGTAGGGAAGTGGATGCCGACTGGCTCTCACAAAGTCGGCGCGGCATTTGCTTGTTTGGTGCCGCGTTTGGTGACCGGACAGTTTGATCCGACCTATCAAAAAGCCGTCTGGCCTTCTACCGGCAATTATTGCCGTGGCGGCGCCTATGATTCAGCCTTGCTGGCATGCGAATCGATCGCCATTTTGCCCGAAGAGATGAGCCAGGAACGATTTGAGTGGCTGGCAAATGTCGCTGGAGAGGTCATCAGGACCCCTGGATCTGAATCGAATGTGAAAGAAATCTTCGATAAGACCTGGGAATTGCGTAAATCAGACCCCGATGTGATGATCTTCAACCAGTTTGATGAATTTGGTAATTACCTGTGGCATTACGACATCACCGGTCATGCGATTGAAGAACTGGTTAATGAAATTGCAGGACCCGGGGATGCGTATCGGGGCTTGATTTCAGCCACCGGTTCAGCAGGTACGATCGCCAGCGGCGATTACATGAAACAGCTCTATCCGTCCAGCTTCATCGCCGCGGTAGAGACTCTGCAGTGTCCAACGCTGTTGCTGAACGGCTTTGGCGCCCATCGCGTCGAAGGCATTGGCGACAATCATGTCCCCTGGATCCATAATATCGCCAACACCGATTTCATCATTGCCGTCGATGACAATGCGGTTATGAACCTGACGCGCCTGTTTAACGAGCCTGAAGGCAAAGCCTACCTGGTCAAAGAAGGTATATCGGAAGACCTGGTCGAGAACCTCGATTTGTTGGGCTTATCGAGCACCATCAACCTGCTCAGCGCAATCAAAGTTGCCAAATACCTGGAACTGACGAAAAACGATATCATCGTCACCATGCTGACCGACAGCATGGAGCTTTATGAAAGCCGCCTGGAAGAATTGCATGCAGAAGTGGGTCAGTACAGTGAAAAAGCTGCTGCCATAGATGATGCCCGCTGGCTGAAAGGTGTTACCACGGATTATATGGAAGAGCTGACCTATATGGGAAAGAAGCGCGTTCACAACCTGAAGTATTACACCTGGGTCGAGCAGCAGGGTAAGACCTATGAAGAAATCCAGGATATGTGGTACCAGCGCGATTACTGGACCGAGCTCCAGGCGCAGATCCCCGAAATCGATGCCAAGATTAAAGAATTCAACGAAAGGGTTGGATTGCTATAAAATTGGTGGTCTCACTTCGCGCAGCGCTCGGGGACGATAATGTTAAGTGGTTTGCTCGCTTCTCATACATCTTCTGATCGTTGAACAATTGCGATTAAACTGATAACAGGGTGTGTTGAAAAACGACACACCCTGTTTTGTTGTTAACCATCCATGACAAAGCACACCCATATTTTCCTATAACACAATTTTTTACACGTCGCTATTCCCCACTCACAATTCACCATTCACTATCATCGTCCCCGAGCGAAGCGAGTGGGATCACCATTCACCTCTTGTAAATCTTTCATGATAAAATTTGCATACCGACGAAAGACAAAAGGAGCGCCATGAGCACCATCCTGCCTGAAACAGCATTAATTTTGGTGGCGATACTGCCAACGCCGCGCGATTTCGACATTGCGCGCTTGTTTGGCTGGTACCGCATCCCGCTTAAAAGCGCACCCAAGATCATCTCGGTGGATTATCTGGCTTTTTACCAGACGCAATCCTTTGGGGGCGCTGGGCGCTGGCAGATCGCTTATGTGGCTGAGATCCTCGGTCATGAATTGACCCGGCGCCGCGACCTGATTCGCGATGAGATCGACCATCCCCGCGCCGATGAGGAATACTTCAAACTACAGATTGGCCCCTTGCAGCGACTGGAACACCCCATCCCGGCTGGGGATTGGAAACGAATCACCTTTTTTTATACCACGGGCGAGATGTTCCAGAACGCACAGACGATCAACGACCTGGTGATCAAATCCCAGGATGAACGCGAAGTTTTGTGGCATACGCTACGTGAGCGTGCCCTCAGGGCACATGAATACCGCGCACAAGAGCTGCCCGAATCATTACTGGATCCAGCCATCCTGGCGCTATTGGGAAAGTTTTCGGGATAATTTAAAAAAACGATCGGTGATTAAAAACAAAACCAGCCAGTTAGCGGAATGCTGGCTGGTGTTTTTTCTTTTTTTTATACCTTGAGGGCTACAGGGGTTGTACTTCTATAGCTTGCAGACCTTTAGGACCCTGTTCCACGGAGAACTCAACCTGTTGGTCTTCACGTAAAGATTTGAAGCCATTTCCCAGGATAGCAGAATAATGAACGAATACGTCATCGCCTGCTGCTCGTGAGATAAAGCCATAACCTTTTACGTCGCTGAACCACTTTACGGTTCCAATTTCTTTTTCTGACATTCTAAATATTCCTTTGTGTGTTACTAAAACAGTTCATTTTAAAGTCATGGTCTGGGTTGATAAAAAAACCATCCAGTCTCCGCAAGTCTGGACGGTTATTACCTTTCTCGAAGTATTCCTTCGTATACCAAAACTGACTTAACTACGGAGAGTATCTTACCCCACGCATCAGGAATGTCAATAGAGAATTTAAGTTTGTTTTCAAATAAACGATATTTACAGCCTGTTTATCGCTTCTTGACCCATGCCTTTTCTTATTTTCAGGTTTATCTGCTAAAATCATATCTATAACAGAAACTGTTCAGAACCTGGAGTAAATCTGATGACAACAATTATTAAAAACGGTACGCTGATAACCGCCAGCGAGACGTATCAAGCAGATATTCTAATTGAAGGCGAACAGATCAGCCTAATTGGTCAGGATTTGTCTCATTCTAATGCGGAATTGATTGACGCGTCGGGGCTACTGGTTTTGCCAGGCGGTGTAGACCCGCATGTCCACCTTGACCTGCCGATGTTCGACACGGTTTCCTCCGATGATCACTACACCGGGGGCAAAGCGGCTGCCTTCGGTGGAACAACCACCGTGATTGACTTTGTGCCCCAGGATGAGGGCACATTAGCAGACAACATCGCCCGCTGGCGTGCTAAGGCAGACCCCCTGGCATCGGTGGATTTTGGTTTTCATATGAACATCACCCGTTTCAACCAGGACGTCGCCAGGGAGATTTTTTCTTTGCCTGACCTGGGAATCACCAGCCTGAAGGTGTTTACTGCATATAATCAGCGCCTGCGCCTTTCAGACGGCGAGATCTTCCGGGTGATGCGCCTGGCACGTTCCGCTGGTATCCTGACCATGGTGCATGCTGAGAACGGTGATGTTATCGACATCCTGGTCGATGAAGCCCTGGCTGCAGGCAATACCGCCCCCATTTTTCATGCCAAAACCAGGCCAGCCTGGGGCGCGGTGGAGGCTTCTCTGCGCGCTGCTGCGCTGGCTGGACAGGCGGGCGATGCGCCTCTATACCTGGTGCACATGAACACCGCAGGAGAGGTCAATCAACTGGTTTATGCCCGTGAGCATGGGCTGAAAATGATGGGTGAAACCTGTCCACAATACCTGTTCTTTACTGAGGAAGACCTGCGGCGTGAAGATGGTGCAAAGTGGGTCTGTTCTCCGCCAATGCGCAAGCCAATCGATAATCAGCGATTGTGGAAGGGCGTCGAAGAAAAGACCATTCAAGTTATTGCCACGGACCATTGCCCCTTTTTTTATGATGGAACAACGCCAGTTGTTTATGAGGGTCAGCCAGTCGCCATACCGGGCAAGGAATTGGGTCGAGATAACTTTACCAAAATCCCTAATGGACTTCCCGGTCTGGGTGACCGCATGCCGATCATGTGGACTGAGGGTGTTGGACGTGGTCATATAACCCCTAACCAGTTTGTCGCCATGCATTGTACCAATCCCGCCAAGATCTTCGGTCTTTATCCACAGAAAGGTTCTCTGGTACCTGGAGCAGATGCGGATATTGCCCTTTGGGATCCCAATAAAGAATTGACCTATGGAGTCAATGTTGCCCATCACCGAACAGATTACAATCTCTATGAAGATTGGCAACTGAGGGGCTTCCCGGTGATGGTCTTTCTGCGCGGTCAGAAGATCGTCGATGGCGAGAACTGGTATGGCAAGCCCGGGGGAGGGCGCTATCTCAATCGCAATGAAGGTGAAATCCTGACATGATGTTTTACGGCTGCACTCGATGTTAATTCTGCTCCCAATCGGATTGTTGCTGCTTGGGTCTGTGGCAATCCTCATTATTGATCTCATTCGACCGAGGTTTGGAACAAGCTGGCTGATCGCTGTTGTTTCTGGCGTTTCAGCCTGGTTGGTGATCTTATTTTCGAGGCTACGCTTACCTACAACCCTGGATTTGCTTTCCTGGAATAACCCTGCCCATCACCTGACCGGGCATTTTTCTCTCCTGCTGGACTATCAATCCTGGCCTTATGTGCTGGCGATGATGACCATTTTGTTAGCCTTGCTGTTAACCGATGCAGCCCGCACCCGCTTTGACAGCAGCCCGCGTGCCTGGGTGGTGAGCCTGGCGATTACCGCCCTGGGACTGTTTGCCATTCAATCCGGGACCAGCCTGACCATGATGATGGCCTGGGTGGTGGTGGATTTGGTTGAATTATTCAATTTGCTGCTCCTGCAAGAGACGACCCAATTCAACCGGCGGATTATCATTGCTTATGGTGTGCGCACCGCATCCATTTTATTGCTGTATTTAGGAACGATGCTGGGATGGGCAGCCAATGGGGATTTCAGTTTTGCACAGGTCCCATCCAGCGCTGGTTTTGTATTCTTGCTGGCAGCGGGATTACGCCTGGGGGTGATTCCCCTTAACCTGCCCTTCCTTGTGGAGCCTGTTTTACGGCGAGGCGCGGGAAATACCCTCCGTCTGGCACCGGTTGCAGCCAGTCTGACGCTTTTAGCGCACCTGCCAGGTGAAATCCTTATGCCGGGTTCAAGCCGTTTGAAAACTGTGTTGATGGCTTTGTTGGCGCTTGCTGCCCTGTATGCTGCTGCTCGCTGGGTTGCAGCAAAGGATGAGATTGCAGGTCGACCGTACTGGATTGTTGCCTGGGCAAGCTTTACAACGGTGTCGGTATTGAATGGAGCCCCACAATCCGGCATCCCCTGGGGGATGGCTTTGATTTTATCCGGCAGCCTGCTGTTTCTTTATTACCCGCGTATCCAGCGGATCAATTTCTTGCTGTTACTGGGTCTATGGGGCATGTTGGGGCTGCCTTTCAGCCCTGCCGCATCCGGTTGGGCGGGCTTGCTTGGAGACGGTTTCACTCTGTGGACATTTTTATTGCTGGTCGCCCATGGGTTGATGATACTGGGTTTCTTGGAACACGCTTTAAAACCTGGCAGTGAAATCGGTGCGCTTGAATCCTGGGCACGCCTGGTTTTTCCGCTGGGACTGATTTTGATCATCCAGGTGAGCATTGTATTGGGCTTATTCGCATGGCCGGGCGTCCTCACTCCCGGTTTGTGGTGGATGGCGTTAATCAGCAATGCAATGATCCTGGCAGCTTTAATTCTTTCGCGCCGCTTTGGGGTCAGCCCACCTCATTTTCAGCTCCCCATCAGCAGCAGGGCTAAAAAAGTGACCGATTGGTTCTTTCCACGCCTTGAACCTGTTTTCCGGTTTGAATGGGTTTACCGCGTAACCTGGAAAATCTTAGGGTTTTTTAGCAGAGTCAGACAGTTGATGTCATCGATTTTTGAGGGTGAGGGAGGCATTCTTTGGACCGTTTTGCTCCTGGTATTGTTGATCAGCCTGTTAACAGGCGGGGGCGTTAACTGAAATGCAGTCGATATCCATGCTGGCATTAGCCACAATAGTGGTAGCCGTTTTGATCGTTATTATTTTCAAGGATTGGCGAGTTATCGCCGTTGCTTTAGGCGCTCAATACCTGGGTGCCTTTGCCCTGGTCGCCCTTTCGTGGCCCGTCAACCTGGCAATTGTGAAATTGATCACAGGGTGGATGGCGTCGTCTGTAATTGCCTTCACCTGTTTGCGTCAAAATCGGGAAGGATCTCAGCCAGAGAAAGCCTCCAGCTTATTTTTCAGGGGGTTAACCGGATTGTTGGTCATCGTGTTGGTTTTTATTTTGGCGCCACCGATGCAGGAGCGTATTTTCCCGGGCGTTGACCTGGTGATCATCCAGGGTGGTTTGATGATGATGGGAATGGCTCTGATGCAGCTTGGATTAAATTCAGAACCCTATCCGGTGATTATCGGCCTGTTCACCTTTTTATCAGGTTTTGAGGTGATCCATGCCGCACTGGAACTTTCCACCCTGTTAACAGGGTTATTCGTTGTGGTCAATCTGGGTTTGTCACTTGCGGGCGTGTATTTGATGGTTTCTGCTGAGGAAACCGTTGATGGTATCCAGGAAGAGGAACTGTGATGACTCTCAGCACCCCGGTCATCTGGGTCATTTTCCCGCTGGTAGGTGCCGCGATTTGCATCCTCTTATCCGGTAAACCGCAATTAAGCCTGATCATTGCCAGTGCAATTGCCTTTGGATTGGCTATTCTTGCCGCTTTTTTACCGCATGAACTCTCACTCGGTCCTTTGACGATCGTAATTGAAGAAAGCCTCAGGTTTTTAGGTCGCAGGATCACCCTGGTTTATGCAATGCTCCCGCTGATTGCGCTTTTATATGCTGCAACGGGTTTGTGGTTGCTGAGCAGTAACCTGCCCGGTGTGCCAAAGACGTTTCGCCCGATCAGCTTGGTGGTTATTGCCGCACTGACAGCAGCCCTGGGTGTTGAACCCTTTCTGTATGCCGCCCTGCTGATTGAAACAATGGTGCTGGTTTCAGTTCCAATGTTGAGTTCCTCAACAAAAGAAAATCGCCGTGCAGTCTTGCGCTTCCTCAGCTTGATGACCCTTGCCATGCCCTTTATCTTGATAGCCGGCTGGTTGTTGACCGGTGTGGATACACTGCCTCCAGAAAGCCCCCTCATCGCTCAAAGTGCGATTGTCCTGGGCCTCGGTTTTGCCATTTGGTTGGCTGTATTTCCCTTCCATAGCTGGGTGCCAATGATCAGCCAGCACAGTCATCCCACGGTGTTCAGCTTCTTGTTTTTTATTCTGCCCACTGGTGTCCTTGTTTTTGGGTTAAATTTCTTCAATCGCTATGGATTCCTGAGAACATCTGAAACCCTTTTCAATGTCATCAGGCTTATCGGGGTGCTGATGATTGTTTATGGAGGGGTGTCAACGGCTGTTCAGGAGCATCTCAAGCGCGCCTTTGGATTTTCAGTGATGGTTGAGACAGGATTCTCCCTGCTGGCGATCAGTTCTGCCACTTCTGGCGGCATTGTTTGGATGCTGATGATGCTTCCACCGCGTGCCCTGGGATACTGGCTATGGGGATATACCCTGACGCGGTTTGAATCCCGTTATGGTGGGGGCTTGAACTTGAAGATCATCCAGGGTGAGGTTCTCAGGATTCCCTATCTCTCCTCTGGTTTGATATTGGCACAATTTAGCATCGCGGGCATGCCGCTGCTGGCTTCATTTCCGATCAAAATTGCATTACTCTCGCAGGTTCTGGCTGAGAACATGGTTTCCGGGCTTTGGAGTTTTTTTGGGGGCTTGGGTTTGTTTATATTCACAATTCGCCTGTTATTAAGCTTTCATCAACCGATCGACATCGAAATTAAACAACCCTGGTTCCTTCAGGATAAGTTCTCGCATTTCTTACCCATACTATTGATGGTTATTGTATTGATCATCTCAGGTTTGTTTCCAGGCAAGATTTTTTCAGGCATCATCGATATCCTGGCTGCTTTTCCCCAACTCCAATTTTTACCATAGATCTTGTTTTCTACACAGAAGGCAAAACCGGGCGAAAAAGCTGGTTTTCCTGTATAATGCTAATGCACAAATTTCGCACCAACTCCAAACTTAAGCTGGGGTTGACGTTTACCTCAAAGATAATAGGTGAAAATCATGAATGATTTAGCAAACTTAGCACAACTTGAAAAGCGGATCGATTTTCTTGATAATGAGCGCCGCAACGATAAGACGGCGCTGGCAGCCATGCAAAGCAAAATTGACAACCTGACGACTGAAAACTCGAGCTTGAGAATGCGTTTATCCGATCTGGAAAGTGAAATATCACGCATTAACACCATCATGGCACGTGTGGATCAGTTTGACGTTGAAATCGCCAACCTCCGCACAGAGTTCTCCCGTCAAATCGATGAGATCAAAAGCTCATCGATAGAAAAATCGCTTCAGGCTGAAAAACACAGCCAGCGCATTGAAGACTTAAATTTAGATCTGATTGATGTCCGAAAGAAGATAGCCGAATTCGAGCAATTGCCCGGGCAGATTGAAGAGCGCAAGGTAGAAGACTCACGCCTGGCGCGCTCGATCGAGGAATTAAAAGTCCGGGTGAATGAAATTAACCGGTTTGATGAGGAGTACAAACGCTCGGTGAAGATGTTGGAGGAAAACATACGCCAGGAAAACAAACGCGTAACAGACCTGCAGGGCGAGATTTCAGCGCTGCGCAAACGCCTGGACGAAAGCCGCGGGAAGCAGGATCTGGTGAGCGATGGGATGCGCAAACTTGACATTCGGATCAAGGAACTGGTGGATGCCGAATCAGAGCGCAAGGAGGCGCAGATCGCATTTATTGAAAAAATCAATGTCGCTCAGGTTGAGCGAGATCGCACCTTCAGGTCGTGGTCTGAACGCTTTGAGAAGGTAGAAACCATCGCCCACGACGTGGAAAGCGAGATTACCAAACTCACTGAAACTCACAGTTCGGCAAGAAAAACGCTCAGCAGCCTGGACGAGGTCACGCAGCGCTTTGATCGTCGCGTGAATGAAATCACCGAAGTGCAGCGACTGAACGAGGATCGCTTCCGCCAGGAGTGGACCACCTTCAAATCCGATGACCAGAAACGCTGGTCGAACTACACCCTGGCGCAAGATGAGCAGCATCGAGAAATGAATCGAGAACTGGAAAGTTTTGGCGACCGGATTACTAACCTGGAAACCCTCATCAAGTCCTTGCAAGACGATCTCGACCAGGTGGGTCGGGAGAATCTTAAGCGTATGCAAGCCCAGTTGATGGCTGTCCGTGAATCGATTGAGGCATACAACAAGATTTTTAAAAGTTAGTACTGAAGAGGAGTCTTCGCGTGCAAGTCATTGGCACCGCTGGTCATGTTGACCATGGGAAATCGTCACTCATTAATCGGTTGACGGGGATCAACCCGGATCGACTGAAAGAAGAACAGGACCGGGAGATGACCATTGAACTGGGTTTTGCCTGGATCACGCTGCCTGACGGCAGCGAAATTGGCATTGTGGATGTTCCCGGGCATCGTGATTTTATTGAAAATATGCTCGCAGGAGTTGGGGGAATTGATGCGGTGTTGTTTGTGGTTGCTGCTGATGAAGGTGTGATGCCGCAAACCGCTGAACACCTGGCGATTATTGATTTGCTGCAAATTCCAGCCGGCGTGGTGGCACTTACAAAATCGGATCTGATCGATGACCCCGATTGGTTTGACCTGGTCGAAGCCGATTTACGGGAAATTCTGGTTGGAACCGTCCTCGAGCAGGCGCCAATCATCCGCGTCAGTGCGAAGACCGGCCAGGGGCTTGATGCGTTGGTGGAAGCCCTGCAGGAGATCAACAAACAGCATCCGCACCGCCCGGATTTGGGTCGCCCGCGGTTGCCGGTGGACCGGGTCTTCACCCTGCCGGGTTTTGGTACCATCCTGACCGGCACGCTGGTCGACGGACAATTGGCTGTAGGTGATGAGGTTCATATCCTACCCAGCGGGGTTAAAGGTCGCATCCGCGGGTTACAAACCCATAAACAATCCGAACAAAAAGCCCTGCCAGGAGGGCGAACTGCGGTCAATGTCAGCGGTGTGAGCGTGGACGCAATCTTTCGCGGTGATGTGCTTGTTCACCCTGGCGATTACCAGGTCACAAAGATGATTGATGTGTACTGTAAAATCTTGCCAGATGCCGAGACAGCGCTGAAGCACAACATGGAGGTCAAGCTTTTCCTGGGCGCAGCCGAAGTCATCGCCAGAGTGCGCGTTCTGGGAGCACAGGAATGTCCCCCGGGTGGCGAGGCTTTTTTACAGCTGATGCTTCAAAAACCCCTTGTTGCCCTCAGGGGTGATCGTTTCATCCTGCGCCGCCCTTCTCCTCCCGCAACGATTGGCGGCGGTCAGATCCTGGATGCTCACCCTGCCCGCCGACATCGCCGCTTCAATACGGAGCGCTTAGAGAACTTAGCGCAGCTTTTGATGGGAACCCCGGAAGATATTGTGCTGCAAACAGCACTGAAATTGGGGTTGAGTTCTCCTCAAAATCTGGTAGAGCACAGCGGGCTGGAGCAGGAACAGGCGCAACAAGCGCTGAATGCACTGATTGACCAGGGGGTGCTGATCCATTTCAGTGAAGGTCGTATGGTTTTGCCGCGGGTGAGCTTTGAACGGGTCAAACAAGATATCATAACCCGTTTGCAGGAATACCATCAAAACTATCCCTTACGCGCCGGCATGCCGCGAGAACGCCTCAAATCACAAATGGCTTTGAACACCAGGGACTTCGACGGCATGCTTGCTCACCTGTCCGCGGCTGGCATCCTGGTTGAGTCGGGAGCTGACCTGTGGCTGAGCCAGCATCAGATCAACTTTACTGCGGAGCAAAAGGCGCAAATCGAGGGGCTGATGAAGGCTTTCGAAGCGCAGCCGTTTACGCCGCCCTCTTACAAATACAGCCGTGAAGCCGTCGGAGAGGAATTGCTAAATTCAATGCTCGCCCTGGGAAAACTGGTTCGGATTGGCGAGGATGTTTTATTCCTGCCCCAGGTGGTCGCAGAGATGCGCCAGGCTGTGATCAGCCATATTCAAAACCAGGGCAGCATCACCCTGGCTGAGTTGCGCGATCAATTTGACACCAGCCGCAAGTATGCAGTCGCTGTTTTAGAATACCTGGATCAGACGGGGGTGACGGTTCGCCGTGACGATGCCAGGGTTCTGACAAAGCATTTCGCTCCGTAACTGGATAACAGATGCCGTAAATCCTGTGTCATCGACGGGCAGGGGTATTAAAAAAATTGGAAAGCGTTTCACGCTTGAGTGATGGTAAAATTAATTATCGTCTCTAAAAATAAACCTTAGGAGGAACATTGATAATGCGTTGGAAAATTTTACTCACAGATGGTCTTTCTGAGATCAGCGACCCGGATTTGCTCGCATCGGTGGAGTTGATTGACAGAAAAGGGATTTCTCCCGAAGAATTATTAGATGTGATCCCTGAAATGGACGCGGTTATCGTTCGGGGGCGCACAAAGATAACCGACGAAGTGCTGACGAAAGCGACCAACCTGAAAGTGGCAGGTCGGATGGGGGTTGGTGTCGATAATATCGACTTGAAAGCAGCCGAAGCGCATGGCGTCACAGTGGTCAATGCCCCGGTTTCAACCACGGTCTCGGTGGCAGAGCTCACCCTGGGTTTGATGTTGAGCCTGATTCGCAGCATCCCCAAGGCTGATGCCGGGATGAAAGCCGAACAATGGCTCAAAAAAGACCTGGTTGGGACGGAACTTTACAAAAAAACCCTGGGAATCATCGGTTTTGGGAACATCGCGAAGGCGGTCCTGCAACGGGCTTTGGCTTTTGACATGAAGGTGATCACCTACGGATCTTCAAAACCACAGGATGAAATTCGCAGTTTTGGCGCCGAACCGGTCAGCTTTGACGAGTTTTTAGCGCAGTCAGATATTATCACCCTTCACGTTCCCCACAAACCCCAGACCCATTACCTGCTTAATGCCGAAGCATTCAGCAAAATGAAGGATGGCGTTTTGATTATCGACGCTTCACGCGGGGGCGTGGTTGAAGGCAGCGCCCTGCTGGACGCCCTTAACAGCGGAAAGGTGGCTGGTGCGGGGCTGGATGTCTTTGAAGCAGAACCGCCCGCAGCAGGCGATCTTTTATCCACACATCCCAAGGTTGTGGCAACACCCCATATCGGCGCACAAACGGCAGAAGCCCAATTGCGGGCAGGCTTTGACATCGTTGAGGAAGTGGTGGCTGCGCTGGAAGGAAAGCCGTTGCGCTGGAAGATCGTTTAGCCGCCCGATTGACTGCCCCGTTTGATTAATCTTCGAGAGATAGGATATTTATGTCTGAAAAGCCAGAATACTCACCCAAAATGCAAACCCTTCTGGAACGTGTGGCAGAGTTTACAGACCTGCAGCACATTATGGCCGTGTTGGGGTGGGATCAACAAATTTATATGCCACCCGGGGGCGCTGAAGAGCGTGGTTTACAGTCTGCCGCATTAGGTCGCATTTTGCACGAGAAATTTGCCACCGAGGAGTTCGGTCAGTTGATTGCGGATCTGGAGGCAGAAGTGGGGGATTTGAACGCGGAAACAGACGCAGCGCGCTCGGTTAAAACAGTCAAGAGGGCTTACGAGAAGCAAGTAAAAGTGCCGCTGCCGATGTTGATGGAAACCATCAAAGCGCAAACCATGGGGCACGAAGCCTGGGTCAAAGCAAGAGCACAATCTGATTTTTCCATCTTCCAACCGCACCTGGAAACCCTTGTTGACCTGCGCAAGCAATACGCTGACCTGTTTAAGCCCTATGATCATATTTACGACCCGCTGTTGGATGATTTCGAGCCCGGTATGAAAACAACTGAGGTTAAAGAAATCTTCGACGCGTTACGTCCACAGCAAGTAGAACTTTTACAGGAAATTGCTGAAAAAGAACCGCCTGACAATTCCTTTATCAAGCAGCATTACAATGAGGAACATCAGGAGCTGTTTGGTCGCCATGTGATCACCTGTTTTGGTTATGATTGGCAGCGCGGTCGCCTGGATGTGGCGCCGCATCCCTTTACCACCGAATTTGGCTACGGAGATGTGCGCATTACCACCCGCTACCTCAAACAGGATGGTGGCTCAGCTTTATTTAGCACGATGCACGAATCCGGACATGCCATGTACGGTCAGGGCGTGCCTGAAAAGTATAAACGCCATCCCCTTGGCGGGGCAAGCTCACTGGCGATTCATGAATCGCAATCGCGCTTGTGGGAAAATATCGTCGGACGCAGTAAGGCGTTCTGGTCGCACTTTTATCCTTCTTTCCAGATGCTCTTTTCGCAGCACCTGGGAGGGGTCAGCTTGGAAGACTTTTACCGCGGGATTAACAGGGTCGAACCTTCATTTATCCGGGTTGAAGCCGATGAAGCCACCTACAACATGCACATCATGTTGCGCCTGGAAATTGAAATTGGTTTGATGGAAGGAACAATGAATGTCGCTGATCTACCAGAGATCTGGAACAGCAAGATGCAGGAATACCTCGGCATCACCCCGCCTGACGATGCGGTTGGTGTGCTGCAGGATATCCACTGGAGCGGCGGGATGATCGGGTATTTCCCCACCTACGCACTCGGCAACCTGGCTTCAGCACAGCTATGGGAAAAACTCTTGGAAGAAAACCCCGATGTTCCGGATGAAATTGCCAGGGGTAAATTTGATACCATCCTGGGGTGGATGCGCGAGCATGTCCATCAATATGGCAGTAAATTTGAACCCCAGGAGATTATGCTCAAGGCAACGGGCAGCAAGATCACCCCTGAACCCTATATGGCTTACCTGAGGAAAAAGTACACGGAAATTTACGATCTTTAAAGCGGGTTGAATATTTTTGATAACAGGGGCTGTTCCAGCAATCAATGCAACAGCCCCTATTGGTGAAAAGGTGGAATATTGTATAATTCCTCCATGCAATCTTACCTGCGCTTATTTCTTTCACTGAGTTTGATCTTAGCTTTTGTGCACGCTGCCAATGCACAACCGACACAACCGATGACCATACTTAGCCCGGGTGAAGGTTCATTGGTGACGGCGCCGATCGAGGTGACCGCAATGATTCACGCAGGAGAAGACGGCTTGGTCAGGTTGACCCTGGTGGATCGGAAACAGAACCTGCTTGCCAGGCAGTTGCTCAGGGTGGATGCTCTCAGCGACTCAACCTTCGAATTCTCAACCCTTCTGGCTTTCGAAATCCCGACGGACACGACTTCTGCTATCCTTACGATCACAACCCAGGATCGCTTCCATCGTCCCCTAGCGATGCGTTCGGCAATGTTGAACTTGGCAAACGGGGGTGAAGAGCAAATCCTGCTACACCTTAATGAAGACCCCTGGCTGACAGTAACTCAACCTGAACCCGGCGCTGTCATCAGCGATTCCCCGCTGCTGATTACAGGAACTGTCAGGCCGATTAATGAAACCCCGATTTATTTTGAGTTAATGACCGAGCGCGGGCGCGCCATTTTTAGCAAACAATTGGCTGTGGAAACGCCCGGCATCGATTTCGAATTTTCGGTCTCACTGGCTTATTCGCCGGTTGTTAAACAGGAGAACATGCGCCTGGTGATTTGGCAGTCTGCTGGCTGGCCAGGTGTGATAGGGGTTTTAGACAGCCTGCCGGTGATCATCGCGCCCTGATTGCGTTGATCCTGGTCCGGGCAAGACCCCATCAGCGTTGGAAAATGTCCTTACATTCTGGATATCGGTTCAATTTTATAAATCAAACCAAGTATAATTGTTGAAGTTTTATTTGATGGACTCACTGTTGTTGTTTGGAGGTTGTTTTGCCTAAAACCTACGATGTGATTATCATTGGCGCCGGAATCGTTGGCAGTTTGGTCGCCCGTTTCTTATCCAGGTACAAGCTGGATATTTTGTTAATTGAAAAAGAGGTCGATGTTGGCATGGGAACCAGCTCGGCAAATTCCGCTATTCTGCACGCGGGATACGACCCGCCGACAGGTTCGAATAAAGCGCTGACCAACGTGATGGCGGTGGAGATGTGGCCCGGTTTATCACAGGAACTGGGAATCAAGTACGAGCGCTGCGGAGATTTTGTGGTTGCCGTCAACGAAGAAGAGGCGCAGGTTCTGGAAGAACTGCTGGAGCGTGGTCGGCGGAATGGCGTACCGGGTCTTGAGATCATCAGCGGCAAGGAGTTGCGCCAACGAGAGCCGTTGATCCGCCCGGATGTGGTGGCAGCCCTGTGGGCGCCGACCGGCGCGATCAGCGATCCCTTTGCTGCCACCGTGGCCGCAGCAGAAAACGCGGTGATGAATGGCGTGGAACTGATGCTGGAAACTGCCTTTGAAGATTTCATCATTGAAGGGACGCGCATCATCGGCGTGCGCACCAATCGAGGCGAATTTCTCTCGCGCTGGACGGTCAACGCAGCCGGGCTATATGCGGATGAGGTTATGCATCAGGCTGGCGTCCGTCCGGAATTTGTCATCAAGCCCCGGCGCGGTGAATATGTCATTCTGGATCAGGCAGATTTCAAGTTGACCCAGCTCACGGTGTTCTTTCCAACGCCCACGGATAAAGGAAAAGGCATCGTAGTGGGAGGCACGCTGCACGGGAATGTAATCGTTGGTCCCAATGCCAATTTTGTGGACTCTAAAGAAAACAAGGCGATGACCACAGAGGGCATCCAGGAAATTTGGGAGGGCGGCAATAAGCTGCTACCGGCGATTAAACGTAAACACATCATTGCCCAGTTTGCCGGATTGCGCGCCACCGGTAATGCGCCCTCACCCAACCCGGATATCAATTACAACCAGGATTTTATCATTGAAATCCCGGATCATGTTTCAGGATTGGTTAACCTGGGCGGGATTGAATCACCCGGGTTCACTGCTGCACCGGCGATCGCTCTCAAGGTGATCGAGCTGCTGCAGGGCGCCGGCGAAGTCCTGGTTGAAAAAACGGATTGGAACCCGGTACGGGTTCCCCGCCCGGTTTTTCGCAACCTGAGTCGAAACGAACAGGCAGCTTTAATCGCCAGGGACCCGGCTTACGGACGGATCGTGTGCCGCTGTGAAACGGTCACTGAAGGAGAAATACGGGCTGAAATCCATGCCCCGATCCCGGCGACTACTTACGATGCCATCAAGCGGCGCACCTGGACGGGTACCGGTCGTTGCCAGGGTGGGTTTGATATGCCGCGTGTAGTGGCGATCCTCGCCGAAGAGTTGGGGCTTACACCGGAGGAGATCACAAAAAAGGGTGGCGCTTCGAATTTCCTTTCGCGCCGGACCAAGGATGTTGATCAGGATCATCTGAGCGTGGAGGCGTTGATATGAAACGAAATTATGATGTTGTCATCATCGGCAGCGGACCGGGCGGGCTGGCTGCTGCTATAGCCGCCAAGGAAAATGGCGCCGAGGATGTGCTGATCATCGAGCGCGATGTTGAACTGGGCGGCATTTTACTGCAGTGTATTCACAACGGCTTTGGACTGGAATTATTTAAAGAGGATTTGCCCGGCCCTGCCTATGCCCAACACTTCATCGAGAAGGTCCGGGGTCACGGCGTGGAAACCCTGATGGACACGATGGTGCTGGACATCACCCCCGAACGGACGATCTACGCCATCAACAGGGGCTTGGGTTACATTGAAATTGAAGCGGGCGCGATCGTCCTGGCAATGGGCTGCCGTGAGCGCACTCGGGCTCAAATTTTACTGCCCGGCTCCCGTCCGGCAGGTGTGTACACTGCCGGAACGGCTCAGCGCTTTGTGAATGTTGAAGGCCATATGCCTGGCGAAAAATTTGTCATCCTGGGTTCGGGCGATATCGGCATGATCATGGCGCGACGGCTGACCATTGAAGGCGCGCGGGTTGAACGGGTGCTGGAAATCATGCCTTATCTGAGCGGCTTGACGCGCAACTATGTGCAATGTCTGTTGGATTATGGAATTGTCTTAGAGAAACAACGCACGGTCAATCGCATTATTGGAAACAACCGGGTGGAAGCGATTGAAGCCGTCAGCGTGGATGCTGACTGGCAACCCATCCCCGGCACTCAGGAGATCATCCCCTGCGATACGTTGTTGCTCTCCGTGGGCTTGATCCCGGAAAATGAGCTTTCCAAACAGGCCGGCGTCCTGCTGGACCCGGTGACCAACGGACCCTTTGTCGATGACCGCTTTATGACCAATGTCCCCGGGATTTTTGCCGCCGGGAATGTGGTGCATGTGTATGACCTGGTGGACTGGGTCACCGAGGCGGGTTATGTGGCGGGGAAGGGCGCGGCAGCCTTTGCCCGATCTGAACGAGTTGAACCGGGCGAACACATTCCGCTTAAAGCGGGTGAGAATATCCGTTACGTGGTACCCCACAAGCTGGACAAAGCGCACCTGGCTGAGGAGTTGGTTCGACTGCAGATGCGCGCCATTGTACCGATTGAAGCGCGCGTTTTGGTCACTGTGGAAGACCAAAATGGTGAGGTGGTGGCTAAAAAAGCAGAACCCTATGCTCGCCCCGGGGAGATTTTAACCCTGGCGCTCAAACCCCAAGCCTATGAAGCCGTTCAAAAGGCAACCTCTTTGACAATTAACGTCAGAAAGCGGTAAAGTAAATCATTATTGGTAGAAAAAGGAACGAATTATGGTTGAGATCAGTGAAATTATCTGTGTAACCTGCCCCCAGGGCTGCTTGCTCAAGGTTAAGCACGAGGGCTCCCATGTTTTGGAAGTGTTAGAAAGCGGCTGCAAGCGGGGCAAAGAATATGCGATTAGTGAACTGCAGGATCCTCGACGGATGGTGGCTTCCACGGTGAAAGTGAAGGGGGGACTGCATCCGCTGGTGCCTGTTTACACAAGCACAAGTTTTCCCAAGCTTCTCATCCCGAACCTGGCAAAAAAATTACGCGACATTGAAGTGCAAGCACCGGTCAAGATCAACCAGGTCGTCCTGCAAAATGCGCTGGGAACAGGCATCGATATCATAGCCAGTCGTGACATGCCTGCAGAAAAAAGTGAATCGTGAATGATGACCGTGTCACTTTCTGGATAATGGTGATAGGCATTCTCAGGTTACTGGCGCCTTACTGATTTTTCATACTTTCCCACAGGATTAGAGGAAAAATCCCTGCGAGATTTCAATCCGCAGGGATTTGTTGATGTTATTGATCAAAGCGTGTTTTGGCTGCCAGGGCTAAGGCGCCCCAGGGCCGTAATAAGAGGGGTCGGTTGGCGTGCGCCCGCTGGTATCGTGCACCCAGACGTAATCACCTTCATTTGCCCACAGAAACATCCAGTGCGCATCCCCGGGGGAGAGGTTGACGCAGCCATGCGAACCCACATAGCCAAAATTTGTGCGCCAGTATGCGGTATGAATGGCGCGAGCTTCGTCATAATACATCTGCCAGGGGACATCTTGAAACAAGTAGTAATCGGAACGGTCCGCTTCAAAGGAGCCAAGCATGTCAGCCAGCTCCTTTTTTTCGTAAATGGTGAAGAGACCTGGCTTTGTATAGAAGGGCTCCCAGCCCGAGGTCATCAAGGTGGCAAACAGCAATTGCCCGTCTTCGTAAACCATTGCGGTCTGCTGAAACAGATCCAGTTCAATCCAGCGATTAGTATTGACGCCTTCAGGTGGATCTGGCCTTAAGATCACTACGCCTGAAACATGGCTGTTGATCCATTCACCGGGCGCAATTTGATACCACAAATAGCCTTCTGCTTCCACAGTGTCAAAGACCTGGAACAAGCTGTGCTTACTGTAAACAACACCGGTTTTTGGGGCATTAAACGAAGGTGCGACGTAGCTTTCGCTTTCTGTGATCATCCAGCCAAAATTATTCTTTGGATTTTCATAGAACTCTAACCCCTGAAATCTCGGGTATGCTGCTGGGGCAGCGCGAGTCCATTCGCCTGAAGCCAGCTTAACATAATGGGTTCCATCGACATCGTCTCTGCGTTCAATATAGCTGACAAAACGCATCCGACCGGCTTCGATAAAGCGGATCGGGTTCGTTCCGGTTCGGGCGTCTTCAAAACTGGCGTAAATTGGGGCAGGTTCGTCTTCGGGAATATTGATCTGGGCGATAAACACAGGCATGACCCCCATTTCGGAAGGGGGTGTGGCGGCTGGCAATCCCCTGGGCGGGTAGGTAAAACCGGCTGCCTTCAGTTCAGCGATGACCTGGGCAGGTCCGAGCATCAGGCAGGTCCCGTCATCCGGCATGCCGGGCAGGCATAGCGGCTGTTCAAAATAAGCGGAGCCGGATGCGTCGACTGCACGATGCACATTGCCCAGCATCAAGCTGAGGAGGATCATCAGCAGGGTAACCCGTAGAATTCTTTTCATCTTTCCTCAATCGGTTTTCAAGGGTTATTATTGTACTATTTTTAATATCTTTTGAGTCGTTTGGAGTTGAGTGGGCGATGCGGACAGTGTGGAGGAGTTGAGGGCTGCACTTTAACCAATAAAAATCCGAAAAGAGCCAATCCGCGGGAGATTTGCTGAGCGGACGATTGATTTGCGAAACGTGGGCTTAAACCCGCAGTTCACCTTCAAAGATGATCACGGCTGAGCCCCTGATCATAACCCGCGCTCCTTCCAGGCGCACATGAAGCATTCCCCCGCGCGGAGAAGCCTGATAAGCCGAAAATGCATTCTTTTTCAATTTTTCAGCCCAAAAGGGCGCTAACAGGCAGTGTGCTGAACCAGTGACGGGGTCTTCAGGGATGCCAAGCTGGGGAGCGAAAAAACGCGAGACGAAGTCAAAAGCCGGGTCCTGGCTGCGAGCGGTGATGATCACCTCAGGCATGGGCAATTTTTCGATGGCAGCGATGTCTGGCGTAATTTTGCGGATGAGGGTTTCGTCTTCGGCTTCAAACAGGTAATAATTTCCGGAAAAGACAGCATCACAGGGTCTAAACCCCAATGCCCGGTCGACATGGCTTTCGTATGAAAAACGCCGATACGTCATGGCTGGAAAATCCAGTTCAATTTCGCCATCCACCCAGCGGGCTAACAGGTCACCGCTGAGGGTTTTGAAGCAGATGGGCTCATTGCGCAGGGCAGGCTCGCGATCAAACAGCACCTTGGCGGCTGCCAGCGTGGCATGCCCGCACAGGTTCACTTCCTGTTTTGGGGTGAACCAGCGCAGTCGCCAGCCGCCCCGTCCCGGGGAGACAAACGCCGTCTCGGACAGGTTCATCTCCCTGGCTACGCCCTTCATCCATCCAACGTGTGCCTTGTGTGAAAGCAAGCACACGCCGGCAGGGTTGCCTTTGAAGGGTTCAGCGGTAAATGCATCGACCTGATAAAGAATGGGGCGCATCGTTCCTCCTTCATGGGGTGGTAAAGTGGGTTCAGGATGTTGGTCAGGCGATTTGTCGGCATCATTGGCTTATGGATTAATCTTCTAAGACAGCACTGACCGGTGAGCGTATTTATGATAAACTAAATACGAGTCGCCATTAATGACCTGGTTATCCATAAAAATCATACTATATTATTAATTCCGCACATCAACCGGAGGCTGTCACCATGAATCAAGAAACCCAACAAACCGGGCTGGCATATAAGATCAAAACCCCAGAGAATCTTTCGCCGCGCATTCAGTGGCTGAGGGACTATTATTTTTCAGGCGTGCAGCGACCCTGGAACAACGAGGCTACGTCCTGGACCACCGGCACCCCCTGGGATTTTCAGTATGAAGAGTTCAACTTCTATATTGTCCCGGAAACCTATACATTCTTTCCGACATTTCGCGGCGCCTTCAAGCAGGTCGCCCGCCCGATAGACCTGCATCCTGATTTCTGGAAGTGGTCCATTGCTGAACGGAAAGCCTGGTTTTTGAAGGAGGTGATGGTCAAGCATCTTCCTCATGAGATTCTGCCAGGGGATCTGATCGCCGGGGGGCGGTTTAACGTTCAAACCTCCACCTGCCTGGATGAGAAACAGGCAAAAGCCTACCTGGACACGATTGAAGGAAAGCACTCTCTCCGCCAGGCGATCTTTGATTTTCACAACCATGGGTATGGCAACACGGGCTGCACCAACGGTCATCTTATCCCGGATTATCCACGGGTGATTGAGGAGGGATTTGTTGGTATTCACCGCGAACTGCAGGGTTTTTATAACGCCCTCTCAAAGAAGGATAAGCAAGGACCGAAAGGCGCACAATTAAAAGCCATGCTGACCGCCGCCACCCTGCCGCGTGACCTGTCTGCAAAATACCGGGATCAATGCCTGGCTCTGGCAGAGTTGGAACCGGATGCCCAGCGGGAAAATGAATTAAAACAGATGGCAGAAAACCTGAATATGGTTCCCTGGGAACCACCACAGACCTTCTGGCAGGCAGTACAGGCGCTCTGGCTGACTCACATGCTGGTGATGGCTGATGAAAATTACCCCGGCGCGGGCACCTCCTTTGGCAGGATTGATCAGTACCTTTACCCGCTGTGGCAGAAATCACTGGATGAGGGCATGGAACGCGAGTTCGGCAAGGAAATTCTGAAATGCTTCTGGATCCATGCCAATACAGCCTATGACTTCATGATCCGCACGGGCGGGAACCAGGGCATCACGGCGGGGTATGGGCAATTGCTCACCATCGGCGGGCTGGGACCCAACGGCGAGGACATGACCAACGACCTGACCTATGCCATCCTGGAAGTGATCGATGAGATGTCGCCAATTCTGGAGCCCAAGCCCAATGTCCGCCTGCATCGCAGAACGCCTGAGCCTTTGATGGATAAAGTCGTGGAGATGGTGGCAAAGAGCCAGGGAGCGCCTTTTTTGCTGAATTTCGATGAACGCTCGATGGCGGGGATGCTCTTACAAGCCAGGCAGGGCGGGATTGAGCACCTGATCAACGAAGACAATGTGCACGATTATGCCCCGGTCGGCTGCCTGGAAAACACCATGTGCGGTAATGACCGCTCGGGCACGGTGGATTGCAACCTGAACTTGCTCAAAGCGGTTGAACTGGCGCTGACGGGTGGGTATGACATGCATCCCTACACCGACCCGATGACCTGGATCACCGACCCCCAGGTCAGGTCGGGTCCCGATACCGGCGATCCGTCCCGTTTCGAAACCTTCGAGGATTTCTGGCAGGCCTATGAACAGCAAACCGCGTTTATCATCCAGAAGATCGTCAACCTGTACGATCGCGCGGAAACCCTGCGCGCCACCTATTCGCCTTCGCCCTATCTTTCCACACTGGTACGTGGCTGTGCGGAACAGGCAAGGGACGTGAACCAGGGCGGTCCGCAGATCCGCTTTGTGACCATCGAGGCGGTCACCTTTGCCAGTACAGTGGATTCGCTGCTGGCGATCAAGTACCTGGTGTTTGATCAGAAGGCGTGCACCTGGGCTGAGCTGATCCAGGCTTTGCGAGATAACTGGGAAGGACATGCGGTGTTGCAGGCTATGGCGATCAACAAAGCGCCCAAATATGGGCGTGACGATGACGAGGCGGATGCCATGGCGCTGCGCGTGATGGAAACCTGGACCAAATTCACCTGGAAGCATCGCACCAGCATAACAGATCGCCAGTTCAGACCGGGCATGTTGAGCTGGAATTACTGGATTGCGGACGCGGATATTTTGCCAGCCAGCCCCGATGGGCGTAAGAAAGGTCAATTCCTTTCAAATGCGATCTGTCCGGTCAACGGCGTGGACATCCATGGACCCACCGCCAACGCCAACTCCGTAGGCAAGGCGCTGGGCGGAAAGTCTTCGAATGGCGGAGGCGATTGGGAGGGATATATCAACCTGCTGCCCAACGGCGCCAGTCACACCATGACCTTCAGCCCCTCACTGCTCAGGGACGAATCACACAAGGCAAAATTTAAAGCATTTCTGCGCGGCTATGCAGAAAATGGCGGTACCGCGCTGCAGATCAACATCCTTGATGCAAATATCCTGCGCGAGGCGCAGAAAAATCCTCAGGATTACAAACACCTGCTGGTTCGGGTGACGGGCTACAATGCCTATTTCACCACCATCGGCAAGGAATTGCAGGACGAGATCATCGCCCGTGAATCGCACCGGATGTAAACCCGGGTATCTATGACCGCAATTCAACACACTTCGGATGACAATATGAGCCAATTCATCCCCAGGCGGGACCCCGATGAGCCCAACACCGCCCTGATTCTGCACCTGCAACGGCTGTCTACCGAGGATGGACCGGGAATCCGCACCACGATCTTCTTCAAGGGCTGTCCCCTTTCGTGCTTGTGGTGCCATAACCCGGAATCGATTGCCACGTATACCCAGGTGCACTGGATCGAAACACGCTGCATTGGCTGTTCCATCTGCCTGGAGGTTTGCCCTAACGGCGCTCTCGACCGGTCCCCACAGGGGATGATCCGGGTTGACCGGGAAAAATGCCAGGGCTGTGGCGTGTGCACTGAAAACTGTCCCTCAACTGCGCTGGAAATGCTCGGCGAGCAGGTGACGCTGGAGGATCTGGTGGTTGAATTGCTAAAAGATCGGGCTTACTTTGAAGCCAGCGGCGGAGGGGTCACCGCTTCGGGCGGCGAGCCCACCCTGCAAGCCGGCTTCGTTTCCCGTCTGTTTGCACGGCTGCAAGCTGAAGGCATTCACACCGCCCTCGACACCTGCGGTGCCTGTTCGCCAAGGGCTCTGGAGGCTATCCTGCCGCATACCGATCTGGTTCTGTATGACCTTAAGTTGATGGATTCAGAAGCACATCGCCGGTATACGGGATTGGGGAACGAGGTTATCCTGACCAATCTTACCCACATCACCAACCGCATCCGGAGCGAAAACCTAAAAACCCGCCTGTGGATCCGCACTCCCTTGATCCCCGACATCACCACAAACGAAGAAAACCTGGCTGCGATCGCCCATTACCTGGACCAAAACCTCAACGAGCTGGTGGATCGCTGGGAGTTGTGCGCGTTCAACAACCTGTGCCGGGACAAATACCGCCGCCTGGATATCCCCTGGTATTTTGAAGCCACACCGCTCATGCCGCAATCGGCCCTGGATTGCTGCGAAAAGGCAGCCAAGGACAGCGCCTTTGACCCCGAACGCGTTTTTGTGACCGGTGCTGCCAGCAGCACCTGAACCCGCACCCTGATATGCTGAAAGGACCTTTGATGACATACCAACCTTACCGCTCAAACCATCTTTCACCGGCTGAAATTGACGCCTTTGAACCGATCATGAAAATCGGTCTGGTGGCTACGATCACCCCCGAGGGGTTGCCGCATATCACCATGCTATCTTCGCTCAAAGCCTCGGATGAGAGCACGCTCATCTGGGGGCAATTTACTGAGGGGACCAGCTCTGACAATGTCGTCAACAACCCGAAAATTGGCTGGCTGGTGATGACACTCAATAAGGACTTATGGCGTGGCACGGGGAATTTCACCCACACAGCCACCAGCGGGGTTGATTTTGACGCTTACAACAATACGCCCATGTTTCGCTATAATGCATATTTCGGCATTCACACGGTGTATTATGTGGACCTGATTGCCCATACCGGCAAACAACCGCTGGCAATGGGTGCCATAATTGGGGCGGCAATAAAAACCATGCTTGCCAAACCGTTTTTACGAAAAAAAGGCGCCCCGGTGATGAATCCCTGGACGATGGCGTTATTCAACAAGCTGGATAACCTGAAATTCCTGGCATATATTGCCGAAGACGGCTACCCGATCATCATCCCGGTGATTCAAGCCCAGGCGGCGGGCAGTCAGCACCTGATCTTCAGCCTGGGAGCGTTCACCGATGAATTGAAGGCCATCCCCGCTGGCGTACCGATGGCTCTGTTCGGGCTGTGTTTGGATATGACCGATGTGCTGACGCGCGGTGTTTATCAGGGTCTGCGCTGGGTTGGGCTGCAGCGCTGCGGCGTGATGAAGGTGGATTGGGTCTATAACCCCATGCCACCCGTTCCGCAGCAAATCTATCCGCCATTGCCGTTAAGTCCAGTGCGGGATTTTTAAGCTCGGCGGGTTTGGCAAGGTCGTGATGGGGAATAGACTCCGAGCCGATGGGAAAAGATGTGGCATGCAGGATGCTCTGTAATTCCAGGTGTGACGTAAAATAAGGGTCGCTTGAGAGAAACAAAACCGGGAGCCATGTGGGCTCCCGGAGAATTTTTTTAATTGGATTTTGGTTTTAGTAACGCAAAATTGCGCTGATCTTTCCGTGCTGCTCCAGGGTTGGATCATGCGTCAACACTTTTACATCGGCGTTATTTCTGATAGCCTCGCGAACAGCCATTTCAACTGCGTCATCAATGCGCTGAAAATGCCCATTACAGAAGGGACAGGTTTTCACCTCCTGTACGGAGAGATAGCCACAGCCATCACAGCGATAGCCGGCTTGAGCGAAATCATCCAATACCAGCAGGGTTTTCACTCTGCCTTCACGGATGGCGTTCAGGGTGTCGATCAAGCCGATAACGCCGTTGCTGCCCTTGGCAGCCAGTGTGATGGACTGCTTGACCAGTGCCTGGTTCACCTTTTCATTGACATCTAAAACCTTTTGGCTGGCTTGTTCCAACACCTCCAGATAACCGGCGCTCATGCCGATTGGAAATTCTCCCACAACGAGTGACTGCCAGGCTTTGGGTAATTCCTGTTTAAACCGGGCAATGTTTTCTTCCGAACCACCAATCAAGATACGCCGAATAGCATTGTGTTTAAAAAACTCGATCGCGGATTCGATAATGGTTTTGATATTACGCTCGATGGTGCTTTCCACCTTGTCGCTTGCGTCGGAGCTGCTTCCCCTTCCGAACATAGTATCTCCACCGCCGCGTTTGGTTTGTTTGACGGGGTCGCCCATCACGCCAGTGCTTTCGTCCAAAATTCCCAGGTTAAAAGAAAACAGACGAGCGCCCTGTTTATCGACCAGTACCACGCCCCAGCCCATAAAAGTGTCCATTAACTGAACCAGGGGGCGAATAATCGGTCGGTGGCTGACAAGGATTTTGTTAGGCAAAGAGATGTTGAACTGGTAAGTTTTGAAAAAATCCCCGCGTTGGTCTGAAAACATAGCCACCCCTTTCGCAGACCAATCGTACTCCAGGTTGATATACTGCTCAACAGCCTGAACGTCCTCTGGCTGGTCGACCGTCCTTAACAGGTTGCGAAGTTGGATTTTTGCAGCTTCAGCCTGCACCTCAGTTGGATTGGTGTTCAGGTAAACGCTCAGAACACCGTCCTGGGACGAATAATCCAAAAGTTCCTTCAGGTCTTTTTCGGAAATCATGATTGCCTCCATCAGTATTGTTGGTTATCGTGTGGGATGTTGATCATCGCGATCAACCTGCTTATTAATTCTATCAAATCCGCAGAAAATAATCAAAACTTCCTTTAGGAGAGTTGAAACCAATTGGATTTGAACAAGGAGACTGTGAAATAATGAGAATTTCAATTCTCACACACTCAAGTGCCTGAATTCGCACAGCAACCACCACAGAGCTTACCTGCAGCGGTTGCTGTGTATTGATTATGGTGCGCTGGATGGGCGTTTACCCAGGGTGATGGTAATCGTCTTCTCCTCACCATTGCGCAAGATGACCATGTCCATTGTTTCACCCGGATTTTTATTGAGCATCAAATAGCTGAGCAGATCGCTGAATTCAAGAACGTCCACATTGTCCACGCGGATAATTAAATCTCCACCGGCGTACAAACCGGCAACCTGTGTGGCCTGGCTGCCAGCCTTCAAACCAGCCTTATCAGCGGGTCCGCCGGGCACGACATCGAGAACATAAGCACCATTCGCCGTCGGCAAACCCAGGAGCTCAGCATTTGCGAGGGTTAAGGATTCTAAGCTGGACAACCCCAAATAGGGGTAATCAAAGGTCAAGCCTTTTTTAAGGGTCGGCACCACTCGTTTTACGATATTGGATGAGACCGCAAAACCAATGCCTGTATTGGATGATGTGCTGAAGATGCCGTTACCGCTTGTTCGCAGGGCGCGGTTAATCCCGATCACCTCACCGTTGAGGTTTAAGAGGGGTCCGCCTGAATTGCCCGGGTTAATGCTGGCATCGGTCTGGATCAAATCGCCGGCTGTAAAGAAAGCGCCACCTTCGGTTTGCCGAATGGATTCCAGGGTTCTACCCCGAGCGGAGACGATCCCCACCGTCATTGTGCCGCTTAATCCGAATGGATTCCCGATGGCAACCACCGTCTGACCAACTCGCAGTTGATCTGAATCACCCAGGGGCAAAGGGTGCAGGTCGTCCGGGTCGACATCAACTTTGATTACCGCCAGGTCCGAATCCAGGTCAACGCCGATCACCTCGCCGTAGACTTTAAGCCCGCTCGGGAAATGGACCTCAACCTCCCGCGCGACTTCGACCACATGGTAATTCGTCACAATATGCCCCTCCTGGTCGATCACAAAACCCGATCCGAGCCCAGACCCCAGATCAGAATATACCTGGATGGATACCACACCCGGACTGACGGACTCATACAATTGGACCAGGTTGTCTTGTAAGAGCACAGAATCGGGGATCACCCATGTGTTTGGTGGGATGATTTCCTCTATCGTGGGGGGTTCAATATGGATTTCCGGGAATTTATCATCCAACTCCGTGTTAAGCGTGAAGGATGTGGTCACTCCAGGGATGGCGCAAGCCAAAGTCGACACAATGACCAAGCCAATAATAAGCCAGATTTTTAATTTCATCGTGTTCATCGTCTTCTCCTTTTTTTTTGATGTTATCTCAAAAATGTAAAATTTTTCTAAACAAAAATTAAAAATTACATTTATTTTTTCTCAGGAATTCTTCTTCGATGTTTTCAAACCGGCTGGCAATGAAGATGTTGAATTGGCGGAATTGGTACGCCTTTTCCTGAGGGTTGGCAGGATTTAGAGGACTATCCCCGTTCAATTGAGGGTTAGTGGATATTTTCAACCTGGATTATAATAATGGAGAATAATATGATCGAGGTCTATTTTATTGATTGATGAGTGATCAACCCATCTTGACGCTTAAAACGGTTTATGCTACTATCGTATTAAAAGATTTTTCAAATAATTATTGCCCTTTCAAACACGATTGACCTGCGAAAGTGATGTTTCAATGAAGAAAAAGATCTTTATTCTAATGATTAGTATTGTTTTTTCAGCTCTGTTGCTGTCTGGTTGTAAAATGCCAGCCTCAAAAGCCCCGGAACTCTCTGATGATGACCTCAAGACCACGCCCATCGTCATCGTTACCAGTCCGTCCGGCGGACTTACAGGCGGTGTCCCTCCCGTCACCGGAACAGTAGAGCCGGGGTATCCTTTAGAGGCAGAACAACCCACCGAAGATTTTTTCAGCCCAACCGCAACCCTGGCGCCCACGATCATGGTGCCAACGCTCACCCGGCCTGAAGAATACACCCTGCGCGAGGGTGAATTTCCATTCTGCATTGCGCGGCGATTTGATTTGGATCCGGCTGCCCTTCTCAACCTGAACAACCTGAGCCCCGACACCCTCGTGGCTCCGGGGACGGTATTGAAGATTCCCCAGACGGGCAGTTGGGGAGAAGGAGACCGCTCGCTGCAACCTCACCCAACCACACATACCATAAGTGCAGGTGAGACGATTTTTTCGATTGCTTGTTCGTATGGATCGGTTTCACCAGAGGCGATCATTGTTGTCAACGGGCTGGAAGAACCTTATCATCTGACAGCAGGTCAGACGCTTGAGATCCCCTGATCTTCAAGATGTGATTTCTGTCTCATCACGATTTTAAATCGCTGCGTTTGTGGATTGTCAAAACGTAGCGGTTTTTTCTGCCAGTGCATCAAAGCTTTTAACAACCACCGTCAGTCAAAGGAGCCCAATGAATCATCAAGAACTTTATCGAGAAAAACTTTATTCCGGACCTATTTTTGACCTTGCCAAAGTGCGTATGCGCCTGCCAAGCGGTCGTGAACGAGACTACGACTTGGTCGAGCACGGCAATTCGGTGACGATCGTTCCCGTCGATGCATCAGGACAGGTTTATTTCGTCGACCAGCACCGGGTGGGATCAAATTCGATGTTGCTTGAACTACCTGCCGGTATGCTGGATGCAGGCGAAGACCCCCTGGAAGGTGCCAGGCGAGAAATTCGCGAAGAGATCGGCATGGATGCTGAGCAGATCATCCCCCTGGGAGGTTTTTACCTGGCGGCAGGTTATTCCGATGAATATTTGTTTGCCTACCTGGCGAAGGGCTTGTTTGCGTCGCCCCTGGATCCCGATGAAGATGAATTTATCAATTTGGTCACCATGCCTGCGGAAGCGGCACTTGAAAAAGCGTTTGCAGGCGAATTTCATGATGGAAAAACCCTGGCTGCACTTTTTTTGGCGATGCCGTATATCAAATCCAATGAGAAATAAGGGCAATCACTTTGACAGATCATTGCCAACGTTCAGCCAGGAATCCGCTTTTCGGGTTAGTGAATGTGACAGGTTGCATTAACAAAGGGGAAAGAAATTACATCAACAAGCGACGTAAACCGGTTATACTTAATGGTTGGATAATACCAGGAACATCTCTATGGTTTTTAACGCCTTGAGTAAAACCGGATGATTAAAAAAATAACTGACAAAATTCTAAAAACAATCAAAAAGGAGGTTTGTTTATGACACGACAAATGGTAATGACCGATGCCAATGAAGCCACGGCATGGGTTGCGTATCGATTGAACGAAGTCATTGCGATTTACCCAATTACGCCTTCATCGGGTATGGGCGAATTCGCCGATGAATGGGCTGCCGAGGGCATTAAAAACATCTGGGGAACCGTCCCGGATGTGACGGAAATGCAATCGGAGGGTGGCGCTGCAGGTGCCGTACACGGAGCGCTGCAAGCAGGGGGGCTGACCACCACCTTCACCGCCTCTCAGGGCTTGCTCTTGATGATCCCCAATATGTATAAAATCGCCGGAGAGCTGACTTCAACCGTGTTCAATGTGTCTGCCCGTTCCATTGCTGCCCAGGCGTTATCGATCTTTGGCGACCATTCCGATATTTCCGCAGTACGGTCAACCGGTTTTGCATTGCTGGCCAGCGATTCTGTGCAGCAAGCGCAGGACATGGCATTGATCGCCCAGGCAGCCACCCTGCGTAGCCGAGTTCCCTTCCTGCACTTCTTTGACGGCTTCCGCAGCTCTCACGAGATCAACAAAATTGAACGGCTGGATGAGGATGACCTGCGGGCGCTGATTGACGATGAACTGGTGGCACAGCACCGGAGGCGCGCCCTTTCGCCCGATCGCCCGGTTTTGCGCGGTACGGCCCAAAACCCCGATGTTTTCTTCCAGGGCCGCGAAACCGTCAATCCTTTTTATGCAAAAACTCCCGATATTGTCCAGGAGGTGATGGATCAATTTGCTGAACGAGTCGGGCGTTCTTACCACCTGTTTGACTATGTTGGCTCTCCTGATGCTGAGAAAGTGATCGTTGTGATGGCGTCTGGCGTTGAAACTGCACAGGAGACGGCGAAAGCATTAATCGATGCCGGCGAGAAGGTTGGCGTGATAGCCGTCAGGCTTTATCGGCCTTTCTCTACCAAGCATCTGATGCAAGCGCTTCCCAGCACCGTCAAGGTGATTGCAGTGCTCGACCGAACCAAGGAACCGGGTGCTGGCGGAGAACCCCTCTACCTGGATGTGGTCAACGCTGTCAAAGAAGGTTTTGATTTGGGACTGGCGCCCTTTAAAACCCTGCCCAGGGTCATTGGCGGTCGTTATGGGCTTTCTTCCAAGGAATTTACGCCTGCGATGGTCAAAGGCATTTTCGATGAAATGGATAAGGAAACGCCTAAGAACCACTTCACCGTTGGCATCATCGATGATGTCGGTCACACCAACCTGGATTGGGACCCAACTTACGAAATCCTGAAACGAGATGTGATCCAGGCGATGTTCTTTGGCCTTGGCGCTGATGGAACCGTAAGCGCCAACAAGAACTCCATCAAAATCATTGGCGAAGAAACTGAGAACTTTGCCCAGGGCTATTTCCAATACGATTCCAAGAAGTCGGGTGCCGTCACCGTATCGCATCTGCGCTTTGGACCAGAACCAATCAGAGCCCCGTACCTGATTGCAGAGAATGAAGCTTCCTTCGTCGCATGTCATCAATTCAGCTTCCTTGAGAAATATGACATGCTTAAATACGCCCGACCGAAAGGCATTTTCTTGCTGAACAGCCTGTTTGGACCGGACGAGATTTGGGATCAACTACCTGCCAAGGTACAGGAAGCCCTGATTAAGAAAGACCTGCAATTTTACATCATCGATGCGTACGATGTCGCCAATAAAACCAATATGGGTCAGCGCATCAATACCATCATGCAGACCTGCTTCTTCGCGATCAGCGGCATTTTGCCCCGGGAGCAGGCGATTGATCATATTAAGAAATCCATCGAAGAAACCTACGGGAAGCGCGGTGAAGCCGTTATCAAACAAAACTTCTTAGCCGTGGACAGCGCCCTGGAGAATATGTACAAGGTCGAAATCCCCGACAAAGTCACCAGCACTATTCCCATGAAACCAGCGGTACCGCCAGAAGCGCCAGAATATGTGCGTGAAGTGCTGGGCAAGATCATCGATCGCGATGGAGACAACGTGCGGGTGAGTGAGATGCCCGTGGATGGCACTTTCCCCACAGCGACGACCCAATGGGAAAAACGCAACGTTGCTCTCGAGATCCCGGTTTGGGAACCGGACCTGTGTATCCAATGCGGCAAGTGCGCTTTTGTGTGCCCGCATGCTGCCATCCGTACAAAGGTTTACCAGGATTCTTACCTGGCTGAAACCCCCGAGACCTTCAAACACACCAATGCCAAGTTCAGGGAGTTCCGTGATGGGTGGGCTTTCACTGTCCAGGTCGCGCCTGAAGACTGCACCGGGTGTGGATTGTGCGTGGAAAACTGCCCCGCCAAAGATAAAGAGAATCCCAGCCGCAAGGCGATCAACATGGCGCCCCAACCACCGATCCGCGAGCAGGAAGCTGAAAACTGGGCTTTCTTCAGCTCAATTCCCTACCCGGATCGCAAGAGCTTCTCGCCACACACCGTCAAGAACTCCCAGCTTTTGGAACCCCTGTTTGAGTTCTCAGGTGCTTGTGCAGGCTGTGGTGAAACGCCTTACCTGCGCCTGGTGACGCAATTGTTTGGTGATCGCATGGTGGTGGCTAACGCCACCGGCTGTTCATCGATTTATGGCGCCAACCTGCCCACCACCCCTTACGCGGTCAATGCGGATGGTCGTGGACCGGCCTGGTCGAACTCGCTGTTCGAGGACAACGCCGAATTTGGTCTGGGTATGCGCCTGACGATTGACAAATTCATTGAATATGGGCATGAGCTGCTGGAGAGACTGGCCGACCAGGTCGGACGTGACCTGGTTGATGCGATTATCAACGCCAGCCAGAAAACTGAAGAAGAACTGGAAGCACAGCGAGGGCGCGTTGAGCAGCTTAAAAGCATCTTAGAAAAATTAGACCTGCCTGAAGCCCGCAACTTGCTCTCGATTGCTGATTACCTGGTGCGTAAGAGCGTATGGATCATTGGCGGCGATGGCTGGGCTTATGATATCGGCTATGGCGGTCTGGATCATGTTTTGGCTTCCGGCCGCGATGTCAACATCCTCGTGCTGGATACCGAAGTTTATTCCAACACGGGCGGTCAGTCATCTAAGGCGACTCCTCGGGCTGCTGTGGCGAAATTTGCCGCTAACGGCAAGAATCTTCCCAAAAAGGATCTGGGCATGATGGCGATGTCTTATGGGTATGCCTATGTGGCTCGCATTGCCATGGGTGCTAACGACAGGCAGACCCTGCAGGCTTTACGCGAAGCAGAAGCGTATCCAGGACCGTCATTGATCATTGCCTACAGCCACTGTATTGCCCATGGAATCAATATGCGCCTGGGTCTTCAACAGCAAGAACTGGCTGTCAAGTCCGGTGTGTGGCCGATTTACCGCTACAACCCGGAATTAGGCGCACAGGGCGAAAACCCATTGATCATTGATGCCAAGGAGCCCACAATTCCAGTTGAGGATTACGCATACAATGAGACCCGCTATCGCATGCTCCTGCAGAGCAATGAGGCGCGCGCAGAACAGTTGATGATCAACGCCAAGCAGGATGCTGCCAGCCGCTGGACGCTTTACCAGCAAATGGCGGATATGCACTACAAGAAACCCGATGCTGAAACTGAAGAATAAGCGGCAGCTTTAGTTTGGCAGCGAAAACCAGTATAATAAATGGTGATGAACCCGGGTTCATCACCATTTTTGGATAATATTTGGATCATCAATTGATACATTTCGGAGGAAAGATGACAGATTTAAAAACACATTACCTGGGACTTGAGCTTAAAAACCCGTTGGTGGCAGCGGCTTCCGGGCTTTCAAAAAAGGTGAGCACTGTGAAAAAGATGGAAGATGCCGGAATCAGCGCCGTGGTCTTATATTCCTTGTTTGAGGAGCAAATCACTCACGACAGCCTGGCTTTTAATTATTTTATGGAACACGGCACAGAACGCTTTGCTGAATCGCTGAGTTATTTTCCCAACCTTGATCGTTATAATGTGAGTCCGGATGAATATTTGGAAAAAATCCGACAAAATAAAGAGGCTGTCGATATCCCCATCATCGCCAGTTTAAACGGTGTATCGAATTCGGGCTGGGTGGAATATGCGCAAAAGATGGTGCAGGCAGGGGCAGATGCCCTGGAATTAAACACCTATTATCTACCCACAAACAGCGACATGAAATCTGTGGAGCTGGAAGATAACCTGATTGAACTGGTGAAGGCGGTGTGCACCCATGTGCAAATTCCCGTTTCCGTGAAATTGAGCCCTTATTACACGGCTCTACCCAACCTGGCGTGTCGTCTTGCCGACGCTGGCGCGCAGGGCCTGGTGCTGTTCAACCGGTTCATTCAACCTGATATTGATATTGAAGAGATGGAAGTGGACCCGACCTTGAACCTTTCAACATCGGCGGAATTGCTGTTGCCCTTGCGCTGGACGGCAATCCTTTTTGGCCAGGTGAAAGCTGACCTTGCGCTGACCTCAGGCGTTCATACCGGTGTTGACCTGATCAAAGCGGTAATGGCTGGCGCCAATGTGGCTATGGTGGCATCAGAGTTTGTTGCCAATGGCGTCGGTCGGGCGACTGAAATGTTGGCAGAGATGTCCACCTGGATGAGCGCCTATGACCACCCCTCCGTTGAACGGATGCGCGGCAGCATGAGCCAGAAACATGTTAAAAATCCTGCAGTTTTTGAGCGCGCCAATTACATGAAGGCTTTGCAGTCCTTCGATAACAAAATGCCGTGAGGCCTCGCGCGTGAGTATCGCATATCCAAATTCATAGGGATTGTCCGGCATCTACAGAAAATCGAGCCCAAGAAATTTGGGCTCGATTTTCTTTTCCCCAGGGAAAAGGGTAGCCTGCATTATTTTCGGGTCAGTCCCTTTGTTCTGCTGGCTTATGGCTGCCGACTGTATTTTTGAATAAGCGCTTTCTGATTGGGAAACAAGTCCGGCAAGTGATCTGCCGGGAAAAACCCGAACTCAGACACCTCAACCGATGGTGTGAACTTCACCTCACCGACAATTTCAGCTAAATAAATCAGTGTAATCCTCCGGTGTTTTTCTGACATCGTCGTATCAAGCAACTTGATGACCTGGATTTCAAGCCCCGATTCCTCAAACACCTCTCTTTGAATGGCGCTTTGTGGGTGTTCACCTCTTTTTAAATAACCACCTGGCAATCCCCAGGTGTAATCCTGGCGATAGGGGTGGTTGAATAATAAACACGCATTTTCTGCATTGAAGATCAGGGCATCGACAGAAACCAGGAATTTCGGATTGCCGATCCAGACCATTGCAGCACGCACAAACTTCGGAAGGGGGAGGACCTTCCATAACCAGAATAAAACAGCTTTATTCACCTTGCTTCACGCTTGATATTGGATATCGCAGATTCAACCACCTCACCAGATCCAGGGGATCAATCGATAGCGGATTTCTTTCGTATAGCGCTTGTAGCCCGGGAGCTTTTCTTGCAGGAATTGATCTTCTAAGAAGGTTCGCAGGAAGATGATGATCGATAATAAAAAAGCCGGTAGCAGAGCCCACCAGGAATCCAGCAGGAAAGGGATTGATAGATAGGTAACCAGTGCGCCGACGTACCCGGGGTGACGCACCCAACGATAGGGCCCGGAATTGATCACATGATGCCCATGTTCTACCTGGATGCGCACCAAGCCGGAAAAATACTGGTTAACGATCAATGCGTAAGCTCCCAATGCGTAGCCACCCAGCACCAGGATGATGGCGATGATTTTTATAACCAATCCAAACTGCGCCGATGGTCCCCAACGCATATCAAACCCTGCTGCCACGAGGATCAGGACACCTCCCCATGCGGATAGGGGCGAGAGGTATTGGTCCCAGGGTTCCGGGTTGGGATTTTGCAGATATTGTCCGCGTTCAACCAGCAATTCGGGATGGCGTCGTCCAGCCAGGTAGCGGCTGACCACAAAACCCACGAAACTGATGGCTGCGTACACCCACGCTTCCCACCAGCTCCACCGCCAGGAGATCAGCAACGGCAGCAATGGCGCAACCACGATAAATACCAGCAGCATGATCATCATGCGGAGCGTTATAATTTTTGTGTTGTCCTCCATTTTGACCTCCTTTACCTGCCTGCGTGAACCGAACAGGTAAATCCTGATCGCGCCTCGATGCCCACTCTGGCGGCAGGATGCAGACATTGCCTGCTCACCGCTTGTATCCCCTGTTCAGGATTCATTTAACTGCAAAATGAATTGCTGGAAGGGCTGGATGATCTCTGGCAGTGAATATTCCGTCAGGCTGCCATCCTCCCCAAAATTGAAACTGCTGAAAACACCATCGCCGTACAGCATCTCGACGTCATACTCCCCGGATAGCGGGCTTTCGGTGATGCTGATGGTACAGCCTTCCAGTTCCTTGCGGCTGAGGTTTGCCAGCAAAATTAAGACCTGGTCGTCCTCTACCCGCAGGATCGGATACAACTGTTGGCAGCTCGCTGTGAAGGGCAGGTATGCGCCTGTACGTAGCGCCGAGTATTGATTGCGCAGGTGCACCAGAGTCCGGTACTGGTGGAGCAGCGAATCAGGGGCGGTGTCCTGGGCGGCTACGTTGACTTGCGCATAATCCTGGTTGACAGGCTCCCAGGGGGTTCCGCTGGTGAAGCCTGCGCCTGGTCCTCCGGTCCATTGCATCGGCGTTCGCAGCAGCTCATCCGGCTTATTGCCCGCCATCCCGATTTCTTCACCGTAGTAGATAAAGGGCACGCCCGGTCCGGTCAGATAGACAAATGCCGCCACATGGGCTTTATTGGCATTGCCTTCAAAAAACGACATAACCCGCTGCTGGTCATGGTTGGAAAGAAAGGTACTGAAATCGCCCTCCGGGAAAAAGCTCTGGATGTCCTGGTACGAGGTGATGATCCGCCTGGGGTTGGGGACGTAAACACCGTTGATGATGTCTTCAGCCAGGTCAAACATGAACAGGGAGTCCATCCCATCACCATAACGAGCTGTGACCTGCAGATCGGTCCACACCTCGCCCACGGTGAACGCCGATGGATTGATCGCTTTGTAAAAAGCCCGCCAATCTTCAAACCACTGGATGGTCTGTTTGGTATCCTGCTGGGAAACGCCATCCGCATACAGATAGCGGGCGGCATCCACCCGAAAACCATGCACGCCGACTTCTTCCAGCCAGAATTTGGTAATGCTCATTATTTCATCGCTGACGGCAGGATTATCAAAATTGAGGTCAGGCATGCCGCCCCAAAAGATGCCATAATAATACAGGTTGTTGACAGAATTTCGGTGCCAGGCATTCTGAAACCATGGGCCGGGAATCTGCGGGTGTTCAGCCGACCAGACATACCAATCGTGGAACTCCGAGGTCGGATCCTGGGCAGCCTGGAACCAGGGGTGCTGTGTGGAAGTGTGGTTGATCACCAGGTCGATGATGATCTTGATGCCGCGTTTTTCTGCCTCGGCCAATAGCTGCTTGAAATCATCCATCGTGCCGTAGTCTGGGTTGACGCTGTAATAATCCATCACGTCATAACCGTGGTAGGAGGGAGAAGGATTGATCGGCATCAGCCAGATGCCCTGGATGCCTAAATCGTCATGGGTGTTGGGGTCTCCGTCGTTTAGATAATCCAATTGCTGGATAATGCCCTGGAAATCACCGATACCGTCACCATCGCTGTCTTTAAAGCTGCGCACAAAGATCTCATAGAAGACAATATCACGCCACCACGCCTGTGGTTCAGGATCCGGTGGGGGTTCCGTGTGGGTGGGCGTTGGATTTAGAGTCGGCTGTGATGTTGGCTCTGGCAAGGCTGTGGAGTGACAGCCAGCGCAGCCGATCACAACAAGGGTCAATAACAAAAAGAGTATTCGTACAGATATTTTCATTGCTGCTCTCATGATTAACGGTGTGTGCATTAATTGACTGAGTCGCTATGATTATAACCCTTCAGTCCTTGCGGCACGAATCAAAATTCGCTTAAAGCGATCACCCCCGGCCGGCGTTACCAGGGGTGTAGAAAATTTCAAGTTTTGAGGATTCGGTTGTTCTTGGTCTACTATAAATCGATTATAGCACAAAATTTTTAAAAAGCGATGCAATTCCTTAAGTTGACTACGAATTGATAGCGTCGGCAGAACAGGACCAATGGCTCAACAGCCGTTAAAAGAAAATACTCCTCGACCAGGACTCGAACCTGGAACCTAACGGTTAACAGCCGCTCGCTCTGCCAATTGAGCTATCGAGGAAGGCGTAAAGAATTATACGGAATAGCAGTGCAAGTGTCAAGCCGTTTGGAAGAGTGAAATGGCGCTGTCATACCTGCCAGGCTTGTCATTACATTTGCTGTGGCAGCTCTGGTTATCCAAGCCCAGCCAATGGGGAGCAGTATCAGGGTATCGTTGTTAACCGTCAACATCACGCGCCTCTTCCCCTCCCATCAAAAACCAATTATAATTTGTCAAATGAATTTTTAGCGACAGTTGACACAGAACTTGGTAGAATTAGCCAAAGACCTTCAAGCACGTTGGCTAACTGAGTGTCATCGTGAAATTTTAAAAAGGAGAAGAACATGATCAAAAAGCACTATCCGCTGATATTAATCATCACCATGCTGCTGATCGCCACCCTGGCTTGCAGCCTTGGCGGGAAGAAGAGCCCCAAACTGGGTGAGACTTACCGTTCCGAAGCAGGAGGTTACTCTCTGCAACAGGTGCCCGGTTATGATTTTGAAGAATTTTGGGGCATGACGATGATGTCGCCGACTGATGCCGACGAAAGATTTGGACCCATGATTATGGCTTATGGTTTGCCAAATGACGATAATTTAAGCCTCCAGGGTTTAATGGACGAGATGACACAACAAGATGATGAGGTCTCTGCCGAGTACAGTAAACCCAAAAAGACCAAGGTCGGTGGCGTAGAAGGGTTGCTGGTCGAGTTTAAAGGCATCGAAGATGGGCAAAAACTGAAGGGTAAATTATTTGTGGCTTTGCCTTATCCTGAGCAGACATTCTACATGACGGTACTGTCACCTGAAGATCGGTGGAAAGAAATCGAGCCGATATATGATGCTGTGCTCAAATCGGTGAGCTTTTTTGAGGCTGACTTAACGGATCTCGATTTCGATTTAGAAGACTTCGAATTTGATTTAGAAGACTTCGAATTTGAGGAGGAAATAGAGGGGTTCGATGAAACCCTGGAGGACATCCTGGTTCCCTCAACGCAAGTCATTCGGCAATGGGCTGTACTGGCTGAAGCCAGCTCTGAATACTCCTCGGATGATTATTCTGCCCTGCAGGCTACGGGTGCTCCCGACGTTGATTACTGCGAAGAAAACCCTCTGGCCTGGGCACCCCTGTCAGGAGATACCGAAGAATATCTTGTTCTGTACTATGACGTTCCGGTTATCCCAACGGAATTGGTGATCATTCAATCTCATAACCCCTCACAGGTGGTTGAAATCCAGTTCATCGATACCGATGGTGAAACCTGGACGTTATGGTATGGAGAACCGGAACGGATATCAACCTGCCCGGATGAGTGGACGCATACCATCGAATTAGATGAGGTTTTTTATACCGACACCGTGGTCATCTGGGTTGATCAAAGCGTGTTGGGCCTGGGCTGGGCAGAAATTGATGCGGTTGAACTGGTTGGCTACCCGATGGGGTCGACCAGCACGACCGTTCAGGAAGAACCTGAAGTTCAGATTCCATCGTTGCTGGACATCCCTGAGAATTTCAGCGGTTTGATGGCAGGACCGGTTTACCAGGGTTATGCAAGCATTGTCATCGGCGAAACCAAAGAAGCAGACCTGGACCGGATAATGACCATTGCGGGCCGCGAGAGCACTGATTCTTGGAAGCCGCGGGAATCCCACAAGCAAACCTACCTGTACGATATGCCCTGGTCGGGGATGACGGCTTATATCAGCGTCACCGTGGATGGCGTAGTTTACAAAAAGAACGTCACAAGCGGCAAATATCCGGATGATTATGCCCTCCCAACGGTCAATAATGAGAATTACGAGATTTTGAAGGGAATTTATGACCGCGACAAGGTCATTCCTTATGAGGTGATGGCCAACCTGCTCCAATCCCCCGGGTTTATACGCGAACAATGGTTGCGTGAGGATGATGGAAAAATCGTCAGCACCTATTTCTGGCACAGTGCTGATGGATATGTTCTCAGTGGCATCTTCTACGACGGGTTGCTGACCGGGATGGCAGGATTGTCCTACTATCAGCCTTAACGAGTTTGGCAAAACTGGAAAGAAAAAATCAGGGCTCGGAATGATCCGAGCCCTGATTTTACTATTCACTATTCACTATTCCTTATTCAACACTCTCTGTTCGCAATAACAACGGCGAATGCCCTTGACCGAAGGTCTCAAGACGTGAGTTGTGAGTAAGGAAACAGGAAGTTGAAATCGGGGTTTTGGATATTGTGTACTGTGGATGCTGCTCCGCTCTGGAGACGGTCGCAATCAAGGGATGACAATCGGCTATCAAAGGTACGTAGCAGTCTGTGATAGCGGTGCCTATGGATACAGCACGGTATTGAGTATCTACTTTCCGCTAATCCTTCGGTAAATACAAAAACAGCCAACAGGGTGCGCAAAAAACATGCGCACTCTGTGTTGGCGCTCGGGTTGAATCTAAAACCTGAATGTGCTAGAATTGTTTCACCATAACGCATAAACATCATGGCAGGAGTAGTAAGCCATCCGCCAGCGAGCCGGGAAACGGTGTGAACCCGGCAGGTGTAACGGAGCGCCCCAGGCTGAACTCGCCTTGCCGGTCCCTTACCGGGGCAGATGGCGCTGGTGAACCCGAGTAGTCAGCGACGATCACCGCTCGTTAGCGCGGCCCAAGCTGCCCGGCCTTGATAGAGCGCCGGGAAGCAGGGTGGTACCGCGGAGTTAATCGCTTCGTCCCTGTTCGGACGGAGTTTTTGTTTTAAATGCAAACATCGTGAACAATGATGATGATTTTTATCGAGGAGAAGATCATGCCAGACCCAACTAGCATACCCATGTATAAACCAGCACAGATTGAGCCTAAATGGCAGGAACGCTGGGAGCGAGACGGTCTTTACCACGCCGATATCGACCCGCACCGACCCAAGTTTTATGCGCTGACCATGTGGCCTTATCCTTCAGGTGATCTGCACATCGGGCACTGGTACGCCATGAGCCCTTCGGATGCCCGCGCCCGCTTCAAGCGCATGCAGGGCTATAACGTGATGTTCCCGATGGGTTTTGACGCTTTTGGGTTGCCCGCGGAAAATGCCGCAATCCAGCACGGGATTCACCCCCAGCAGTGGACCTCACAAAACATTGAAGTGATGCGCCAACAGCTTAAGTCGATGGGCGCCATGATCGACTGGCGGCGGGAGGCAACCTCTTCAGACCCCAGTTATTATCACTGGACACAGTGGTTCTTTATCCAGTTTTACAAAAATAACCTGGCTTATCAAAAAGAGGCACAGGTTGATTTCTGCCCGCATTGCAACACCACCCTGGCGCGCGAACAGGTCCACGGCGATGACCGCCACTGCGAGCGCTGCGGCACACCGGTGATCAAGAAAAACCTGGTGCAGTGGTTCTTTCGCATCACCAATTACGCCGATGAATTGCTGGATTTTTCAACCATCGACTGGCCCGAACAGGTTCAGACCCTGCAGACCAACTGGATCAACCGCTCGGAGGGTGCCGCGGTCGTGTTTAAGACTGAAAATGGCGATGAGATTGAGGTTTTCACCACCCGACCGGACACCCTGTGGGGAGCAACCTTCATGGTGCTGGCGCCGGAACATCCCCTGGTGAAAAAGCTCACCACACCCGAGCAGGCGCAGGCTGTGGCGGAATACCGCGCCCAGGCGGAGCGCATGGGCGAAATCCAGCGCGAAACGGCTGACCGTGAAAAGACCGGTGTGTTCACCGGCGGATACGCGATCAACCCGGTTAACGGTGAAAGGATCCCGGTGTGGACAGCGGATTATGTGATGATGGGTTATGGCACCGGCGCGATCATGGCGGTGCCCGCCCATGATCAACGCGACTTTGAATTTGCCCGCAAGTACAACTTGCCCGTCGTCGTGGTCATCCAGCCCCCGGATGAACACCCCCTCGTCGCAGATGAGATGACCATGGCTGTCCCTGCCGTGGGTGAAATGGTCAACTCCGGACCGCTGACGGGAACGCCCGGCGATGTCGCCTTTCAGCGGGCAATTGCTTATATTGAGGAAAAGGGCGTCGGTCATGGTGCGGTGAGCTATCGGCTGCGGGATTGGTTGATCTCGCGCCAGCGTTATTGGGGCGCGCCAATTCCCATCATTCACTGTTCGCACTGCGGCGCCGTGCCCGTCCCTGAAGCCGAACTGCCAGTTGAACTGCCGATGGATGTAGAGTGGCTCCCCACCGGCGAGAGTCCGCTCAAACTGCATCCCACCTGGCGCTTCACCACCTGCCCGCAATGCGGCGGCGCTGCCGAACGCGAGACCGACACCATGGACACCTTCATGTGTTCCAGCTGGTACCATCTGCGCTACCTGAGCCCGCATTATGATCAATATCCCTTTGATCCCGAGGAATACGACTACTGGATGCCGGTGGATACCTACACCGGTGGGATCGAACATGCGACCATGCATCTGATTTACACGCGGTTTTTCCACAAAGCCTGCCGCGACCTGGGTATCACCCGCAGCGCCGAGCCCATGATGCAACTCCGCAACCAGGGGATGGTGCTGGGTGAGGACCATGAAAAGATGTCTAAAAGCCGGGGCAATGTGGTCGCCCCGGATGACCTGGTGGCTGCCTATGGCGCGGATACCGTGCGTGCTTATCTGATGTTCTTTGCCCGCTGGGAACTGGGCGCACCCTGGAATAGCAGCGGGATTGAGGGCAGCATCCGCTGGCTGCGAAAAGTCTGGTTCACCCTGCTGGAACCGTCAGAGGTTGGGAAACGCCCCGGCGAAGAAGATTTACGTAAGCTGCGGCGGAAAGCCCATCAGACTCTGGCCTCCGTCACCCATGACTTTGAGAATCTCAACTTTAATACCATTGTTTCGAGTTTGATGGAGTTGAACAATGAAATGATGCTGGCAAAGGGGGCGGGCGCCTTTGGAACCGAGGCCTGGAAAGAGGCAGAAAGCCTGTACCTGCGAATGTTGGCTCCCGTCTGTCCGCACATCGCTGAGGAACTGTGGGAGCGCACCGGTCATGACTATTCGGTGCACCTGCAGCCCTGGCCGGAGGTTGATGCAGAAGCTGCCAGGGAAGACGAAATCACCCTGGTCGTCCAGGTGAATGGCAAGTTGCGCGACCGGCTGATCGTTCCGGTTTCAATCAGTGAGGCGGATGCAAAGACAGCAGCCCTGGAAAGCGACGCAGTCCAGGTTTACCTGCAGGGTAAGCCACCCAAAAAGGTGATCTATGTGCCTGGCAAGCTGGTCAATATTGTTGTGTGAATGGGATATCGCGGTCTGTCATCAACGCTTGAGGTTGCTTTGTTCCTGAACGTTTGTCACTGCGAGCCCGTGACTGCGGAGCGTGCCTACCCGCTTTGTCACTGCGAGCTTGCAACTGCGGAGTGTGCCTGAGCGAAGCAAAAGGCAAGCACTCTCTCTATTACAGGTTAAGATTGCTTCGTTCCTCGCAATGACATCTAATTATGACCTTACGACTGCGGAGTGTGCCTGAGCGAAGCAAAAGGCAAGCAGTCTCTCTACTACAGATTGAGATTGCTTCGTTCCTCGCAATGACATCTCACTGGGGCGATTTACACGGTTTTTATCACACACAAAAATTGTACACCTGTCACAACCTGGCTGGGTGCTATAATGATGTTTTGAACACAGTTAACCCTGGAGAATCACATGAAATTCGAAGATCTAAACTGGATGCAGGTTGAGGAGTACCTGAAAACCGACGACCGGCTCATCCTTGTGCTGGGCGCTTGCGAACAGCACGGCTATCTGAGCCTGATGACCGATGTTAAAATCCCCATGGCGCTGGCAGAGGAAGCCTCGCGCCAGTCCGGTGTGCTTTTAGCGCCTCCGCTCAACTTTGGGTGCTCACCCTATTTCTTAACCTATCCCGGTACCATCAGCCTCAGGTTGCACACATTTCTGGACGTGGTAGAGGACATTTTGCGCTCACTGTATGGTGCGGGCTTCCGCCGGATATTAATCTTAAACGGGCATGGCGGCAACACCCCGGTCAAAACACACCTGGTGGAACTGCTCAACCAGCTTCCCGATCTGCTGTTGAGCTGGTATGCCTGGTGGACCACGGACACCGTTGCTGAAATTGCAAAAAAATATCAGTTGGATAGTGAACACGGCAGCTGGATGGAAGCCTTTGACTTCACCACGGTCACCGAGCTGCCAGATGGAATCAAGCCCATTCCGGATGTCGGTTATGCCCTCCTTGGCAAAGCCGCTACTCGAGAGATCTACCAAGATGGGGTTTACGGCGGCGCCTACAAAGCGGACCCAGCCATCATGGATGAACTATTCGCCGCCTGCCTGGCGGATGTGCTGAATTTGCTGAACTTTGCTGAAGAAAGACGCTAACTTGTAGTGAGCCTGGCTGTTTTTAAGCAGCAATACGGATAGATTGCCCCGGCTGAAGGCTGCGAACTCCACTTTTCGGGGCACGGTTTAGCCCCGCAATGTTATAATCAAGGGTAATTCGGATAAAGACCAAATACTGAAAGGCGGTTCTTTGCTATGTCTACTCCTCATCACGAAAAGAACATTGTAACTACCGATAGAGTCCCGAAAGCCATCGGACCGTATTCGGTGGGTGTGACCACCGGTACGCTGGTGTTTACAGCCGGTCAATTACCCATCGACGTGGCGACCGGCAAAATTGTTGAAGGTGGTATCCAGGCACAGACCAGGCAGGCACTCATCAATCTGCAAGCTGTTATCGAAGCTGCCGGCAGCAGTCTGGATCAGGTGATCAAAACGACGGTTTTCTTGCAGGATATGGGTGAATTTGCTTTGATGAACGAAGTGTATGCCTCTTTCTTCACCAGCAATTATCCTGCCCGCTCGGCTGTTCAGGTGGCTGCGCTTCCGCTCAACGCTGCTGTTGAGATTGAAGCCGTTGCGCTGCTGCCCTGAGAGCGTATCGAAAGCTAAACCACGGTATGTGCAAGACCATTTTCAAACCTGCAAAACATTCCGTTTGGTCATGACGGATCAGCATGTCATGAAACCTGGTTCTTCAATCAACCTCGCCTGAACACGCCCTGAGATTAGCAAATCACGCCTTGTAAATATGCCTGATTCAACCAAGAGCATCCAAACCTCGATCATTGTTCCCTGCTACAATGAGAAGGCGACCATTCACATCCTGTTGGACGCCCTGTACGAGCAAACCTATCCGCGCGACGCCATGGAGGTTGTGATTGCAGACGGCATGTCGAACGATGGCACCCTCGATGCGATCCAGGCCTGGAAAAACCAACACCCTGACCTTTCGGTGACCGTGGTGGAAAACCATGCCCGGGTTATCCCGGCGGCATTGAACACCGCCATCAAGGCCTCAAAGGGAGCCATCATTGTGCGACTGGATGCCCATTCCAGACCGGACCCGTATTATGTTGAAAGGTCGGTAACCGCGCTTGCTGAGGGGCGCGGACAGAATGTGGGTGGTGTATGGGATATCCAACCCGGCAGTGATCACTGGATGGCGCGCAGCATTGCCGTTGCGGCCGGTCACCCGATTGGTGTGGGTGATGCTAAGTATCGTTACAGTGACCAGGCAGGGTATGTCGATACGGTCCCGTTTGGCGCATTTACCCGCGAATTGCTAACACAGGTGGGCCTGTTCGATGAAACCTTGCTTTCGAATGAGGATTATGAATTCAATGCGCGCATCCGCCAGGCAGGTGGAAAGATCTGGTTCGACCCCCAGATCCGCACGGTATATTATGCACGACAAAACCTGGCAGAGTTGGCACGTCAATACTGGCGCTATGGGTTTTGGAAGGTGCACATGTTGAAGCGTTATCCCAGCACCATCCGCTGGCGCCAGGCTTTACCGCCATTGTTTGTGGCAGGTTTGGTCGTGCTGATCCTTCTATCCCCATTTACTCGCTGGGCGGGATATGGGTTGGCTGGCATCCTGGCAGTGTATTCAATCACCTTGTTTCTGGCGGGCTTACACCTCAGTGTAAAGCATAAAACAGTCGTATATGTGCTGGGCGCACCCCTGGCGATTGCCTGCATGCACCTTTCCTGGGGGGCAGGTTTCCTGTGGGGAATGATTTCACCACAACAAAGAAAAACAGGTTAAAATAACGCTTATGAACACCATCTCACGACCAAAACGTTGGCAGATGCGAACTTCCGAGCGTGTGGCGATCCTGATAATCGGCGATTTCCTGGTTGCAGCGTTAGCCCTGTTCTTTGCCTTGTATATCTGGGCTGCCGGTGATGCCTGGATGAAATTCTCCCTGGAGTTCATCATCGACAGGCCCCCATTGTGGTATTTTCTGCTACCTTTTATGTGGATCATATTGCTGGTTGAGCTTTACGACATTCATCGAGCCAGTAATCACCGCGAGACCTTTAAGGGCATTGGGCTTGCGACGCTGATCTTCACGCTGATCTATTTGTTGCTCTACTTCACCTCAGCGCCTAACTCCCTTCCCAGGCGTGGTGTGTCCGTTTTTATCTTCCTTGCTGCGGTGTTCACACTGGTGTGGCGGCTGATCTATATCCGCATGTTTACGGCACCGCATCTCCTGCGGCGTGTGCTAATTATTGGCGCCGGTAACGCCGGACAAACCCTGATCGACGTGATCGCAGACCTGTGGCCGCCGCCATTTTTCACGGTTGGATTGGTCGATGATGACCCCAAAAAACTTGGTGCAGAAATTGGCAAGTACTCCGTTTTGGGCAATTCACATCAACTGCTGGATCTCATCAACGAAAAACAGGTGACGGATTTAATCCTGGCGATCAGCGGAGAGATTAAGGGCAGTATGTTCCAGGCGATCCTATCCGCCCAGGAAATGGGCATCAATCTGTCACCGATGCCCCAGGTTTACGAGGAGCTTTTATCCCGGGTGCCGATTTTTTTATTGGAATCTGAATGGATAGTGCGGTCCTTTGTAGAAAAAACGCATACCAGTACGTTTTACCACCTTTCAAAAAGCCTGCTCGATTTTACAGGCGGATTGGTTGGCAGCTTGATCATGACCATATTTTTTCCTTTTATCAGCCTGGCGATCCTCCTTGAATCGGGCTTCCCCATCTTCTTTTCACAGGAACGCCTTGGACGAGGCGGTCAACCCTTTAAAATATTTAAGTTTCGCACCATGGAACGCGATGCTGAACGGGATGGCTTTGCGCGCATGGCAGAGGAAAACGACCAGCGTGTGACCAAAGTGGGGCGATTCCTGCGAAAAACGCATCTGGACGAATTACCACAGTTTATCAATGTGCTGCGTGGTGAGATGAGCATGGTTGGCCCCCGTGCAGAGCGCCCTGAAATGGTGGTAAACTTCCAGAAAGAAATCCCTTTTTACCGGGCGCGTTTACTGGTTAAACCCGGGATCACGGGCTGGGCGCAGATCAATTATGGCTATGCCGGCACCGTTAAAGAGACCGCCATCAAACTGGAATATGATCTATATTACATTGAACATCGCAGTCTGTTGATGGATATCTCAATTATTTTGCGAACGATTGGCACCGTCCTCGGCTTCAAAGGACAATAAACCCACAGGAAAAACACTCATGCATATTTTTGGTCGGAACGTCCGCAATCGTTATCTGTTTTTTGGGGATATTTTCTTATCTTTAGTTGCGGTACTGGCCAGCTATGTGGTTCGGCTGGAGTTGATCGCGATATTTCCTACCTATCAATACAGCATGCTCTGGATGGTTGCCATGGCAATCATCATCAAACCCCTCATGTACTATTTGTTTGGCATCTATCGTCATGTCTGGCGCTATGCCAGCATCCACGAGTTGGTGCTCATTTTCTCTGCGGTAACCACAGCATCGATGATCCTTTCAGCAGTTATGATCGGTTTACGCGCGGTAAATACGTTTTATGGATTTCCGCGCTCGGTTTTGGTCATCGATTGGTTGTTTTCGATGGGGTTTATCGGTGGTTCCCGGTTTCTCTTTCGCGTCCTGGCGGAAACAGCCAGTTTATCAAACGACAGGTCTTATCCCCATTCGAAACGGCGGAAAAGGGTCCTGGTGGTCGGCGCCGGTGATGCGGGGGCGATGGTTGTCAGGGAGATGTTGAAGAATCAACAATTAGCGATGATGCCAATCGGATTTCTGGATGACGATCCTTCTAAACAGAACAGCAAAATTCACGGCGTTCAGGTTTTGGCGCCGCTGGACGATATTGACCAGGTTTTGAAAAAACACTACGTTGATGAGGTGGTTGTGGCGATCCCCAGCGCCTCCGGCAAGGTGGTTCGGAAAGTAACCGAAGTCTGCCAGCTGCGCAACATCGCCTTCCGTACCATGCCCGGTATCTACGAGTTGCTGGGTGGAGTGGTGAATGTCAGTCGTCTGCGGGAGGTAGATATCTTCGATCTGCTGAGACGTGAGCCGGTGCGTATCGAAACCGATGCCCTTGGCGACGTCCTTGCAAACCGGGTGGTGATGGTCACTGGCGCAGGCGGCTCCATTGGGAGTGAACTTTGCCGACAAATTGCTCAGGTTTACCCGCGGCGGTTATTAGCATTGGGGCACGGCGAAAACAGTATTTTCAGCGTATTAAGCGACCTTAAAGAAAGTTTCCCCCACCTGGAAGTCATCCCGTTAATCGCAGATGTGCGTGACCTGCCGCGTCTGGAGGTCATATTTAATCGTTGGAAACCGGAGATCGTCTTTCATGCTGCGGCGCATAAACATGTGCCGTTAATGGAAACCAACATCGAAGAAGCGGTTACCAATAATGTGATTGGCACACAAAATGTCGTCAATTGTGCCCTAACGCATGACGTGCTGCGGCTGGTGATGATCTCTACAGACAAGGCGATCCGACCGATCAACGTGATGGGCGCCACCAAACGTATCGCAGAAATGCTGGTTTTAAATGCAGCCCGTTTGCATCAGCGCGCCTTTACGGTGGTCAGGTTTGGAAATGTATTGGGCAGCCGGGGCAGTGTGGTGCCGCGCTTCAAGCGACAAATTGCCGCTGGCGGTCCGATTACCATCACCCATCCCGACATGGAACGTTATTTTATGACCATTCCTGAAGCGGTGCACCTGGTATTGCAGGCTTCCACCATGAGCACCGGTGGTGAGAGCTATATCCTCGACATGGGGCAGCCTGTGCGCATCGTTGACCTGGCGGAAGATATGATCCGTCTTTCAGGGCTTGAACCCGGGCGGGATATCGAAATTGTATTCACCGGAATTCGGCCGGGTGAAAAGCTCACCGAAGACCTGTGGGACCTGGGTTTTGCCTATTCGCCCACCATCCATCCGGATATCAACCGCGTGGACAGCGAAGAAGTGCTCTCTACAGAGAAGCTAAATGCCATTGTTGAACAATTAGCTCAATTTGCTCGAGAAGGAAAACCCGACGCAATCCAGGCCCTCCTGAGTGAAGCAATCCCTGGCGCGGCAATCCAATCGATGGAACCCACTCTGGATTTGCTTGCGTAAAAGATAACACGATCAAAAATGGGGTAGGATCAAGTTGATACCACTGTTTTTTGCTTTGTCAGACCGTAAAGGAGATCATGCAATACCTGACACCGCAGGCATGGGACCGGTTTATTGAAAGCCATGCCGATGCCCACATTTTACAAACCAGGCCCTGGGGAGAGCTGAAATCAGCCTATGGTTGGAAACCTTACTATGTCCAGAATCAAGATCTGGGTGCGCTGGTTCTTTTCCGAAGACTTCCGCTGGGGTTAAGTATCGGGTACCTTCCGCGCGGCCCTGTTGGGAATGGGGACTGGGCAGCCTTTTGGACAGAAATTGATGCACTGTGCCGGAAAGAGCGGGCGGTCTTCCTGCGCGTGGAACCCGATATTTGGGAGCCCCTCCCGCCGGGATTCGCCCAGGAGCGCATGCCCGGGTTTGTTCAAGCCCACCAGACGATTCAACCCCCGCGCACGATCTTGATTGACCTGCAGCAGGATGATGACGCGCTCCTGAAGAGCATGAAACCAAAAACCCGCTACAATATCCGGCTGGCACAACGCAAAGACGTGATTGTTCAACCGAGCGATGATATCGGCAGCTTTCACCGTATGATGCTTACCACTGGCGAGCGTGACGCCTTTGGCGTTCATAGCCGGGATTATTACCAGCGTGCGTATGACATTTTTGCACCCCTCGACGCTTGCGTGCTGTTGATCGCTGAATTCAGGGGACAGCCCCTGGCAGGTTTGATGGTCTTCGCCCATGGCAGCACAGCCTGGTATTTTTACGGCGCTTCAACAAACGAGGAACGCAACCGGATGCCGTCCTACCTGTTGCAATGGGAGGCGATCCAGTGGGCAAAGCGCAAGGGATGTACCGTGTATGATCTGTGGGGCGTGCCAGATTACGCTGAGGAGGAGCTTGAGGAGGCTTTTCTCGATCGATCGGAAGGTTTGTGGGGTGTATACCGCTTTAAACGCGGTTTCGGCGGGCAGCTTTGTCGGACAATCGGTGCTTGGGATAAGGTTTACCAGCCCCTGTTGTACAAACTCTACCAGCTCTGGTCGGAGCGGGGCCAGCCTCAGTCTGCGACTTAAGGAGTTTTCTCTTGAAACGGGTTGAAATTCACAGTGCAGAGCAATGGAACACAGCCATAGCCCACCTCGAAGGGGCGCACGTCCTTCAAACCTGGCAATGGGGTCAGGTTAAAATGCGCTTTGGATGGGAAGCGTATCCACTGATATGGCAGGACGCGTCCGGAGAGGTTAGCGCTGCAGCTTTGCTCCTTTTGCGCAAGCTAACCCTGGCTGGTTTTGGTTTGCCCCTGAGCGTGGGCTATATCCCGCGCGGCCCGCTGCTGAAGTGGGATCAGGAAAGCCTGCGTCGCCAGGTTCTGGAGGACCTGGAGGAATTTACCCGTAAAAAACGCTCAATCTTTCTTAAAATTGATCCTGACCTCCCGTTGGGGTTTGGCATCCCGGGCGAGATAAGCGCTGAAGACCACCAGGTGGGGTTAGCAGTGCAGAATGAGTTGATCGCACGCGGCTGGGTTTTTTCAGAAGAGCAGATCCAGTTCCGCAATACCGTCACTGTTGACCTGACCGGGACGGAAGATGAACTTCTAATGCGTATGAAATCGAAGACACGCTATAATATTCGCCTGGCGGGACGCCGGGGTGTGAGAGTTCGACCGGGAGGCAGCGAAGATATCGACCTGCTCTACCAGATGTATGCACACACCGCCCTTCGGGACGATTTCACCATCCGTTCTAAGGCATATTACCAGGTTGTCTGGGATACTTTTTTCAAAGCAGGTTTGGCAGAACCCTTGATCGCCGAGGTAGAAGACCAGCCGGTCGGCGCGGTGGTCATTTTCCGATTTGGCAACCGCGCCTTGTACATGCACGGGATGTCTTTGGACGCCCACCGGGAAAAGATGTTCAATTATCTTCTGCAATGGGAAGCCATGCTGCGCGCCAGGGCAGCGGGCTGCCAACGCTATGATTTATGGGGCGCTCCCGACGAATTTACCGAAGATGATCCGCTGTGGGGTGTTTATCGCTTCAAAGATGGGTTTGGCGGACGGGTCGAACGCACCCTGGGCGCCTGGGATTTTCCGGTGCATTCGTTGCTTTATACTGGATATTGTCAAATCCTTCCCCGGATCTTGCAGGTGATGCGGACACGTGGGAAAAAATCTGTGCAAAGGAGCTTGAGCACATGAAACAACGTCTTAAACTGGCCCACTTACCCACCCCGATTGAGGCATTGCCGCACCTCTCTGCTGAATTGATGGGTCCAAACATAATCACCAAACGTGATGACCAGACCGGGCTGGCGTTTGGCGGCAACAAAACCCGAAAGCTGGAGTACCTGATTTACGAGGCGCAAGCTGCAGGCGCCGATACCCTGGTCACCGCCGGTGCGGTTCAATCCAACCACTGCCGGCAAACCGTTGCCGCAGCGGCACGTCTGGGCTTGAATTGCACCCTGGTGCTGTTTGGTGACCCGCCCAGCCCCCCGGACGGGAACCACTTTTTGTATTATCTGTTGGGAGCTGAGCTCGTCTTCACGGAAAGACCCCGTGTTCAGGATAAGCTGGAAGAAACCTTTCAAAATCTGAGGAAAGCGGGCAAGAAACCCTATTTGATCCCCTATGGGGGTTCAAACCCAACCGGTGCGCTGGGATATGTCAACGCCATGCTGGAACTTGCCGAACAGGGTTGCACCCCGGATTGGATTGTATTTCCCAGCTCATCCGGCGGAACCCAGGCAGGGATGCTGCTCGGCGCCCGGATGAGCGGGTTCCACGGTCAGATTTTGGGCATCAGCGTGGATGAGCCGGCTGAGCTTTTACAATCCCGTGTGGCCGAGTTAGCCTCGCAGGCGGCACGCACAATGGACGAACCGTATACGTTCACAGCCGGTGAAGTCCTGGTAAACGACGAGTACATCGGCGATGGCTATGCCATTATGGGTGCCCGTGAAATTGAAGCCATCCGCCTGTTTGCTGAACATGAAGCCCTGCTTTTAGACCCCGTCTATACCGGGCGCGCAGGGGCTGGTTTGATTGACCTGGTTCGTAAGGGCTTTTTCAAGCCCGAAGATACGGTTCTCTTTTGGCATACCGGCGGCGGTCCTGCTTTGTTTGCCAGCAAATATCAAAACCGATTAATTGATCTCGCTTGAATGGGTTCCTCAGGATGAATGGGGGTCGAACGTCTCAGACTGAGCGGTAAAACCAAAAAATCGGACTTGCTGACTCTTTGTGAAAATGGTATAATCCCCCCTTGCGTCTTTATAGATGAGGCATTATTTTTTGAAAGGCAAGGAACGACAAATGGACAAGACTGAACTGCTGAAATCAGTTGAAGCACCCGCAAACAGCAACATCCCGCAGCTTTCACCCGGGGATGCGGTTAGTGTTTATTTGAAAATTAAAGAAGGCGAACGAGAACGAATCCAGGTTTTTAAAGGGACTGTTTTATTTGTGCGCGGCAGGGGCAACGATGCGACTTTCACCGTGAGGCGCATCGCCAGCAACGGAATTGGTGTTGAGCGCACCTTTCTGATGCGCTCACCGCGAATTGAAAAGGTCGAGGTCGAACGACACTCAAAGGTGCGACGAGCCCGGCTGTATTTCCTGCGCGACCGTACTGGCAAGGCTGCCCGTCTGAAACAACGTTTTTAATGGCTCATCCGCCAGGTTTTTCCCTGGCAAGGATTCCCAGGAGATGACGCGCCTCATCGGGAAGCAACGTGAGCTGCTTCTGGATGGGGTGTTTTTATTTAGGAGAAAATCATGGCTCTTTTGCGACAACCTTTAATCGGCATCACCAGCGGTTTGGTTAACAATTCTTCCGAGGTGCCGGTTTGTCAGCTTGCTGATGCCTATATCAGGGCAGTATTGCGCGCAGGTGGAACCCCGCTGGTCATCCCGCTGGGGTTGGATGAGCGCCGGTTGACGGCGCTTCTCGATGTGCTGGATGGTGTAATCTTTTCCGGTGGGGGTGATATTGATCCGCAGCGTTACAATGGAGACCCTCACCCTGAGGTCTACGGCATCTCTCCTGAGCGTGACGAGCTGGAGTTTTTCCTGGTTCAGCGCTTGCTTGAGATGGATAAACCCTTGCTGACCATTTGCCGTGGGACCCAGGTGTTAAACGTTGCCCTTGGCGGTAGCCTCTACACTCATATTGCGGACCAATTACCAGGGGCGCTTAAACATGACTGGTTCCCCAAATTTTCCCGTGACAGGCTCTCGCATTCGGTCACCTTTGTCTCTGATAGCAGGCTCAATCAAATTTATGGGACGGATGAGATTCAAGTAAACAGCCTGCACCATCAGGGGATTTCCAGGCTGGGTGAAGGGCTCGTCGCTGCTGGTGTTGCACCGGATGGGCTGATGGAGGCACTGGAAGTTCCCTCGGCGAGCTTTGCTGTAGGTGTGCAGTGGCATCCGGAGTGTTTGACAGATGATGAAGGCTCACAAAATTTGTTCCAGGCGTTCGTTCAGGCTTGCCAGTAAACCGTTCAACAGCCTTAATATTCCTGTAAATTCGTTTAGAATGACCCTTTAAATTGGGAAAAACAACACCGGGGATGCCCTAATAGCGGCGCGCATCCCCGGTGAACCATTAATTCACATGGTGAAGGGTAAGTCCAGCAGATTATTCACTCATAAAAAACAGGGGCAAGTGATAACCATACTCAAATTCATAACCCGGAGTGTACAGGGCTGTTCTTTCGACGGTGGAATTACCCGCCCTGTCAACAGCCGTGAGCGAGAAAAGGAGCAATTGTTTTGGCGCCAGTTTGTCATAGGTGTACGAAGTTGTTGTCGGAGGAAGGTTGCTTACCAGCACTTGTTCAGCACCACCGTTGACCCTCACCGAGAGTGAATAATGCTTCAAACCCGAAAGCTGGTCACCACCCGTCCAGGTGATTGTTGCTGAGTTCTTTGTGAACGGTGACTGTAGATGGTTGATTGAAATCCAGGGGCTGGTTCCATCTACAATCGCATCGAAGACGACATCTACCCCCGTTTTACCGCCGGCATCGGTTACAAGGGCCAGGATGGCGTAATCATCGCCGTCAGCCATGCCGGTTGTGTTAATCGGTATCGTCCAACCACCGGTTTCGCTGATGTCCTTACCCAGGTACACCCAGGTACCATTTTCCCAATCTCGTCCATGGAACCAGAATTCGACAGAGGCAATAGCCCTGCCCATGCTGCCTTTGGCTACATTTGCGACCACATGACCGTTTTCCGGCAGAAATAATAACCCGTCTGTCTTAACCAGGCTGACCGATGGATTGGTATCGGTGGTGCTGCACTCAATATTTTTGATCAATGTGCGGGGTGTTAAAATGCCGGAGGGGTTACCCTTATTGTCCCAAACTCGTAATGCCACTTGGAAATGACCGTTGGGGATTGACGTTTTGCACAAATCTACCGTTGTTGTGAAAGGATTCTGTGTTTGTTCGCTGCCGATTTGGACCCAGGCACCATTATAATTTGCCAGGATTTCCAGTTTAACCACGCCAACGTTCTGCTGCCCCCACCCAGAAACACTCAGATTGCGATTAGTAACATAAGTTTCTGCCGAAGGAGCCGTTAATCCACCGGTGGGTGCTTTAGCAGGCTTATTGCCAGAAACATAGTAAGTCTTTCCAACGCCGCCATAGGTAGCGGCTTCATAGGCCAGGCGCGGGCGTCCACCCTGGGTTGCTTCATCCCAGTTGATGCTCACATCCCTGAAGGTGATATCCTCAGCCACTCCCCATACGGATTGCATTCCTTGAGAAAAATAACGTGTATCTTCGGTGACCACCATAAAGTGAACATGGTGTCCTGTGCTGTAGCCGGTGTTGTCCACATTGGCAATAAATTGACCCTGTGTGACAGGCGTTCCAACCTGTTTCAGGTGATTGGGGATGCTGTTGTTGGCAATATGCAGGTAGATCTGATACGTCCAGGGGGTGGTGGACTTATCCTGAAGCGTGATGCTGTTGGTACAGGACGGAGTGTTATTAGGGCATGAATCACGCCAGCGGAACACCGTGCCACCTTTTGCCGCCATGATGGGGAACATGGTGCCATCGGCGAAATCAAAGGCATGGGTACAGTAGTAGACCGGGGTACAGGATGAGTGACCAACCGACCAGGTGAGGCGTTTTTCAAGCCCTTCAGCCCAGGGCAAATAATATCCACCAAAAACCTTATTGGACTGGGCTTTCGCCTCCGAAATATGTAACAAGTCACCCTGAACGCTTTTTTCGGCGTATTGAAATTTGCTGAACGCCTCAATGAACTTGGGGTTATCTTCTAATAAAACATCCCAGCTGCCGTGTTCGTCGGCTATTGCCAGGGTCAGTTCTGGCTCGCGAGCCATTAATTCACCTGTCTCTGGATCCTCTGCGGACAGCCAAACGATCGCCATCTGACCATCATCCTGAATTTGGGTATGCTCAATCTGGTAATTAAATATTTTCCAATGCCCACTGGCGTCTTTCAGGGCAGATTCCACCGCCGAAATAAGGTCAGGGTTTGTCGAGACCGGGTCAGAAGGATCTGTTGGGCTTTCGGTGCCTTCTGAAAAGTCGTTAGAACCCTGGGTTGGAGGTGGATTGATCAATGTGATCGCAATCAATGTAGCCGATAATAAAATCAGTACAATGATGCCAAATTTAATCGATTTCGTCATAAGAAAAGCCTCTTTTCTAGCCTGTACGCTTTCTTGCCGTGGTAGCTCATTGCTGACCAGGTTGTTTTGGACTGATATCGTCGCCTTAACGATTGCAATATTTATGCCACTCAACAGAACTTGCGCCAAACACATTCTTAGTTTATGGCGAGTTTTCTAAATCCTTTTTTTGGGAACGCCAGTGAGCATTTAATTAAAACTTTGAAAATTCGTTCCAATCATCGTTTGAATTAATATCCATCTCAATGGCGTGAACGCGATGAAAATGGGGTCGTTCTTAATTCAGCGGCATTGTTAGGGGCGGATCTTTGCGGAGCAGTCATTGAACTGTATCCGCCCAACCCGAAAGTGCCCTGTAGACAGGGCAATCACCGTTCAATACCCTTGCCGGGGGCAGGAAATGCTATACGAAAGGTTGCCCCCTCGAATAGATATCATATTCATAAATGCGAAAAATCTAAATCTTCATTCACATACCGACCATTATCTACCATTTGTTTTTCAACACCCTCATGGAGTTGAACTTGCACTTATTCAAATTATGTGATACTATATCAATCCACAAACAATCATCACTGTTTCTTAGTTTCAGTTTAACAATAACTGAGTGGAAACGGCGGATTTTTTTTAATTATAACAATGAGGGGCGGTTCCCTGCAAAAAAATTATTAGATGGAAGGATAATTAAATGGCCAGTTCATATTTAACACGCGAAGGCTATGAAAAGTTGCAACAGGAGCTGGAATATCTTAAAACAGAAAAAAGGGTTGAAGTTGCAGATCGTTTGCGCGAAGCTTTAGAGGACGGCGAGTTAATTGAAAATGCTGAACTTGAAGCCGCTAAAAATGAGCAATCCTTTGTTGAAGGACGCATCAAAGAATTGGAGATTCTGCTCGCGAGTGCTTACCTGATCGACGAATCAACACAATCGGAGACTGTCCAGGTTGGATCTAAGGTAACGATTCAGGAAGAAGGTTTGGATCCGGAGGAGTACATGATTGTCGGCGCAGCCGAAGCAGACCCGCGCTTGGGGCGCATCTCTAACGAGTCGCCCCTGGGAAAAGCCTTGCTTAACCACAAAGTGGGTGATAGGGTCAAGGTTGAAGCCCCACGTGGCGAATTTGAAATTGAGATCCTCTCGGTCGGATGATTGATTGGCTATGACCGTTTTCACCCCGCCCGGCTGGACTGGTCGGGGTTTTTGTTTCTTATAGCGAGGAAGGGATTATGCTGGAAGACACATTTTCTGAACTTGAACAGGTGCGCCTGAAAAAATTGCGCACCCTGGAAGCCGCCGGGATTGACCCTTACCCCACACGTGCAGAGCAAACGCACACCAGCCAGGAGGCGATTGAGGCTTTCATTCAGGTGGAATCACAACCTGATGCATCTCCCATCCAGGTAACCGTAGCTGGACGTATCCGCTCATTACGTCCGATGGGCAAGCTGACCTTCGCCCATATCCAGGATCGGGATGGAAAACTGCAGCTCTTTTTCCGGGTGAACGATTTAGGTGAAGAAAAAATGGCTGAACTGAGCGCCTATTACGATTTAGGCGATTTCATTCAAGCCAGCGGTACCCTGTTTCGCACCAAACGCGGCGAGGTCTCGTTGCAAGTGGATGACTTCAAAATGCTTGCCAAAGCCCTGCGACCCCTGCCGGCAGCCAAAGATGAGGTCGTTGACGGAGAAATCGTCCGGCATGCCGTTCTCAGCGATCCCGAAACGCGCTATCGCCAGCGTTACGTGGACCTGGCCGTCAACCCCGATGTCCAGGAGATTTTCAAAATCCGATCGGCAACTGTGCGGGCGTTACAGAAATTCCTCGACGATCACGGCTTTATCGAAGTGGAAACCCCGATCTTACAGCCGATTTATGGTGGTGCCGCCGCGAAACCCTTCGTCACTCACCATAACCAACTCCACCAGGACCTTTATCTGCGGATTTCTTTTGAACTCTATCTCAAGCGGCTGCTGGTGGGCGGTTTGGAGCGTGTGTATGAGATCGGTCGCGACTTTCGCAATGAGGGCGTCTCCTATAAACACAACCCCGAATTCACCCAGCTGGAATTTTACTGGGCTTATGCCGATTACCTGATGGTGATGGATTTTACCGAACAGATGGTTGCCTTTGCCGCTGAAAAGGTTCTGGGAACGACCGTGGTCAACTTTAATGGGCATGAGATCAACCTGGCACCGCCCTGGCGACGCGTTGACATGCGCCAGGCTATCCTGGAGGCAATCGACATCGACATCGAACTGAACCCCACGGCTGAATCCTTGCAGGCGGCTTTGGAGGCCAGACAGATCAAGCATAAGCCGGGCATGACGCGCGGCAAACTGATTGATGCCCTGATCGGAGATTTTCTGGAACCCAACTTCATCCAACCGACTTTTTTATGCAACTACCCCAGGGATATCTCACCTTTGGCGAAAAGTATTCCCGGCAATCCAAGCGTGGTTGAGCGTTTCGAGGGTTTCGTTGGCGGTATGGAGCTGTGTAATGCCTTCACCGAGCTGAACAATCCCCTTGATCAGGAACAACGCTTTATTGAAATGGGTCGTGCCTATGCTGATGACGATGAAGAACAGCATCCCATGGATGATGACTTTGTCAACGCCCTCAGCTATGGCATGCCCCCTGCTGGCGGTTTTGGGATCGGGGTCGATCGGCTGGTAATGCTATTCACCGGGCGACGCAGCATCCGGGAAGTGATCCTGTTTCCGCACCTGCGCAGCCAGGATGCTGAGGGTCAGGGATAATCCGGAACCATCATCCTGCGCAGCTTGAGATTTTTTAACAAACGGCATAAGAAACTGCGAGCAAACATGGACGAAGGCGCACTGATTCAGGAAGCACTTGACGGCGACCTGAACGCCTTTAATACGCTGGTGCTGCACTACCAGGATATGGCTTATAACGTTGCCTACCGCATACTGGGTGAGTCTGGCGCAGCCGATGATGCCGCCCAGGAAAGCTTTATTTCCGCTTATCTAAAACTACATCAATATCGAGGGGGATCTTTCAAAGCCTGGTTGTTGAGGATTGTTACCAATTCCTGTTATGATGAGCTTCGCCGCCGCCAGCGTCAGCCTGTCGTCCCGCTAAAACCCGATCTACCCGATGGCGAAACCCTGGAAGATCCTTACTGGATTAAAGACGAAGCCCCCACTCCGGAAGAGCACAGTGAACGAGCAGAACTGCAAGCGGCTATTCAAAATTGTATCAACAAACTGGATCAAAAATTTCGCGTCATATTGGTGTTGGTGGATGTGGAAGGGCTGGATTACGACACAGCCGCCGAGATAGCCAGCACTAAAGTTGGCACGGTCAAAAGCCGCCTGGCCAGGGCGCGTGCACGGGTGCAGGATTGCTTACAGGAGTATTGGGAACTTTTGCCTGAAATCTTCCGTCATAAGGTTGAGGAAACATGAGGAAGACTGAAAGACAGCGCTCACGCGAACTGGAAATACTCTCTGCTTACCTGGACGGCGCACTTCATCCGCGCGATCACCAGGACCTTGTTGCGCGCCTCCAGCATGAACCCGAGTTGCAGGAACGCCTGGAACAATTGCGCAGAATTAAGCTGACGGTGGGCTATTTACCGCGTCTGCAAGCCCCGCGTCATTACACCCTGACCCCCGAAATGGTGACCCTGCAGAAACGGAGAAAATCTCCAATCTTGCAACCCTTGCGTTTAGCCTCAGCTCTGGCAGCGATCCTGCTGGTGGTTTTGTTGGGTGCAGAAACCCTGCTTTCCAGAATGCCTTTGACTCGCACCCCACTGGATTCCGCACCAATGACGAAAACCGTGGTGATGACGGATGAAGTCAGACCGAAACCGTTGATCATCTGGCAACAACCCGCAATGGGCGGGGCTGAAGCTCAATTCGCAGGACGAGGAGGCGACGCTGCGGTGATGATCGACACAGCTATGATGGCGGAATCCATGCCGGTTGGGATGGAGGAACCTGTTGAACAGGACATGCCAGCAGGGGAATTGACCCTGGCAGCAGCACCAGAAATGATGCTTGACGTAGCGCCTGAAATCATGCTGGAGGCAGAGTCGATATCGTCAACGGGTGCAGGTGTGGATACACTGGAAATTGTGGAAAATGCTGACCTGCACCTCATCCTGGGGATTAACCTGGAACAGGGCGGAGAAATCATCCACCGCAGCGGGGATTCCATAGACCTGTTAGCCACACAGCCAGCCTGGTGCCCAATCTTACGCGCACTGCAAATCGCCCTGGGAACTATTGCTCTGGGCAGCAGCCTGGCATGGTGGCTGCTCAGTCGGCGCCGCTAACCTGAGATTAACTTCAGTATTTATCTAATCCTCCCCCGTCCTTGTTTGACATAAGCTACCCTGCAAAGTATAATCCTCTTTCGTAAATTTGTATTGTGTTTTTGGAGAAGAAGCGCCATGGAACAAGTAAAAGAGGTTAAGGCAAAGGAGCGCTATACGGGGACGGTGCTTAAGACCACGCTGCAGGGAGCGCTGGTTAATATCGGAAGTCAGATCCCTGCATTCATCCACATTTCCCAGGCTGTCAGAAAAGACGACCCCGGAAAACCACTCAACTCGATTGAAGAAGTACTGGTGGAAGGTCAGCAAGAGGATTTTTGGGTCAAGCGTGTCCGCAAAGACCGCATCGAATTGACCATGAAAGAACCTATCAAGTTGGAATGGCGCGAGATCAAACCGGGCATGACGGTTACAGGCACCGTGATCCGCCTGGAGACTTTTGGCGTCTTTTTGGAAATTGGCGCAGAACGCCCCGGGCTGATCCATATCAGTGAGCTTTCTCACAGCTATGTGCGCACCCCTGGCGAAGTGGTTCGCGAAGGTGATGAGATTGACGCCCAGGTGCTGGAGGTCAATCGGCGCAAGAGGCAGATTAAACTCAGTGTTAAAGCTCTTCTTGAAGTACCGGCACCCCCGGAAGAGGAACCGCAAGCCAGCGATAAAGAAAAACCAGAAGAAGAACCGGAACCCGAACCGGAGTTGACGGCCATGGAAATTGCCTTGCGCCAGGCGCTGGAAAAATCTGAAAGCAACGAAGCTTCTCACTCAAAACAAAAACCACGCAAAAAGAAGGACACAGAGTCAGACCAGGATGAAATTCTCGCACGGACTCTGGAGAAAAAATTTGGCAAGGACGCGTAATTCACACCCTGTATCTGCGAAAGTGGGGCACAGCAAAAACGATTAGTTTTTTCGGGGAGGTGCCGGAGAAGGATGGGCTCTCCCCTTAGCTTTTAATTTAGAAGTGTTTTTGAGGTTGACGCATTGATCTGGATTGGGTGTTGGAGGCAGGATGAGTTCGAAGTACATTTTTATCACTGGCGGTGTATTAAGCTCAATCGGTAAGGGAGTCACCGCAGCGGCAGTTGGTCGCCTTTTAAAGGCGCGCGGCTTTTCAGTGGCTATCCAAAAACTGGATCCTTATATCAATGTAGACCCCGGGATGATGAGCCCCTACCAGCATGGCGAGGTGTTTGTTCTGGATGACGGTTCGGAAACTGACCTTGATTTAGGTCATTATGAACGTTTTGTCGATATCCGCTTGAGCAAAGTGTGTAATTTTACTTCCGGGCAGGTGTACGCCGAGGTGATCCAACGCGAGCGGCGCGGTGATTTTCTCGGAGGCACAATCCAGGTGGTTCCCCACATCACCAACGAGATTAAACGTCGTGTCGTCCTGGTCGGTCAGGAAACTGGGGCTGACATTGTCCTGGTTGAGGTGGGTGGTACCGTGGGCGATATTGAGGGTTTACCCTTCTTCGAGGCGATTCGGCAGGTACGTCTTGACCTGGGGCGGGAGAACACCGCTTACATGCACGTGACATGGCTGCCCCACATTGGTGCCACGGGCGAACTTAAAACCAAGCCCACCCAGCACTCCGTGCGGGAACTGCGTTCGATTGGCATCATCCCGGATGTGATCGTTGCCCGGGCAGACTTACCCATCGGCACCGACCTGCAGGAAAAAATTGCCCTGTTCTGCGATGTAAAAGCCAGCGCGGTGATCCCGATTGTGACCACCCCCATCCTTTACGAAATCCCCTTAAGCATTGAAAAAACCGGTGTGGCAGACTTGTTGCTAAAACTGCTTGACCTGGAACCCAAACAACAACCCGATTTGCAGGAATGGGAAAACCTGATCGAAAAGATCAAACAACGGAAACCGGTCGTCAAGGTCGCTCTGGTGGGAAAATATGTTGAATTGCGTGATGCTTATATCAGCGTCAGGGAAGCGCTTAAACACGCGGCGATCGCTAACGACGTGGTAGTGGAAATCGTCTGGGTGCAATCCTCAGACCTGGACAAGGATGACAGCCTGGAGATTTTACGCCAGGTGGATGGCATCGTGGTGCCCGGCGGTTTCGGCAGCCGCGGTATTGACGGTATGATCAGGGTGGCCAACTATGCCCGCGTGAACCAGGTGCCCTACCTGGGTTTGAGCCTGGGCATGCAGGTGATGGTGATCGATTTCGCGCGGGATGTGCTGCAACTGGAAACTGCCAATTCATCTGAATTTGATCCCAGTACCCCGGCGCCGGTGATCGACCAGATGACCGATCCCCATTATTTAACTGAAAAAAGCGGTACCATGCGCCTGGGGCTGTACCCCTGTCAACTGCAAACGGGTACAATTGCACACCAGGCTTACCAAAAAGATCGCGTGGAAGAGCGGCACCGTAACCGGTTTGAGGTGAATAATGAATATCGCCCGGCATTAGAACAGGCTGGTTTGATCTGTTCGGGGATCTCACCGGACGGAAAGCTGGTTGAAATTATCGAGATCAAAGATCATCCCTTCATGTTGGGGACGCAATTTCATCCCGAGTTTCTCTCAAGGCCAAACCGCCCTCACCCCTTATTTGATGCCTTTATTCGAGCAGTCAATCAAAAAGCAGAAATCGATCAGTGAAATGAAGATACAAACTTTGCCTCGCAGAATAAACAACAATCTAACCCTTATTGTATTGGTGTGCATCCTTGGGCTTGTACTGTCGGCCTGTCAACCTGAAGCGACTGCAGAGGAAGTCTGCCAGATTGATTTAGAAACCGGGGAATATGCCGAAGGTTGTATTCCTCCCCCCGGCGAAGATGAAATAGAAGCTCAGGCTTACCCGGTTGAGCAAAGCCTTACGAGCAGTCAGGGTGAGACCAGCTATCCCGTCGGCGAAGATAAGCTCTCATGGTTATTGAAGACCTGGCGGTTGACGGATTTTGCTGAGAACGGCGAGCCATCTAAGCCGCCTTTCAGGTTTCTGACTTTTTACAAGGACGGCACTTATGCCATCGCCACAGAGCCCGATTTGATCACCGGGGATTGGGAGTTGGTGCTCACACCTGATGAAGCGACCCTGATTTTGGACCCTGGTACACAGAATGAGGTACAGTATCAGGTCGTCACCCTGGAAGAAGCGCTGCTTAATCTGCGCACCTGGCAGGATGATGTACAAATTGATGAAGGTTACCAACCAGACGATTCCGGCTGTGTTTGTGATTAATACAAAAATTTTTTATAGAAAGATATGAGATCGATAATGGATACAATGATAATTTCAGTCAAAGCAATTGAAGTACTCGACTCTCGAGGCAATCCCACTGTGGAAGTGGAAGTTGTTCTTGGGGATGGCAGTTGGGGTCGAGCGATCGTGCCCTCCGGTGTATCGACCGGCACGCATGAAGCGCTTGAACTGCGCGATGGAGACCCACAGCGCTATCTGGGCAAGGGCGTCACCCAGGCTGTGAATAATGTCAATACCCGCATTGCAGAGGCGTTGGTCGGGATGGACGCTGTTGAGCAAATGGCGATCGATATGATCATGCTGGCGCTGGATGGGACGCCCAGCAAGAGCGTCCTGGGCGCCAATGCGATCATGGGCACCAGCCTGGCCGTGGCAAAGGCAGCTGCAAGCGCCGTGGGCATGCCGCTGTATCGTTACCTGGGCGGGACATACGCTCACACCCTGCCAGTGCCGATGATGAACATCCTCAATGGAGGATTGCATACCGGTTGGGAAACCACCGATGCACAGGAGTTCATGGTGATGCCCCTCGGTGCGCCCAGCTTTGCCGAAGGCTTGCGTTGGGGTGCGGATATTTACCACTCCTTGAGAAACGTCATCAATAAAAAAGGTTATAGCGGTTTGATCGGCGATGAGGGCGGATATGCCCCGGCAGTCAGGACCAACGAAGAAGCCGTTGAAATCATTTTAGAAGCCATCGAAAAGGCAGGCTATCGACCAGGCGAACAGGTGGCGATTGCCCTCGACCCGGCAGCCTCTGAATTTTATGATGAAAAAGAAGGGATTTACTTCTTGCGCACGGAAAACCTCAAACTGTCCAGCCAGGAAATGGTTGGCTTCTGGATGGATTGGATCAAAAAATATCCGATCGTGTCCATTGAAGACGGGCTTGCCCAGGACGACTGGGAGGGTTGGAAGCTGATGACTGAAGTAGCCGGTGATCGTATTCAAATCGTGGGCGATGACTTGCTGGTGACCAATGCATCCCGGGTCAAGCGAGCGATTTCTGAAAAAGCCTGTAATTCATTGCTGGTGAAGATCAACCAGATCGGCACGCTGACGGAAGCCATGGAAGCCATGACCCTGTGCCAGCACCACGGCTGGACTGCGGTCGTCTCTCACCGCTCGGGTGAGACGGAAGACGCCACAATTGCCGACCTGGCGGTGGCGATGAATACCGGTCAGATTAAAACCGGCGCCCCTGCTCGTTCTGACCGGGTAGCCAAGTACAATGAACTGCTGCGCATTGAAGCAGAGCTGGGCAGCACAGCCCGGTATGCCGGCTGGAATGCCTTAAAACACTAATCTGCAGCAGCTTGACCTGTTAATTCACTCAAAGAGGCGCCCGACAAGGCGCCTCTTGTGGTTTTTTAAATAGGCGTTGACAAATCCCGGGTTTCGCTGTTTAATCAATAGTGAGCAAAGGCTTTATAACAACCGATTTTATCGACCTGCTCGTAGGAGTAAAGATGAAACCCCGTTTGTATTTCTTGGTGTTAGTTGCCCTTTTTCTCGCCACCCTGGCTTGCAACATCCCATGGGCACCAGTCCTGGAAACCCCACCCCCTGAACCCACTGTGGCGATCACAGTTGTCGAACCAACGCCCCTGCCCCCAACGGAGACGCTGGAGCCAGCCGAACCAACACCCCTGCCCCCAACGGAGACGTTGGAGCCGGAACCGCCGCCAGCAACCCTCACGGTAGAACCCACCCCGGAATTTTTTGCCTGCTCTCAGGAGATGCTTCCCGGAATAGCTTTCGGTGTTGAATTCTGCTACCCGAAGGTGTATAGCAACGGCTTTTCACAGAGCCTGATTCCTGAGTTTCGGCCGGAGGGTGGTGATCCACCCGCTATGGACAGTCACCCCGATATGATCGAAATAATTTTAACCGGGTACCCGGTTTCCAACGTATACCACCGTCCTGCCGTTCGAATCTATCCCGTTCAGGGGTATATGGCTCTGAATCCTTATATCCAAAACATGGTCATTGAACTGCAAGCTTTGCTGAACAGCGGCGACCTCCATCCAACCGGTAGCATCCCCTTTGTGCCCATTTTCAATGCGGCGCAGATGATGCGCGCTCAGATTAAATACCTGGATTTTCAGAATGGGAAGGGCGTGCGCTTCATCACCCAGTATGGTCAGGCTGCCGTGCCGATCAGCAATGATAGCGCTTTTTATGCTTTTATCGGGCTGACGGATGACGGCGCCTACTTCCTCTCGGCCACCATGCCGATTGCCCATCTGTGGTTTGTGGACGATGGGTTAATCGAACCGGCAGAAGGCTGGTCGGCGTTTTCAGAATATTTTGAAATTTACATCGCCGAAGTGGAGGCGGGCATGCTCACCCAGCCCGCTGACGCTTTCACCCCGGACCTGACGCACCTGGATGCGATGATGGAATCCTTTTTAATTCCACCGGGTGTCATTCCCTGAAAATCGTCACACGCTTTTCGGCTTTTTGTGGAACCCAAACCTTCGTAAGACCATGAGGGCACAGAGAATGCTGCGCGAAGTGGGATCATTTTTCATAATTCCAGTACAATAGACCCATGTCTGCATCTCTTCAAGCCCTGGAACAAGAAATCATCACCTGTCGGAAGTGTCCGCGCCTGGTCGCCTGGCGCGAAGAAGTGGCTCGCATCAAGCGCAAAGCCTACCAGGACCAGACCTACTGGGGCAAACCGGTGCCCGGCTTTGGGGACTCTGACGCCAGAATCATTGTGGTGGGACTGGCTCCCGGCGCACATGGCTCCAACCGCACCGGGCGCATGTTCACCGGCGACGCCAGCGGCAAATTTCTTTATGCGGCTTTGCACCGCGCGGGGTTTGCCAACCAAACCGAATCCAGCCAGCGAGACGACGGACTGGCGTTACAGGACGTGTTTATCACCGCGGTGTGCCGCTGTGTGCCGCCCCAGAACAAACCCACTGCTGAAGAAATTAAAAATTGCCTGCCCTGGCTGCAGGCTGAAATCAACCTGCTGACTCATGCGGAGGGCTTCGTCGCCCTGGGGAAGGTGGCTTTTGATACCCTCGTGCGCATGCATCGCAGCGAGGAGCACCCGGACCACAAACCGGTCTTCGGGCATAACGCCTTTTACCGGCTGGGCGACGGTCTGCCCTGGCTGCTGGCATCCTATCACCCCAGCCAGCAGAACACCCTCACCGGCAGGTTGACTGAAGCGATGTTTGCTGAGGTGTGGGAAAATGTGAGGCGTTTAGGGATTGGGGATTAGGAATGATGTACTGCGGAAGTATTACAGGTCATTTCTTCCCCATATTTCGATAATACGATCATCTTGAGCTGTCCCGTATTTCAACTGCACATCAAAAGCAACTTTTTCCTGATCCCTAACCCCTATTTCCTGATCCCTGATCCCTGATTCCTATTTCCTGATCCCTGATTCCTACTTCCCATAACGCTTATAAAACGCTTCGATCACGTCAAGAAATTCACGCGGCAAATAAGGATAAGCCTTCTGGGCAATGTCATTGGGGACGCCGTAATAAGCCTCGGCGATCCCGCCAGTGATGCAGGCGATGGTGTCGCTATCCCCACCGATGGAGATCGCCTTGCGGATGGCGTCTTCAAATCCCGTCGATTCGAGAAAAGCGGTGATCGCCTCGGGCACGGAACCCTGGCAGGAGACGTCGAAGGTATAGCCCGGACGGATCTCGTCCAACCTGCGCAACAGGTCATAACCGCAGTAGTTGGTAATCGCTGCCCGAATTTCTTCCAGGGGAGTCTTCTGCCGGGCAAGCAGGACAGCCAGTGCGGTCGCCTGGGCGCCCTTGATCCCCTCGGGGTGGTTGTGGGTCACCACGGCGCTTGCCTCTGCCTCTGCCAAGACCTCATCGACGGTGTTGAAGGCAAACCCCACCGGGCTGACCCGCATCGCCGAGCCATTGCCCCAGCTATTGTAGGGCTGAGGGTTATCGGAGTATATCCAATTGGAAAAGTAGCCGCCGTATCCCCGTCCGGGGTAGCGCCGGGCGAAATCCTGATACGCCTCAGTGTAGCCTGTGCCGGTGAGCAGCGCGCTGGCTGTCGCCACGGTGAGCACCGAATCATCCGTAAAGAAGCATTCGGGTTTCAGAAATTCAAATTGAGTGCTTTTGATATTTCTCCATTCATAAACTGAACCGACCAGGTCACCAATAAGTGCACCGAGCATGAGACCTCCTTGCTTTGGGGCTGATTTATGTGATAGGGAAATTATAATCGGATTGTTGAAGATGAAAAGAAGGTGTTGAAAAGATACCTTGAAAGGGAATTTGAGCAATCAATTTTTGATGATGGGTTGATCTGATTTAAATTAACATTATCATTTGAGCTAATAATTTTACTTTGGTAACATTTTTCGTCAAACTAATTGGGTAACGAACTGTGCCCAACACATTTTTAACATTAATTCCTGCGCGCCAAGCCATGAAACTTGAACCCGGCGGCTTCCCAGGCGTGCTTGTCCCAGGCGTTTACCGCATCATACACCCATTCTGCCTTCGTTTTTAACCGCAATTCTGCAGGGTCCAGCGCTTTGAAAACCTCATGTGCCACGCCCAGAACCACCAGGTGAGCCCCGGATAAGGCATCCTCCAAATGCTCCACCTGTTCAATGCCCTGCAGGTTAGCCGCGGGCTTTAAAGGTTCGTAAGCCAGCACCCGGGCTCCGGCGGACACCAGGAGCCGGACCAGTTCAGCCGCCGGGCTCTCGCGCACATCGTCCACGTTTGGCTTAAAAGCCAGACCCAAAAAGGCGATGGTTTTCCCCTCCAAACCCCCGACGACCCTGGCGATGTTTTCGGCTAAAAATGCTGGTTGACCGTCGTTCACACTCCGGGCTGCCCTGATCAACGGGGCGCGCTCCGGCGCGGCTTCCACCAGGAACCAGGGATCCACATCGATGCAGTGTCCGCCCACACCCACGCCAGGACGCAGGATCTGCACCCGCGGGTGCAGGTTGGCGATGCTGATTGCCTCCCAGATATCCACGTTGAAGGCGTCTGCCAGGCGAGAAAATTCGTTGGCGATCGCGATGTTGATATCGCGGAAGGTGTTTTCCATCAGCTTGACCATCTCGGCTGTGGTGGCGTCGGTCAGGATGATCTCACCCTGCACGAATATCTGGTAGAGATCACGCCCAGCTTCCGCTGAAGAGCGGTCAATCCCGCCAATCACGCGGGGATTTTCCACCAGTTCCTGCAGGATGCGTCCCGGTAGCACTCGCTCCGGCGAATAAGCCAGCAGGAAGTCCTCCCCGGCTTTGAGACCGCTTTTTTCTAAAATCGGTGTGACGACGTCTGTTGTAGTGCGCGGCGGAGAGGTTGATTCCAGAATCACCAGGTTGCCCCGCCGCAGATGCGGAACGATGGACTGGCTGGCGGCGATCACCGCCCGCAGATCCGCCCGCTTATCAGTATCGAAGGGTGTCGGCACTGCAATGATAAAGGCATCGGCAGAAACAACCTCTGTTGAGATTGTCAGGTGACCGCTCGCCAAAACCTTCACCACCAGCTCTTGTAGTCCCGGCTCAACGATGTGCGATTTTCCCGCCTGCAACCCTTCGATGATGGCGGTGTTGGTGTCCATGCCCGTCACGCGTACCCCCTTGCTGGCAAATACGCTGGCGTAGGGCAAACCGATGTAGCCCATTCCAATCACACATAAGGTTGAAAATTTCATAAGTTTCTTTCTTTGAAAACGGTCGTTTCTGGCAGTATCAAGAGAATTTTACCCCAATTATTGCGTAGGGCTTGGGTTGTCCAACGAAAAAAGTGTTTTACGACAGGCATACCAAAGTTCAAAAATCTCAGTTGAATCCCTTGGGATTTTTGATACAATGGAAAGATGAACACACAACATACCATTTTTATTTCCCCTCATTTGGATGATGTCACCCTCTCCTGCGGCGGGTTGGTTTGGGACCTCACCCGTCAAGGCCATCGGGTTGAAATCTGGACGCTGTTGACGGGCTTGCCGCTGGATGTACTTTACTCGGAGCTTGCACAGGAGTTGCACGCAACCTGGGGCATCTCGGGCGTGGATGCGATCCTCGCCCGGAGAGAAGAGGACCGGGCTGCCTGCGCTGTCCTGGGGGCAGAACTGCGCCACTTTGACTGGCTCGATGCCATCTATCGCCGTGACCCGGCAAGCGGCGAACCGCTCGTGAAGGACTTTTTTACTCTGTTTAATAGCTTACCCGAGGCAGACCTGGTTGCGGAAATCAGCACGGCGTTAACTGCTGAATTGCCGCAAAGAGCATCCCTGGTAATGCCGATGGGCCTGGGCGGTCACGTTGATCACCGGCTGGTCGTTAACGTCGGTAAGCAGATTGGCGGCGTTGATGCATACTATGCCGATTACCCCTATGTGATCAACCATTTTGAAAATCCCCTGTTAAAGGATGGGGAATTAAAATATATCCCCTACGACCTGGGTGAAGACGCCCTGCGCGCCTGGCAGGAGGCTGTGTTGTGCTACAAGTCACAGCTTTCCTCCTTCTGGCGCAATGACGATGAAACGCTCCTGGCACTGCGCAACTACCTGGCAGGCGGCGGTGGACGCTTGTGGCGAAAAACTTAGCTTGACAGTCCCCATACAGGGGGGTAAAATCTTTTTCACCCTGAAAGATGGGCCTGTAGCGCAGTTGGGAGCGCGCCTCAATCGCACTGAGGAGGTCGAGGGTTCAAATCCCTCCAGGTCCACTGCGGTGCCCCGGAAACCAGCGGTAAAGGGGCACGGGGTACCTGAGGGCCCATAGCGTAGCTGGGAGCGCGCCTCAATGGCATTGAGGAGGTCGAGGGTTCGAATCCCTCTGGGTCCACAAGAAAAGCGTCCAAAATGGGCGCTTTTTGTTTTCGGTCTTCTTTTCTACCAGCCACCCGCATCAATCTTCCACACTTCCACACGCACCGGCGTCACCAGCATCACCGCCGGCAGCAGTTCGGCAAACGCGGCTTGCGCAGATTCCCGACGCGTGTCGACCTCCTCCGGCGTCGCCAGAAGTGCCGCACTGCACAATGCATCGTATCCAGCATCGGAAAAACCGGCAATATTCGTGCCGATCCAACCGTTGGTTGTATTCGGTATCGCCCAACTGGCGTACAGCGCACAATCTCCACCGGGCGGTCGCTGCCAGGCGAGCAAGGTCAGGTCAAACGCGCGTCCAAACAGCGGACCCTCCGGGCCAGGTGCGTACAGCTCGGGCAGGCTCAATGTGTGCACCTGCAGGCCTACGCCGCAGATCCCCAACATTTCGGCGATCCCCGCAGCCAGGTCCTGGTGGAAGGGCGAGGGACCCGCCAGCAGCGTCAACGACAGCGGGGTGGAGTTGAAGACACCCGGCACGTTCTGCGAGACTCGCGGCGTAAGCGGGTCACCATCGTGATCCACCCAACCGACAGTCTCCAGCAGGGTTGCACCCGCTACCGGATCATAGGACAGCCCAGCCTGCAGGACAGGCGCCGAACCGGTCTGTGCGGCTAGGGCTTCGATGTCGATGCACTGTGTTAGCGCCAGGCGCGTGCGCGAGTCGGCAAAGAAATCCTTGCGCTCGGCAAACACAGGGTTGTTAATCGTGTCGTATTCCGCCGGGCGGATGCCGAACACCAGTTGCGTTGGTGGACCGTCCGTTTCAACCCGCACCTCGTAACCCGGCTCCGACTGGATGGCAGCCAATACTTCGGGCGCCTCGACCAGGTTGAAAGAAGCGTCCAGCGCATCGCAGGTTCCCGTCTGCAGCGCCTCCCACGCCGCCACAGCGCCGCCCTCAAGGGCCCGCAGTACGACCTGATCAACACCCGGCAGGGTCTCTGCAGGTGAAGGATAGCCGGGGTTGCGGGTCAACAGCAGTTCGTGTTCGCCACGCTCAGCCAGGGAAAAGGGTCCGTAACTGGAGGTTTCCGCAGCGACGGCGCTGAAGTCCGGGACGGAGTCAAATCGATGTGATGGCAGCGGAGTCCAGAAAAAGCGCTCCAGCTCGGCGGAGGTGAATCCCGGCAGGCCGCGCCAGCTCAGGCTGATCGCATCCCGGGCGTTGAAACTCTCGGTGCGCGCCTCAGCCCAGCCGTAAACCGGCGAGGACGGGTCACTCGCCAGGGTGTAGCTGAGGACGGCGTCGGCTGGGATCAGCGGGGCGCCGTCGCTCCAGGTCAACCCTGCGTGCAGGCTAAAGTCCACCACCATGCGGTCCATCTCCAGCGGGTCCAGCCCGTTCCAGGTGATGGAACAGGCATTCTCGCGACAACCGCTGGGGCGTACGTTCACCCCCTCGGCAGCCATCACCAGCTCACCACGCGCGTCAACCAGCATCTGCCCGCGCCGAATCGGCACCGGCTCCAGCCATACATTGCCCAGGGTGTAAGCCGGGGGGTACAACAGCGCATTCAAACGCTCTCTGGCGGGGGTCAACGGACCGCCGAAGGGGGAGAGCGTCTCTGGCAGGCTGGCGGTGCACACCGTCAGGGTCACAGGCGGCGTTTCCGTCGGCGTGGGTTCGGGGGCTGCGCTGGGCTCCACCGGGAGGCTAAGGTCAACCGTCTCCGACGGGGGCGTCTCCACCACCTGTGGCTTACAGGCAGCCAGCATCAGGATCAGCGCTACGGTAAGGATGAGGGCTTTTTTCATCAACACGTCCTTTCGAGGTCATCCTGGTCTTCGTCTTCAATCCATTCATCAGTTTCGTCGCCAAAGCGCAGGCGCAGGTAAGACTGATAGCGCTGGGGAGCCACCCGGCCCGCCTCCACCGCTGCCAGCACAGCACAACCCGGTTCATGGGTGTGGGTGCAATCCGAAAACTGGCAATCAGCCACCAGCTCCCGCATCTCCACAAAATAGGCGTCCAGTTCCTCGGGTTCGGTATCCCACAGGGCTAACGAGCGGATGCCGGGGGTATCAGCCACATAACCGCCCAAATCCAGCGGAAATAGCTGGCGCACGCGGGTTGTGTGGCGTCCCTTCGAGGTCGCATCGCTGACTTCGCGCACCTGCAAGCCTAAATTCGGCTGGATGGCGTTCAGCAGGCTCGATTTACCCACGCCCGAGGGACCGGTGAGGGCGGACAGTTTTCCTTTTAAGGCGCCGCCCAGCTCGTCCAAGCCTTCACCCGTCCGGGCAGAGGTAAACACCAGGGGGTAGCCGAGGTTGGCGTACAGATCAAAGGTCGCCCGGGCAGTTGCTCGGCTCACCAGGTCAACCTTGTTCGCCACGATCAGCGCCTCCACCTGCTGCTTTTCAGCGATCACCAGGAAGCGGTCCAGCATACGCAGGCTGGGCTCGGGTTGAGCACAGGCAAACACAATTACAATCTGATCGGGATTAGCCAGTAAAATCTGGCGGTACTCGCGCTTCAGCCCCGTGCGCACCCGTGCCAGCTCGGCTGTGCGCTCGTGCACATTTTCGATCACGCCGCTCCCGTCCTTATGGGGGGTGATCGTCACACGGTCGCCCACAGCCACCCGGTCTCCTTCCTGCTCGCCCTTCTTCAGGCGACCGCGCAGGCGGCTGGTGTAATCACCAGCATCGGTGCGCACCACCAGGAAACCAGATTGGGCGCGGATCACCAGGCCGTCCAGGGTTTTAGCCAGGGGGGTCATTCTTCCGGTTCATCAACATCTCCCCCGATAGGCGTCTCGGTGGGGACGGGCGTTTCGGTTGGAAAAGGCGTGTTGGTCGGAACAGGCGTATTGGTGGGGTAGGGCGTCGGCGAAGCCACCACATAGGGGTAAGCCTCCCAGGGGAGCACCCAGCCGATATCGGTATTGCCCGAGAAATACAGCGAAATCGCCCGTCGGAAGACCGGCGCAGCCATCTCCGAGCCCTCGCCGGCGTTCTCCAACAGCACCACCACGGCGATATCGGGTCGGTCGGGGTTGTTGACCTGCGAGTAGCCGGCAAACCAGGCATGCGAAATCCCAAAGGGGTTTTGCGCGGTGCCGGTTTTTCCATAGGGTCGGTAGCGCATGGTAGCCAACTGTCTGTGGGCAGTACCGCGGGCATTGGTGATCACTTCACGCATCGCGGTCTGGATAATGGTCAGATTCACATCTGAAACAGGCAGGCTGCCGGTTTCTTCGGGGGTAAAAGTCAGTGTCGGTGTGCCCTCCTCGGGACCGATGGCGTCGATCAACGATGGGCGATACAGCGTGCCCCCGTTAGCCACCGCGGCGATAAAAGCCGCCACCTGCAAAGGCGTGACGGTCATCTCGCCCTGGCCGATTGCAAGCTGAACGTTCTGTTCACAGGTGGTCACCTGGGCGGGGATATTGCCGGGCTGTTCGGCTACCTCCACGCCCGTCGGCACCCCCAGCCCAAATCCCAGCGCCATGTCGATCAGCGCATCGGGGCGCCCCGCCGCCATCAGTTCCTCGCCGATGACGTAAAACCACGGGTTGCACGAGCGCATTAAACCCTCGGGCAGCGTTAAAGTTCCGCTGGGCGGAACATCTTTTTCCAGCGTCCAATCCGTCAGCACATTGCCGCAGGCCACAATGGAATGGTCACAATAAATCTGGTCGTATTCGCCAAAAGTGCCCGTTTCCAGTGCAGCTGCCATGCTAACAATCTTAAACACCGAGCCCAGGGGGTATTGCCCATTGGTAGCTCGATTGAAGACCGGGTCGTTCGGCACGTTATACGGGTTCTGGGCATAGACGAAGTTCTGGTTGTTGATGTCAAACAGGTTAGGGTCAAACTGTGGATTGGAGACGATCGCCCGCACCCGCCCGGTGTCTACTTCGATCACCACGATGGCGCCGCGAAAATCGCCCAACGATTGCTGCAGGCGATACTGTAAGCCCGGCTCAATGGTGGTTGTGATCGATTGCCCCGGAGAGGCTGGGCGCTCTCCCAGCTTGGAGAGAATCTGCCCGTTGGCATCCTTCAGGTACAGGGTGGCGCCACGCTCTCCCGCAAGCACGTCCTCGAAAGCCAGTTCCAGCCCGGTGGCGCCAAAGCGCTCGTTGGGAGAATATCCCATCCGCAGGTAGCGATCCAAATCTTCACTGGAGATATACGAAAGATGCCCCACCGTTTGAGGCGCCAGCCCGCCGTCAAAGTAAAACCGGGAAGAATAACTGGTCAGATACACGCCGGTCAGGCTGGAAAGAGCGCTCAGGTGAGCGTTGATCTCAGCCTGGGTCGCTTCGCCTAATGAGACGTAGTCAAGGGGATGAGCCGCCTCCAGCATCTCCCGGATCTCATCAACCTGGTAAATGGTCAGGCTGGCCATGGTGTTGTAAAACAGGCTCATCAGGCTGTCGTTAAGGTTTCCAGGGGTGAAGCCGATCGCCACCGCATCCGCCTGGGCAGCCAGCGGCGCTCCGTTGCTGGCGTAGATCGCGCCGCGCGGGGTGGATTGGCGCACAATCTCCAGCTGGTTGCCCCCAGCCAGCTCGGGCATGATCAATCCATCATGCCATTCCACCCGCCAGCCATCACCCTCGCGCACCAACGGAATTTCCAGCTGGCGGGTCAGGGTACCAAAGAGGTTGGTGTTGTAATTCACCTGCAGGCTGGCTACGGCAGAATTGGGTTCCGTCGTGCGGGAAAGCACCTGGTAAGTGATGCCGTTGTCAAACAGCAGCGTCAGTGCGATGGCAGTCTGGTTATAGCGGGCAATAAAATCTTCCTCCGTCAACGCAGCCCGGCTGCCCTCCGAAAGTTGGCGGTACATGCCGCTGTAATCGTCAACTCGCCAGGCTTCCATAAACGCGTCAACGGCAGCGTTGACATCCGGGGCTGGGGTGATAAACACCTGGGGAGCCGGAAGCGTGAGCGTTGGTTCCGGGGTTTCTTCAACTTCCAAAACTTCTCCGCCCGGCGTACAGCCGATGATTGCCGCCAGTAAAAGTAAAATGATCGCAATTTTTAAACTTCTCATACCGAACTCCGATGGGCGCCGGGGTTGCCCGGTACCCGGTTCTTAACGATCATTGATTATACTGTGTCACTCCCCGGTTGTGGATTCATCCGCAGGTTCTGGTTCAGGTTGGTAAAGCACATAGGGTTCACTCTCCCACGGCATGATGCCGCCGGGATCTTCGCCATCAGAGAAATATAGCGTCACTGCCCGGCGAAAAACCGGCGCCGCCATCACAGAGCCCTCACCGGCGTTCTCCAGCAGGACCACCACGGCGATATCGGGGCGATCGGGGTCGTTGACCCGGGTGTAACCGGCAAACCAGGCGTGCGA